>NZ_LMHO01000006.1:0-197330 GCF_001428185.1 Mesorhizobium sp. Root695 | reverse complement strand
GACCGCGAAGAGAAGCGAGTGACCCGCGGGGCGACACGGTCCGAAAAAAACGCAACAGGAGCTTGACCTCAACAACCCCAATCAGAGAAGCCTGCTAGATAACGCCGGTGACCATGGAGACGCCTGCAACCGCAACAAGGGCCCCTGCGGCACGGACCAGAGTTTCGCCACGCGCGCCGGCCTTGCTGGCCATCAGCAGCCCGAGGGCAAGGCCCCAGGCATGCAGCAGCGCGGTCGCAATAACGAAACCAGCACCGTAGGCAAGGCCATTGACGGTTTCCGGCATTTCGGCGCCATGGGCGTAGCCGTGGAAGAAGGCGAAGAAGCCAGCCAGCGCCATGGCAACGGCAATTGCGGTTCTAAAGCCAAGCGCGACCGCGGTTCCGAGCACGACGATCGACAGGCCGATGCCAAGCTCGACAAAGGGTACCAGCATGCCAGCGAAACCGACGGCGCCGCCAATGGCCATGACCAAAACGAAGGCAGCCGGCACTAGATACAGCGCCCGCCCGCCCAACTGGGCGGCGAACAGACCGACCATGACCATGGCGAGCACATGATCGACGCCGCTGATCGGATGCCAGAAGCCATTGGCAAAGCCACCTCTATCGCCAACCCCCACATGGGCGGTGGCAATCGTCGAGCTTGCGGCTAGCATGGCCATAGCGGCCAATGCGGTAATCGGAGTTCTTTTCATCTTCAGTCTCCTTCCATTCGGGTTGTTGTCGGTAATCATGACTGCCTCCCAGTTTCGGCGTGGTGTCGACAACACGCCGAAGGCCGCCTCCACGGAGAGCGCACAAGGCTCGCGCTATTCTGGGTTCAAACTGGTTCGATCAAATGTCTGAATCCGTCCATACATTCTTGAACGAATGCCAATTCTGCCTTGGATTGCGAAAACCCTTGACCCGGGGGTGATAGCAGACGGAGCCACGTTGCAAAGTCAGCATTGGCAGCGCTGGCAGATCGTCCATGATCAGTGCGTGGGCCTTTCGATACAACTTGCTTCGTTGATCGTCGCTCTGGACTTGCCGAGCTTTGTCTAGCAAGCGATCCACGGCGGGACTGGAGTAATATCCTGCATTGAACCCGAACGGCGAGATGTTCCGGGAATGCAGCACTTGCTCCAGCCAAACATCGCAGGACATGCCCCAGCTCATCTGCGAGAGGCCTGCGCCAGCCGGCAAGCCGGATCGCCATTCGTTGCAATACGAAACCCAGTCTTCTGTCCGCACAATCTCTGCGCCGAATCCGATCGCCTCAAGATTCCTCGCCAGATACTCGCAAATTCGGGTGGGCACGAGTTGGCCAGAGCCGGCGCTCGCCGTCATGATGCGCAATCGCCAACCCGGCGGGACGTCTGCTTCCTTCAAAAGCTGCCGCGCACGCTTGGGATTGAATTCATAAGGAAATTTATACCCTTCATCGAAGGACGGCGAAGCAGGCGGTAGCATGCCGGATGCGACGGTGGTGTGTCCACGGAAGATGCTATTGCTCAATCCTTCCCGATCAACTGCGTGTGCAATGGCGTGACGCACTCGAACGTCGCTCAGGACCGGATCGTTCATGTTGAAAATGAAGTACCAGACATAGGGCACCTGGCTTTCAATGACCACAAATCCGCGCCGTTCTAATTCGTCGAGATCGCTCCCCTCTAGGCCATAGGCCAGATCGACATCGCCACTGAGCAATGCGTTGTACCGATCTTCAAGGCTTGGATATGGCTTGAACTCAATACCTTTGAGCTTGGGCGTACCACCCCAGTAGTCTTCATTCCGCCGTAGCCGAACGCCACTGCCGAAAGCTGTTGAAAAGCGATTGTCGATACGAAATGGGCCGGTGCCCGGCGCATGGTCGGCAATGCCTGAATTGCCGTGTTTTTTCAGGGCCGTTGGACTGATGAAGACATGCGCACCTGGTGCGTCCTCCTGTGTCATATAACGGAGGAACTCGGGAAAGGGCTCCTTTAGCGTGAGTAGGATCGTAAATGGCGCCAAGACTTTCACGGACTTCAATGCTTCAAGTCCAATTCGGTTGTAATCTGCCGCCACAGGCGAATATTGAGGCGCCTCACGATTCCACATACGGTCTATGTTGAACCGAACAGCATCAGCATCGAACCGGGTTCCATCGTGGAACCGCACGTCCTCCCGCAGGCGAAACAAATACTGAAGCCCGTCGCCGGAGATCTCGACCGAAGTGGCAAGCGCAGGGATAAGCCGCGTCGGACTGGCTACTTCATCCTCCAGATCGTCCTCATATAGGCTCTCGAACATCTGCTGGACAACTCTGCCAGTATTCCAACCGCCAAACGAGGCGGGCGGATCGATCGCGTCCACCTCCCAGTCAAGGGCGACGCGAAGAACAGAGTCAGGGGTGCTTGGAGATGCCATCATAATGCTTCCTTCGGCTTAAATCGAAAATTTGGATCGCTCAACTCCGACCCGCAGGCCAGAACCTGGTCGGCGACCTTGGTCATCGATGCGCGACCTTCCAGGGACCACCGCCGGATGCATTGATACGCATGCTCCTCGCTGATCGATCGCTCCGCCGCGAGGAGCCGGACCGCGTTGTTCACGACGCGACGCGACCGCAGGGTTTCGTCCAGCTTCGCGATCTTACTGTTCTGCCGGCGTTCGAACCGGTAACGTGAACTTGCCACCGTCAACGTCGACATTATCCCGAAGGGGTGGATGGGCTTACCGATGACGGCATGCACATCCGCTTCAAGCAGTTCGCGGACGATTGTGGGGCTCTCATATTCGACGATGCCGATGAGGGTGCCGTCGCGGCCTCTCTTCAGGGTCCTCACATCGAGTGAAGGGTGGCCGCCGAAAAGGCAAAAGACGACATCGGCATGAGCCGGCCAACGATCGGGTACCGGCCACAGGGTGTCGACCTGGCATCCGATCCGCTTCAAGTGGCGGACAAGTTCATCACAGTCCGAATCCCGTGGATGGATCACACATGCTCGAAGTTTACGCAATTCACGGATCAGCGCCTCACCGGACATTGTCGATCTCCTCGATGCGGCCAAGGCCCACATAGTTCACAAGGTACGGGTCCGGTTTCATCGCCCTCTTAAACTCCGCGACGACCCCGAATTTTCGCCCCGACTCCGTCATCCCGATTCTAGGCCAGAGGTAGGTATGGCCGTTGTCCGGATCGACCATGACCACGCCCTGGGGAGCCGAGATCTCGAGGCCGAGCACCTCTGCGCGAAGCCGTTCCGGATCAAGCGTTCCTGAGCGTTCCAGCGCTCGCGCAAAAAGCAACACGGTAAAATAGGCAGCCTCCGCACAGGCGTCGGCCGGGCGCTTGGCTCCGAAACGTTGGTGATAATTGGCAACGAAAGAGCTATTTCGCGGCGACTGCACCGTTTCAAAATAAGGCGCGGAGACAATGTGGCCCGGCCGGGGCTCGAACCACATTTCTTGGAGGTGTGCCTCGTTGGTCGTAAGGGAGGCGATCGGCATTTCGGCCGGATCTAGTTTCTCGGCCGCGTATGCATCGTAAAGTGCTGCGATTCCCGGCCCCACCACCGTTGAGAAGATGACATCGGCGCCGAGCGATCGCGCTTCCCTGATCACATCCAGAAATGCATCCCTCTGAGCGTCGAACGGCAGATAGTATTCGCCGACGATACTACCCCCGATTTCGGATAGGAGGTCGCCCATGATCCTGTTGGATTCTCGCGGGAAGAGATAGTCCGTGCCGACGCACATAAGCTTTCGTCCGAAGCGCGGAAACAGATATTCGGCGAGCGGCAGGTGCAACTGGTTGGGGGCAGGGCCGGTGTAGATGACGTTGGACGAATATTCGAATCCCTCGTAGCCGATCGAATACCAGAGCAACCCTCCGCGACGCTCGACTACCGGAACCACAGCCTTTCGGCTGTAGGACGCCGAGCAGCCGAATATGTTGGTGACGCCGCGGTCCATGACGAGCGAACTAGCGAGTTGGGTATAGCGCTGCGCGTCGGAAGCCGGATCCAGGATCAAGGGAGAAATCGGCTTTCCAAGTACCCCGCCTGCTGCGTTTATCTCCGAAATGGCGAGTAACGTTCCCTGCAACTGCGAAATCTCCGCAATCGCCGTGATCCCGCTTCTTGAGTATAGGACACCTACCGGCCATGTACCTTCCGAACGATAGGACTCCTCAAGTTCGCCAACCCCGGACATCTCGTTTCCTCCCTGCTAGGTTGCAAACAGGCGCAGTGGATTACGCTGATGCTGCAGCATCGCAATATCCAATTCGAGCGTGGTCGAACTCATGTCGTCCAGATCCAAGAGAAGGGCAGTTTCTGCCGCCCGAACAATAGTCGGGACACATTGATAGAGATGAACCTGCGCCTCGGCCGATCCCATCCGGCCGAGTCGCACGGCTGCTGAAAGGAGACCGTTTGCTGTGCCACGCAACTCCGCTAGGAGCGTGTTTTCAATGCTTATTCCCCTGGAGGCCGAAACGGCTGCTGCGACGACGGCGAGGTTGCCGGCCTCGCGCAGCTGCACTTCGCGGCAGAACGGATCGAGTACCTCGTGCGGCCAGACTTGAAGGGCGAGTGTCGCCAGTTGGCGACCGCACGAGGTCGATGCCTTCCGGGCCGGAACCGATAGCTTTGTGGCCAGAAGACGCTCGTCGACATCATGCAATTGGTCGAGATCGGCCACCGAAAACATTCGATGTGCATGGGCGGCGGCAACGGCGTCGCAGCGGCCCGATCCATGGAGCAGCACCGCTTTGACCACTTCCGCGATCTGAGTCGAATTCTTTGGAAGCTCCTCCAGAATTCCTTCTAATCCGCTGGAATGGACGTAACGCCCAATCGGCAGCGAACTGTCGGCCAACTGAAGGGCCGTCAGGAAACTCGTGTCTATCACGAGTCCTGCCCACATTTCATTCATGAGCGTGCCCTGTCATCAAAAGGGGGCAAGAGGCACCTAGCCGAACGTAGTCGAAACGCAGCGACAGCTCTCCGAGCTGGAGGTCTCGAACCGTCTTCGTCATGAGGTCCTCACTCGACAGCATCGGAACGAGGACAGAGCAACCGTCGACCTCGACCGGTACGTGCTGGTTGCCGAATGCATGGCCGATAAGAGCAGCCTGCCGAACAATATCCGGAACCGATCTGGTCTGGCTGAGGTCCACGATGAGGGCGAGTTCCTCGGGCCTGCACACGACCACCGTGTGATCCTCGCTGTTAAATAGGACAGCGCCGTGAAAAAGGTACTGGCTGTGCTGCATCGATACCGCGAAATCGAGCCCGCCCTTCGTTCGCCGCCGAAGCCGCCGCTTGCCGGCGTCCACCCAAGGCACGTCGATGAAATCCAACGCACCGGCGCAGCATTGCTCTATGTCCAAGGCGCCAACTATTCCGTTCGAGATAAGCATTGGACCTATTTCCTCTTAGATGGCGCTGGCGCCCCAATCATCTGCATGCGAATTCGTGACCAAGCGTCTTCCATGAGACGCGTGATTGTTGAGGATGACCGGGCGAGGACACGGACGATGATGCCTACCGCTCCTGGGAGGGCGCCCACGCCCAATTGAAAATCCTCGCCGGTCATGTCCAGAGATGAAGCGGCATCGTGAACGCCCTTTGCGTTGCCTCCTGGAGTGAGCGCCAGCAGGTTTCCCGAGTAGAAAAAGGAGCCAAGGACGCCTCTTATATTGATCGGCATCGTCGTCGGTTCCATGAGTATACGGTCCGTGAAAAGCGTGCTTCCGTCGACCCTAATCCGCGTTTCCAGTTTGAGGTGGCTGAATGCGAAAATTTCGCCGCGCGCCAACCGTCCCGGCGCGATGATCTCGCTCGCAATGAGCATGGATCCGCGATCGAGATCGATCGTAGTCTCCTGATCGTAGGAGGATTGCGCCTGCGGGATGAGCTGGTCCGGTAGGTATTCGATGTACGACCCCTGTTTTGCCTCCAGCAACACCCTCTGAAATCCTGATCCGTCGAGCATTCGGTGGAGCTTGGTCGCGGACGTGCTGGTGACATGAAGCTTTCCCCCGTTGCGCGCAGCAATCCGCAGCTCCAGCTGGTCGCCGCTAAACACCGCGCCCGACGGATTCTGGACATAAACGAAAGCCATGCCAGGCTGGCTCTCGTCCAGAAAAAGCGGTGTGGTGAAATGTAAGGGAAATCTCTGGACCCGCCGCATCAGGTGTGTTTTTCCCCGGCAGTCGGCTGCAAATTCCAGGTCGAGTAGGCCAGACGAGCGTGTCATGCCCAATCAATGAACCGCACAGCCGAACAAGGCATCCCTTTTTATAGTGGTAAAGACCTCCGAAGCACCCTCCGGAGCCCGCAAATTAGTGTAGATGGTCGCCTTATGAGGGCGGTTGACCTGAACGTCGTGGCGGATGCGGTTCAAATCAGCGCCCACATGCGGAGCGAGGTCGACTTTGTTGACGACAAGGAGATCGGCCTGGAGCATTCCAAGCCCCCGCTTGCGCGGTATGTCGTCGCCTGCAGCGCAGTCGATTACGAAAATCCAATAGTCGACGAGTTCGGAGGAGAATGTCGCCGCCAGATTGTCCCCCCCGCTCTCGATAAGGATCAGATCAAGCGGGTTGTCGCGTTCCAACGTGTCAGCGGCCTGAATGTTGACCGAAGGATCCTCGCGGATCGCGGTATGAGGGCACGCGCCGGTTTCAACGCCGATGACAAGAGTCTCTTCGATGAGACCGCTCGCCTTGACCCGAATCGCGTCCTCCAGAGTCACGAGGTCGTTGGTGATGACCGCAACCTTCAGTCCCGCCTCATGGATAAGGGGCAGGAGACGCTCGATTAGCCTTGTCTTCCCGGAGCCCACCGGACCACCGATGCCGATACGGACGGCCTTTGCGGACATGAAACTCTCCTATTTCAACGTATAAAGGGCACCAAGCGGCACCCTGCTGACCGGAAGTGACGTGCAGTGCTCACCGTCAACTTCCACTCTGTAGGTTTCCGGATCTACCGTTATCTCCGGAACTTTGTCGTTCCAGAGCATGTCTCGCTTGGAAAGCTTTCGTGTTCCTGACACCGACACGCAACGTGCTCGCAGGTCCAGCTTTCCGGCAATATTCAGATCGATGGCCCGCTGGGACATGAAACGCATCGAAAGCGACGGGGCAGCGCGTCCGAACCAGCCCCATTGCGGTCGGTAGCGCAGGGGCTCGCAGCAGTAAAGAGAGGCGTTTGCCTCACCCATCACGGCCATCACCGGGAAGCCTGACTTGAAGACGGCCTCCGGCTTGACGCCGAACAGCCCTGGCTTCCAGAGCACGAGATCGGCCAGTTTGCCCGGTTCGAGGGAGCCGACATATTTATCCACGCCGAACATGCGCGCCGGATTGATGGTGTATTTAGCGATGAATCGCTTGATCCGGGTGTTGTCGTTGCCGCTGCCGACGTCTTCTGGGAGGGCTCCGCGCTGGGCCTTCATGCCTGATGCGGTCTGCCAGGTGCGGGCGATGGTTTCGGCAATGCGTCCCATCCCCTGGGAGTCCGACCCTATGGCGCTAATGGCGCCAATATCGTGGAGCACACCTTCGGCGGCGATGGTTTCGTGGCGGATCCGAGATTCGGCGAAGGCAATATCCTCCGGCAATCTTGGATTGAGGTGATGGCTGACCATCGCCATGTCGAAATGCTCGTCGAATGTATTGACGGTGTATGGATTAGTCGGGTTAGTCGACGAAGGCAGGACGTTCTCGAAGCCGCACACTTTGATGATGTCGGGGGCATGCCCCCCGCCGGCACCTTCGACGTGGTATGCGTGAATGGTGCGCCCGTCGATTGCTTTCAAGGTCCGCTCGAGGAACCCAAACTCGTTGAGCGTGTCAGTGTGCAACTGGATCTGCACGTCCATCTCGTCAGCAGCCACAAGCGCCGAATGGATCGCGGCCGTTGTGGCGCCCCAATCCTCGTGAATCTTCAGCCCTGCGGCCCCTGCCTCCAGCTGCTCTATCAGGGGCTTAGGGCTGTCCGAGGCCGCCTTTCCCAAGAAACCGAAATTGAGCGGGAACGCCTCGGCTGCCTGGAG
The DNA here is from genome assembly GCF_001428185.1 of Mesorhizobium sp. Root695. Lineage (NCBI taxonomy): Bacteria > Pseudomonadati > Pseudomonadota > Alphaproteobacteria > Hyphomicrobiales > Phyllobacteriaceae > Mesorhizobium > Mesorhizobium sp. Root695. Next base: position 189,297 of record NZ_LMHO01000006.1, on the reverse strand, counting down.
CATATGTCCGAGGTTCACAGTACCGGTGGAGGCGATCGGAACGGTGGTGGCCCCAAGCCCACCGCCGAACAGGGTGGTGATACCACTGGCCAGCGCCTCTTCGCACTGGCCAGGGTCGATGAAATGGACGTGGCAGTCAAGGCCGCCCGCGGTAACGATCAGGCCCTCCGCTGCGCGAACGTCTGTGTTGGTTCCAACAATCAGTTTCGGGTTCACGCCGTCCATAATGCGAGGGTCGCCGGCCTTGCCAATCCCCGCGATCAGGCCGTCCTTGATCCCTATGTCGGCTTTGATAATTCCGAGGACCGGATCGATGATGGTAGCATTCGTTATCACCAGGTCGAGTGCACCATCTGCCGCAGTGATGTGGCCATGACAGCCGGTGCCCACTCTTAAGGTTTTTCCCGCCCCGAAGACGAGTTCGTCGCCCCGGACCAGGAGATCCTGCTCGACTTCCGCCCAGAGATCCGTGTCCCCGAGACGGACCCGGTCTCCCGTTGTGGGCCCGTACAGTTCGACATATTGACGGCGCGACAGCATCTTAGCCATGGTTAGCTCCCCTGAACCCTTCGGCTGCTGCGCGTGCAACCGCCCTGCGCTTCACCTCCGGGTTGTCCAGGTCACCATCGGTCAGGTTGTTAAGTCCTTCTACGCGCCGCTCGCCGCCGATGGCGACAAGGTCGACTGTCTTCTCGTCCCCCGGCTCGAACCGGACCGTTGTTCCCGCCGGAATGTCGAGACGAAAGCCAAAGGCTACGGCCCGGTCAAATTCCAGCTCGGGGTTTACTTCGAAGAAGTGGAAATGCGAGCCGATCTGAATGGGACGGTCGCCAAAGTTGCGAACGACCACACGCGTTGTCGCACGACCGACATTAATCTCTATTCCTTCTTTCGCCAGGCGATAGCCGCCTGGTTTGTCCTCCTCCTCGCTATCCTGCGGCAGGCCGATGGGGTCGTGGACACAAACGAGCTTTTGACCGTCCGGAAACATCGGCTCGACCATTAGCATTTCCAGAAGCGGCACGACGCCCGGCTGAACGTCCTTGGGTTGCAATACGGTACGACCCAACGCCATCAATTCCGAGACCGAACTCCCTCTTCTGGCCCCTTCGTGGATGGCATCGGCTATTACCGCTCTGGCCTCCGGCAAGTTCAGCCGTATTCCTTCGGCCAGGCGACGACGAGCCATCCCCGCCGCCGCGAAAATTAGAAGTCTGTCGCTTTCCCTGTTGGTCAGATACACGAGATGCCCTTGCCAGTTCGAAGCCTTTTTCCGGAAATGATCAGAGGCTTATGTGGGCCACGATCTTTTCGTGCGTATCCGGGTCGCGTGTGTTTCCGGACCCCGATATTTCGCCCTTATCCAGGAGGACGTATCTATCGGAAACGGCGCGTGTGAACGGAATGTTCTGTTCAACCAGCAGAACGCCGAGGCCCGAGCGATCCCTCTCCGTCTTGATAATTTTCACCAGATTGGAGATGATTGAAGGCTGCATGCCTTCGCTTATCTCGTCGATCAGGAGCACCTTGGCCCCGACTGAGAGGGAGCGTGCCATCAGCAGCATCTTCTGTTCGCCGCCACTGAGCGTGCCGGCTTTTTGCTGCAACCGCTGGAGGAGAAACGGGAAGCAACGGGCAATCGTCGCCTTTGTCTCGTCCCAGCTTGCCGAGCCACGCATCGCCAAGCGAATGTTTTCGTCGACCGTAAGGTCTTGAAATAACGCTTTTTCCTGCGGCACATAAGCCACGCCAAGCCGGGCAATCTGATGGGGCCGGCAGTCGCTGATGGCATGCTGCGCCATCGACACGGAGCCTGAAAACTTCGGCAAATACCCCATGATCGACTTGAGAAGCGTACTCTTTCCCATGCCGTTCTTGCCGACCATAGCGACGATTTCGCCGCGGCCAATCTCCAAGTCCAGGTTCCGTATTACGGTCGCCTGTCCATATCCGCTGCTGAGACCATTCACAGCAAGCACTGCTTCCGTCATGATGTAATCCTCCTCAGTGCCCGGACCCGGCATAGACTGATTTGACGAGCTCGGAATTCACGACCTCATCAACCGAGCCGTTAAGAACAATCCGGCCTTGGTGCAGAACGATCACCCGTGAAGAAATCTCGCGGACGAAATCCAGGTCGTGCTCCACGAGCAGAATGCAGAGTTGCTCCGTTCTGGCGAGTTCCGTCAGGATCGTTCCGATCAGCGTGCGTTCAGACTTGGTGAGACCGGCCGTGGGCTCATCCAGAAGGACGACCTTAGGCTCGAGAGCCAACACCATTGCCAGTTCGAGCGCTTGCTTCTTTCCGTGCGACAGCACTTGAGCAGGTACGTTGAGATCGCTGTGCAGACCCGTGGCCCGGACGACGTGCATGGCGGAAGGCGGAAGGTTGCAAACTCCGGATTTCTGCCACTTAGACAAGGGATCGAGGCGCGCCCGGGCTATCTGGAGGCACTCGCCGACTGTCAAGCTGTCGAAGACGTTGGCCATCTGGAACTTGCGGCCGACACCAAGACGCACGCACTCTTCAGGCGGACGATGAGCGATGTCGTGGCCAGCGATTGAAATCGTGCCGCCGCTGCGCTTTGAGCCGTCGGCGATGCAGGTCATCAGGGTCGTCTTGCCCGCACCGTTGGGTCCCACGAGACTGACGATCTCGCCATAGGTGGCTTCGAAGTCGATGCCCGACAGGACCTCCAGGCTGCCGAACCGCTTCTCGACCCCACTCACGACAAGCGCCGGTCCACGGGACTCAACCCCAATGTTGTTGCGACCGCTCCTACTCGCCTGGCGCAGTTGCAGCTGAGAGTGTTGCTGCGGCTGGGCTATGCCGATGCGATCGCGAAACCAGTTGGCGGCATTCGAAATTAACGGCAGGATCCCGCGCGGCAGGGCCACGATGACCGAAACAAAGACAATTCCGATAGCAAGCTTCCACACGAAGGGAAAATCGCCTTGCAGGTGCGCACTGGCGTAGTCGATGATGATCGTTCCAATCACGGGACCGAACAGCGTGCCACGCCCGCCCAGGGCGACCCAGATCAGTAGCTCAGTTCCGAACGTGAAGCCGGCGATTTCGGGGGCAACCACCATCGTATAGTTGGCGTACATCCAGCCGGCTATGGCGCCGATTGCGGCACAGATCAAAAAGATCACTGCCTTGATATTGGAGGTGTTCAAGCCGAGATACTTGCACCGTTGCTCGTTTTCCCGGATCGCGGTCAAAAGCCGTCCAGCGTCGCTGCGCGTGTACATCCAGGCCACTGTCGTTAGCACGACCAGCCAGACCCCGACGGCCCAGAACCACGCCTCAGAGCTGAGGGGAATGGTGTCGAAGCCGGTCAGGCCGCTGCTCGAGCCGGTATAGGTTCCACCGGAAAACAGAAGCTGCGTGACGATGATCGGCAAGACGAGAGTGATTACCGACGCATAGAGCGCCGACGCGCCATGCCAGAAAGCCAGGAATGCCACCAATCCGGCGAGCGCGACCGCGACCGCGATGCCGATCAGGAGAGCGGCGAACGCATATTCAGCCGAAAAGCCGCCATAGGTGAAGACCAATGCCGTTGCGTAGGCGCCGACCGCGAAGAATGCCGACTGACCGAAAGTCAGGACTCCGAGGTAGCCCCAGAGGATGTCGACCGACAGCGCGATTGCTGCATAGATCATTGACCTCACGAGCACGTTTATGGAATACGCATCCATGAAAAATGGCGCAGCACCAACGCCGATCAGAGCGATCGAGGCGACAATCATCATCCTTGTCAGCGGGCGGACCTGGGGTCGTTGAAGGGAACTGCTTCCCAATTCATTTACGTTTGCGTTACTCATAGGAAAACCCCTGGGGACGGATGCGGAGTATGACAGCGGCCAGAACAGCAATCGTCATGCCGCCGAGAACCGAACCGAAATAGTTGCTCACGACGACTTGGGCGCCGCCCAGAACAACGCTCGCGACGCCTAGGCTAAAAAGGGAGGACCCCGAAACCAGCACGAGCATGAAGGCGCTGATTAGCCAGGCAACGCCCATGTTTGGATCGACGCTGGACAGCGGCGTTATCAGAGCTCCCGCCACCGCCGCCAAACCGGAGCCGAGCGTGAACGTGATGGAGCGGACGAGGCCGCTGTTGATGCCGAGTCCCCGCGCAAGGTCCTCGTTCATGATGACCGCGCGCGTGGAAAGGCCTAGCGATGTGCCCCGAAGCGCAGCCGTCAAGCCGAGGCCGAGCAGCAATGCAAGGGCCGTCAGGATTAGCCGATAGGTTGAGTAGGGCTCACCAAGGATGCTGATGACGCCTCTGATCGGAGGCTCGGCAAAATGAACGCCGCGATCAAAGACAAGGGTGATGATCTGCCCGATGATGATGCTCAGGCCCCAGGTGGCCAAAATGGCATCGAGGGGGCGATTGTATAACGAGCGCACCACGACACGTTCCATGCCAAGCCCGACAATTCCACCGAAAATCGCCGCCAAGGGTATGCCAATCCAGGGATTTAGCCCCATCGCAGTGGCGATGACGGCAGCATAGCCGCCGATCGTCATCAATCCACCATGCGCGAAGTTAATGAGCTTCATGACGCCGAACACAAGAAGCAATCCTGACGATACGATGTATAAGATTGCTGCCGTTGTTATGATATCAAGTAGTACCGGAACCATCTAAGTCTCCGAGATTTCCTCTGTGGCGTGCTGTATTGATCCCAGACGAACGGCGAGGTTCGTTCATCACCGCATCTGGCGAACCACAGCATCGGCACTATTTTATTGGTCAACAGAGTCAGGCGGCGGAATGCGCCGCCTATTCTGGTCACAGTTTGGGGCATTGCTCGCCCGGATCCACGTTGGCGTAGGATCCGATGATCTTGGTGTCGCCCTGAGCATTGACCTGTGCGAGATACATCGTCAGCGGAGCATGGCGCTGTTTCGACATCTGCACCGGACCGCGGGGACCGTCGAAAGTCACTTCGCTCAGAGCCTTCACAACCGCATCCGTGTCCGTCGTCCCGGCCTTCTTAACCGCCAGGGCGTAGAGATGAACGGCATCGTATTGCGGCACGGACAGTTCATTCGGCGTTTCGGTCTTTTCCCCGAATTTCGCATGCAGGGCTTTCAGGAACTGCGCATTCTTCTCCGATTCGATACCGGTGTAGTATGTGCCGCCGAGATAAATCCCTTCGGCGTCGGGTCCAAGCGTCTTAGCGGTACCTTCATCGAGCGCGTAGCTGCCATAGTTGGCGGTGATGCCGGCCGACCGCAACTGCTTCGTGAACGTCACGTTTGGCGCACCGGCGGCAGTCGAGGTGATGATGGCGTCCGGGTTAGTCGCGCGGATCTTGCTGACGATCGCCGTCCAATCCGTCGCATCCATTGGGTTGTATTCTTCTCCGACGAGCGTTCCGCCCTTCTCGGCGATGTACTTGTTCGTATCGCCAAGAAGTCCCCGGCCAAAGGCGTAGTCGCTGCCAACCAGGAAGAACGTCTTTGCGCGATGATCCTTCATGAAGTAATCAACCATGAGGGAAACCATCTGCTGCGGCACCCAGGCGTCGATGTGCTGATATTTGTTGCAGGAGGCTCCTTCGTAGAAGGAGGTGTAGATGTACGGAATCTGCCCCCGCGTGATGATTGGCAGGCCGGCGTTGCGGGCTGCCGTCGTTTCCATTGCAATGATCGCGTCGACCTTCTTTTGAAAGACAAGGGAGTCGTAGGCCTTCTGGGCTCCGGCCGCGCCGGACGCGTCGTCGGCCACCTCTACAACCAGCTTTCTGTTCAGCAACCCGCCGGTATCATTGATTTCGGAGACTGCAAGTTCGGTCGCCTGAATGACAGACGGGGCCACGACGCTGTTTGCGCCGCTCAAGCCGACAGGAATCCCCAACACGATCGGATGGTCTTCCGCAACTGCGCTCCCGGCCCACAGGGCAGTTATGGCAAGCAACACTGAAATCTTCTGCATCGATTCTTTCATTTAAGTTCCCCTTTGTGATTTTTGCCCTCTCAAAGTGCCAACGACATCCATCCGTTGAGCAGACGGCAACCGTCAGCCTAGCGTAGTGGTGTCAACAATTTTGAGATGGATGTTTAACCAACAAATCCGCGCGTCGAGGCAATTGTCCTGAGCGTGGCACGTGGTCTAAGGGTGGCTGTCCCGCCACCATTAAAATGATGGCACATATTCAAAACGGCGTCAACGATTAGTATTCGAGGCTGCGTCACTTCACGGGAAACCACAGCGGGCCTAGCATACCCAGGGCGCGGCTCGCGCAGCGACGCTCCGGTTGAACGAAGAGCCTGATGTGGACGATGGCGCGCCGGTTTGCGGGTTAGGGTCTGTTTTGAAGGATCGCGTGTGTTGAGGCGCAATCCTCATACCGGAGCAATGAGGTGGGCCGATATGAGCCCGCGTCGCCGACATATATATAATAGAGACATGACGCAGCAAGCAACGGTCCTATAAACACGTCGTGGCGAAGTTTCCCAACATTGGGCCGCTATCCGGACCGGCTTGGCCCAGGACATCCCTGCCTTCCAGGTGCATGTGGTCTGGACCGGGATCTCCATCGCCGGCCTTGAATCAGAGGCTGTTCGCTGCGGTTTTCTACTGCCTGACGTTGAGCCATGCCAGCGGCGAGACCCGAAGCTCGGCTTACCACTTGGTCGCGTGAGAAACGCCACCTGAACGCAGGGCTTGTACGCTTAATGTTTCCCATCGGTGAGAAACAGCGCAACCGCCATTGCCCGATTGCGGACGTCGAGCTTATCGTACAAATTTTTCAGATGGTACTTGACCGTGTTCTCCGAAATGCCAGTCCTGGCCGCAATCTGTTGATTGGTCCAGCCATTGGTGAGTACAGTGAGCAATTCCAGTTCGCGCGTCGTTAGGCATGACAACGGCGTTTCGTTGATTTTGGAGACATCCATGAAAGGTATGCAGATGCGGCCGTTTGCGACTGCGGCAACCGTGTCGAACAGAACGCTGGGATCTTCGAATTGATAGCAGAAGCCGTGGGCACCGAGGCGTACACACCGCTTCAGAATGCTTATGTCGTGATCATTGCAGAAGATGACCACGCGCATCGCGAACTGCAGACGCCGAAGTTCGATCAGTAGTTCGCCAGCGTTCATGTCGGATAGCTTCCAGCCGACGATTGCGATGTCAAAGGCCGTCTGCGTCTCCTCAACTGCTTTCAGAAACGCCTTGCCGCTCTGGACGCCGGCTGCGAAGTCGAAACGTTCGTCGCGGCTGATGATATCGCGCAACGCCGAGATCACTAGCTGATTGCGCTCGGCAATGAGCAGCCTTTTCGGCCATGTCGACTTTTCGAGGCCGCCGCCGTGCATCGATCAACTGCAAGCTTCGAGAGCAAACGCCCGGCCGGCTGCACGGAAGGGCGTGGTCAAAGTGTTGGCCATCAGCAGCGCAATCGTCATCGGTCCTACGCCGCCGGGGACGGGCGTTATGGCGCCTGCCTTTGGGGCGGCTTCTTCAAAAGCCACGTCCCCGACCAGGCGGGCTTTGCCGTTGCCGCCGCCGGAAATACGGTTGATACCGACGTCGATCACGGTCGCCCCGGGCTTGACCCAGTCCGCTTTGATCATTTCAGGTCCACCAACAGCCGCAACAGGGATGTCGGCGCTTCTGCACAGCTTCGGAAAGGTCTTAGTGCGGCTGTGGGCGATGGTCACGGTGGCGTTGGCGTGCAGCAGGAGATTGGCCATCGGCTTGCCGACAATTTTAGAGCGTCCGACCACTACAGCGTTGAAGCCCGACATATCACGGCCATGCACGCGCTCGATAAGAACCATCGATCCGGCCGGCGTGCAGGGCACGAAGGCGGTGTCGAGTTGGCCCGTGCCGAGCTTGCCTACATTGATGAAGTGGAACCCGTCGACATCCTTCTCCGGCGCGATCGTCTGGATGATGCGACCGAAATCGATGTGGTCCCGCAGGGGTAACTGTACCAGGATCCCATGGATCCCAAGATCAGCATTGAGCTTTTCGACTAGCGCGACCAACTCGTCCTCGGTCATGTGGGTCGGCAGCGCATGCTCCGTCGAATGGAACCCGCACTCCTCGGCTTTCTTGCCTTCGGGCGCGACATAGACCTGACTGGCCGGATCTTGGCTTACTATGACCACAGCGATACCCGGAACCACACCGGTTTCCCTGGTCAGCTGCTGGGCGACTACTTTGAGCTTTGCAAGCACATCCGCTGCAACCGCAGTGCCATCGTTTATCTTTGACATATTTAAACTCCTTCGGCCTGCCCTGCTCAGCTAAGGCCTTCGATGTCGCCGTTGTCGTTGAGGTAGATGTTTTCCGAGGATGGCTTCGAGGGCAGACCGGGCATGGTCATGATCTCGCCGCAGATGACGACGACGAAACCGGCGCCGGCAGACAGCCTGACCTCGCGCACCGGCACGGTGTGGCCGGTCGGCGCGCCGCGCAGGTTCGGGTCGGTCGAGAAGGAGTACTGCGTCTTGGCCATGCAGACCGGCAGGTGACCATAGCCGGCTTCTTCCCAGGCCTTCAACTGGTCGCGCACCGACTTGTCGGCGATCGCCTCGGAGCCGCGATAGATGCGCTGGACGATGGTGTTGATCTTCTCGAACAGCGGCATGGCGTCAGGATAGAGCGGCGCGAACTGCGAGGCGCCGGATTCGGCCAGCGCCACCACCTTGTTGGCGAGATCCTCGATGCCGGCCGAGCCATGGGCCCAGTGCTTNAGGATAGAGCGGCGCGAACTGCGAGGCGCCGGATTCGGCCAGCGCCACCACCTTGTTGGCGAGATCCTCGATGCCGGCCGAGCCATGGGCCCAGTGCTTGCACAGGATGGCTTCTTCGCCCATCGAGGCGACATAGTCCTTCATCGCCTGGATTTCAGCGTCGGTGTCGGAATAGAAGTGGTTGATGGCCACGACCGCCGGCACGCCGAACTGGCGGATGTTCTCGATGTGGCGGCCGAGATTAGCGCAGCCCTTCTTCACCGCCTCGACGTTTTCCTTGCCGAGGTCTTCCTTCTTGACGCCGCCATTCATCTTCATGGCGCGCACGGTGGCGACGATGACGGCGGCCGCCGGCTTCAGGCCCGCCATGCGGCACTTGATGTCGAAGAACTTTTCCGCGCCCAGATCGGCGCCGAAGCCGGCTTCGGTGACGACGTAGTCGGCAAGTTTCAGCGCCGTCGTGGTGGCGACGACCGAGTTGCAGCCATGCGCGATGTTGGCGAACGGGCCGCCATGCACGAAGGCCGGGCTGTTCTCCAGCGTCTGCACCAGATTGGGCTGCATGGCGTCCTTGAGCAACACGGCCATAGCGCCATCGGCCTTGAGGTCGCGGGCATAGACCGGCGACTTGTCGCGGCGGTAGGCGACGATGATGTCGCCGAGGCGCTTTTCCAGATCCTTGAGGTCGGTCGAAAGGCACAGAATCGCCATGACTTCCGACGCGACGGTGATGTCGAAGCCGGCCTCACGCGGGAAACCGTTGGCGACGCCGCCGAGCGAGCAGATGATTTCGCGAAGCGCGCGGTCGTTCATGTCCATGACGCGGCGCCACACCACGCGGCGGGTGTCGATGCCGAGCTCATTGCCCCAGTAGATGTGGTTGTCGATCAGCGCCGACAGAAGGTTATGCGCCGTGGTGATGGCGTGGAAGTCGCCGGTGAAGTGGAGGTTCATGTCCTCCATCGGCACGACCTGCGCATAGCCGCCGCCGGCGGCGCCGCCTTTCATGCCGAAATTCGGTCCAAGCGAGGCCTCGCGGATACAGACGATCGCCTTCTTGCCGATGCGGTTCAAACCGTCGCCTAGGCCCACCGTCGTCGTGGTCTTGCCTTCGCCGGCCGGCGTCGGGTTGATGGCGGTGACGAGGATCAGCTTGCCGTCCTTGTTGCCCTTTACCGACTTGATGAATTCAGCCGAGATCTTCGCCTTGTCGTGGCCGTAAGGCAAAAGATGCTCGCTCGGAATGCCGATCTTCTGGCCGATTTCCTGGATCTGCTTCTTTCTGGCGCTGCGCGCGATCTCGATGTCGGACTTTATTTCGGCCATGTTTCCCTCCGGAACAGTGTTCGATCCCGGCAGTGCCGGATCGAGATGGGTTCAAAGACGTGGCGACCGCTGACCTGCCGCGCGGAAGACGGGCCAGCCTATTCGCCATCAAAAGCGTGATCGTAATGGGCCAGACGCAGCCATGCACAAGCGTCAGCCAACCGGCTTTTGCCAAGCGATTCGGCCTGCTTTGACGAAGCAAATTTGCGGCCGATATCCCTCGGCTCGCGGTTGAGATCAGACGAGGCCGGCCGAAATGCCCAGCCCCAAACCGGCGACGATCCCACCGGTCAGTCTGACAAGCGGCGAGCCGCCAATTGCAGCGGTGTCCGCGCCAGGCGCCATCCCTGCGGCGTTGAGCGATGCCGTCGTGAGCACGAAACGCAGCGCGGAGCCGGTGCCGCTGCCATCAACGTGCATTTCGGCAACGGCAGGAGCCAGCTGAAACCACCTCCAAATAGATGTCCTACTGGGCGCGCGGCACGATGACCAGGACATAGTCCTAGCCGCAAAGCGGATGAGAGAGAACGGGAGCAAGCCCATCTTCGCGGCCGGTTCCGGGATGAACCTGAGCCGCTGCGGTTGCAAGCGAGATGCAGTCATCAGAAGCGATCTAGTCATAGGGCTTCTCCAGTTGGTCGGAAACAATGCCGGCTGAAAGCTTCCCCGGCTGACGGGGAAGCTTTCAAAGCCTAGATTAGGCAAAGGTCTTGGTGCGGGTGTCGCCGGGATCATACAGCGGCATCACTGACAACTTCGCATCCGCTCGTTTGGCATTCTTCAGCACGACCGCAACGTCCAGGCTCGGAACGGCGTGCGCGGGATTGACATAAGCCATTGCGGTTCCGCGCTTTCTGGTCGGCGAAAAGGATCCGCTGGTGACAATTCCGATCTCGAGGTCGCCGACAACTATCTTGTCGCCGGTTTCAGCCACGTCACCGGACGGAATGTCGAGCCACACCATCCGGCGGGTTACCCCTTCGCGGACAATTCGCTGCAAGGCCGCCTTGCCTATGAAATCCTCTTTTCCAAACTTCACTGCAAAGCCGATGCCGGCTTCGAAGGGATTGGTGCGACGATCATGGTCCTTGCCGACCAAAAGATATCCGGCTTCCTGACGGAGGCTCTCCAGAGCGGCCTGGCCACATGGAACAATGTCGTAGGCCTTGCCAGCCTTCATCACCAGGTTCCAAACGGTCGGCCCTTCACTCGACGCGAAATGCAGTTCGAAACCGGCTTCACCCGTGTAGCCCATGCGCGCAATGATGCATTCGATGCCAGAAATCTTTGCCGGTCTGAAGCGGTAGTAGCCTATGGTGGACAGATCGATGTCTATCAGAGGCTGCAGCACGCGATTCGCCTTCGGCCCCTGCAGCGCAAGCGTTGTATGCTCGTCGGTCACGTTGGTGGTGGTCACGTCGTACGACTTCGCCTGCTTGCAAATCCAGGCGTAGTCGTCTTCCGAACCACTGATGATCATGTACTTGCTTTTGTCCAGGCACCAGATCGTGCAGTCGTCGATCATCTGACCGTCTTCGTCACACATCGCGGTGTATTGCACGGAGCCCATCGTCTTCTTGGAATAGTCGTTCGTCGCGAGCATCTGGATCAACCGAAGCGCATCCGGCCCTTCGATCACGAATTCGCCCATATAATCCAGATCACAAAGTGAAACGCTCTCGCGAGTAGCCGAGTGTTCGCGGGAATGTCCGACGCTGTACTCCCAGGGCAGGAAATAGCCGAATGCCTCGATCATTTTGGCCCCATACTCAAGGCCGCTTTCGTAAAACGGAGTCTTCTTCATCGCTAGCTTCTCCTCGCCAGTGCGCAAAAACAAAAAAGCCCCCGACGGCGCCATCGCGCCAGTCGGGGGCTTCAAATACCCCAATTCCGATGCAGCTAGCCCGCTGCATCCCCTTTCTTATTTTCTTCTCCCGGTTTCTGTCAAGACTTATTGTGACGCGAGGTACCCCCGGCAGAACAGCCCTTGTTGCGCTATAGCCGCGACAAATAGATTTCCGCACGGAAGCCCGGATGCCATACTGTGAAGGTCGCCGGAACTTCAAACGGGTGGCTATGCGCGATTCGCCATTAATCGGGTTCGGATCCCGAGGTCAGGGACACGCCCTCCTCGCAATCTTAGCCAATCGAAGGTACGCCGGAAGCTGCGGACACCTCGGCATCCTCGCTTTCAACACAGACTTATCTGGTGGCAGTTAATCAGGGTCTTCCTCAATTTGTATGGTCATCGAGGACATGAGTCAGCAGCGAGGAGATCGGCGCCGGCTCGTCTGTACATGATCGTTTGAGGGCCGTCAGGCGGTTGATCTGCCCTCCATTTAGCCATTCCTCCAAGGGAAGCGTCGTCTCAAGTGAGACGCTCGACTGGGAGACGTTGCCATTCGCGGCATCGATCCGGCTTAGCCATGCCTATAAGGCTCCGCTGCGCCTCAATCGGTGCTATATTTTCGTAGCTGGCTTGGGGGCAACTTGAATTGATCGCGGAAGCACTTTGAGAAATGCGACGAGGAGATGAACCCACAGGCGACCGCTACGTCCATTACGGGCATGGCCGTCAGTTCGATCAATTGCCGCGCTTTCAATAACCGAAGCGAGAGATAATACCGCCGCGGCGTCATCGAAAGATGCTGAACGAACAGGCGTTCCATTTGGCGACGCGACACTGACCCGCGTCGCGCGACCTCTTCGAGCGGCATCGGATCATCAACATGCGTTTCCATGATATGGATGACGGGCAACAGCTTTTTGCCGGCATTTGCATAACGCAAGCCGGGCGGTGCTGATTGGAAGCTGGCGCCGTCACGCGAGCGGTCAGCTATTACATGCTGGCAGATACTGCGCACCAGCTCAGCACCGGACCTCTCTTCGACGAGGACCATAGCGAGATCGAAAGCCGAAAGCCCACCGGCACAAGTAACGATATGTCCATCGCGGACGAACAGCGCGTCGTCGACAGCGAGGCCGTTGAAGGTTTCTGACAAGGCTGCCTTCGTGTCCCAATGAACAGTGCATCTGACTTCGCTCAGCACTCCAGCGTCGGCAAGAAGCCAAGTCGCGGTGCCAAGAGCGTAAATTGGAACGTGGCTGCGAACGCAACGTCGTAAGAACGCGCGTAGGTTATCAGTGGTGTGATGCTTCACTCCATCTCCCGCGAATATCATCAAAGTGCGGCGCCGTTCGAGCAACAAGGATTTTTGGCGCTCGTCGAAGCTGCCGGCTACTTCAACCGATATGCCGCTGGCGCTCTCGACAGATTCACCGTCAAGGCTCACTACCTGCCATCGGAATAGGGTTCTGCTAGAAAGCGAGTTGGCAAGACGCAGCGGGTCAATCAGCGACGACAAGCACAGTTGCGAGAAGCCCGGAAACAGCAACACGATAAAGCTGATCGGTTCGTGCTCTCCAGGGTGCGACGCCAGCTCACCGACGGTAAGATTCGCCTCGGTCCGGCAGCCTCCAACCTTAAACGTTGCGGGCTTGTCAGGTGCATTCATGTGGCGATCTCCATATCCGATGTCGAAGCCGCCTTCAGAGATGATTGCCCGCAGAGATGTTCCGTGGCCGGACATTTTGCGACTCTTCCTGGTTGAGCCGCTGCCGGAACGCCGAGATGCTCCATGAAGACTAAGAGTTTTGTGCGGTTGCTCGATCGAGATATTGCTAGACGGTTACCTAAGAGTCGACTAACCCGCATCTGAAATAGGCTGGACGACGACGCCTTCATCGCCGCGTCGAGGTCGGCGTCAGAAGATGATCGCCGATTTGCGCCGCGGGCGGAGCAAACGGCGGCGTCGACGTCTTCGATGTCGGTCTCGGCCGCAAGTACGATGAGGGGCTTGAGCGTCTCGAAGTTACGGTCCGAAAGAGGAGCAACCCGACTCCCGCCGATCAGGGGATCCTGTTTTTCGCTCGCTGACACGTCGTTCATTTTGCTTCTCCGATGCCGTCAGCCCCGGCGAGAGCTGGCTTTCGTCCAGGGTTTAAGCGCAGAAATCGAAGCGTCAACATCTTCGATTGCTCGACGGATTGCCCCGTTTTGGTGGCGCTGCCGTCAAAAACCTGATCCATCTTGCCTTCTTAGAGTCGGGAGAAAATGGTGCACTGCCAAAACCTCGGATAAGCTTAGCTATCGCATCAGCACGATTTGGATGTCGGCAACATTCGTGCCGGTGGCGCCAGTGATCAGCAGATCACCCGAACAGGCGAGTGCGTGGTAGGAATCGTTGTTCTCAAGGCTGCAGACCGGATCATGGCCCAGTTGTCGCATCCAGTCCGGTGAACCCGCGTCGACGATGCCGCCTGCAGCGTCGGTGGGACCGTCGAGACCGTCGGTTCCACCGCTGAGAAACACCCACTGTCTGTCGATAGGTTTAAGTTCGTTCAGCAGGGCGAAGCACATGGCCAGTTCCTGGTTCCGCCCGCCCTTGCCGTTGCCTTTCACCTTGACCGTCGTTTCGCCGCCGCAGACCACGGCGACCGGCCCATTGCGTTCCGCGGCAATGCGCGCGATGCGATGAAGCTCCGCAGCAGCGTCGAGCACATTGCCCTCAAGCCAATCGCTCGCGTGGAAAACCGAACCGAATTTGGCTTCGGCCTTGCCAATCACCGCTCGCACGCTGATCGCATTGCTTCCGATGACGATGTTCTCGACATTGTCGAAGTCAATGGCGGTCGCATCAGGGCTGGCTCCCATCTGCTCAAGCCGGCGCTTGAGGGCGTCCGGCAGGTTCTGCCACAGCCCGTATTTGTCGAGCACCTCAAGCGCCCGGGACGCGGAGTTGCGCGGCCAGGCAGTCGGGCCGCTGGCGATCGTGGCGATATCGTCGCCAGGAACATCGGACAGGATGAGCGACAGCACCCGGGCCTTCCCGGCAAGGCGGGTCATCTGACCACCCTTGAGACGGGAGAAAATCGGCCTGACGGCGTTGATCTCGCTGATATCCGCCCCGCAGCGGATCAGCGCATTATTAAGGGCAATCTTGTCGGCGAGCTCCACGCCGGCTGGCGGCGCGCACAGCAGGGCCGAACCACCGCCGCTAACCAGCACGAGAACCAGATCGCCGTCTTGCGCGCGCGAAACCGCGTCTTCGATTGCGGCTGCGCCGGCAATGCTGCCTTCGTCGGGGATCGGGTGTCCGCCTGCGATCACCTCGACGCCATCAATCGGTTCCAAATTCTCGTGGTTGGTGAGCGCGATAGCTGTCAGCAGCCTGCCCCGGACAAAAGGCATGGCGGCCTGTGCCATCGGACAAGCCGCCTTGCCGAACGCGACCAGAACGATCCGCGACGCTTGCTCGATCATCGCCCTGCGTTTGATGAGTGCAGCCGCCATCGCCTGCTCGGGATTGGCCGCGGCCACGCCCTCGCGAAAAAGCGCCACCGCTTCCTGCCGCAGAGACTTGAGCAGGCTGGCGGATTGGGTGATCATTTTCAGGCTACCTTATCCGGCGCAGGACGGCCTTCGAAGAAGGCGGTTAGATTCTCCACCGCCTTCATCCCCATCGCAACGCGTGTTTCTTCGGTCGCCGAGCCGAGATGCGGAAGCAGCACCACGTTTTCCAACCGCATCAGCCGTTCGGGAACCAAAGGCTCTTCGGCGAAGACGTCCAGTCCCGCGCCCGCAATGGAGCGGTTTTCGAGCGCGTCGATGAGCGCACCCTGATCGACCACGTCGCCACGCGCCGTATTGATCAGGAACGCGCTGCGCTTCATTGCGCCGATGCGCCTGGCGTCGATCAGGTGGCGATTTTCAACTCCGCCGGGGCAATGCAGCGATACGAAGTCCGATTGCGCCAGTATGCCCTCGATGGTCGGCAATTGGGTTGCTCCCATCGCCCGGACCTCGTCGTCATCGACCGGTGAGCGGTTGAAGAAGACGATCTTCATGTCGAAGCCGAAATGGGCGCGATTGGCCACTGCCTTGCCGATGCGGCCCATGCCGATGATGCCCAGCGTCTTTCCGGAAAGCCTGGTTCCAATCATGTGGGTCGGGCACCATCCTGCCCATTGGCCGGCCCGCAATTGCCGCTCGCCCTCGCCCGTGCGTCGGGCGACGGCAAGCAGCAGGCTCATGGCAATGTCGGCCGTGCAGTCGGTCAATACGCCCGGTGTGTTGGTCACGGCGATGCCACGTCGCCGAGAGGCTTCCAAGTCGATGTGGCTGAAGCCCACGCCGAAATTGGCGATCAGCTTGGTGCGCGGGTCCTCATTGGGAAAGACCGAGGCGGGAAGCTTGTCGCTAACAGTGGGCAAGACGGCGTCGAAATTCAGGAACGCTGCCTTGAGTTGCGTTGGTGTCAACGGGATGTCGCTGGCGTTCAAAGTGGTGTCGAACCGCTCCGCAAGGATTCGCTCGACGACGGCCGGCCAACGCCGGGTCACAATTATGCGCGGCTTCATGAGATTCCCTGCTGATTGAAGGCGGGTCAGCGGCCAGCGCTGACCCTGATTGGGCGGAAGCCGGGGATTACGCCGCTTTCTTGTGTTCTGCGAGCACACCGGCGACCGTCGGTCCGAATGCGGCCGGCGTCGGCACGATGACAACGCCGGCCTCGCGCAGGATTTCGACCTTCTCCTGGGCCGACTCGCCAAAGGCAGAGATGATCGCGCCGGCATGGCCCATCCGCTTGCCCTTCGGCGCCGAGAGACCGGCAATGTAGGCGATCAGCGGCTTCTTCATGTTCCACTTGGCCCACTCCGCCGCTTCAGCTTCCTGCGGTCCGCCGATTTCGCCGATCATCACCACCGCATCGGTGTCTTCGTCCCCCTGGAATAGTTCCAGCATGTCCTTGAAGGACGACCCATTGATCGGATCCCCGCCGATGCCAACGCTGGTCGACACGCCGATGCCGAGCGCTTTCATCTGCGAGGCAGCCTCATAGCCAAGCGTGCCAGAACGTCCGACGATGCCGACCCGGCCGGGCAGATAGATGTTGCCCGGCATGATGCCCATCAACGCCTGCCCTGGCGTGATGATGCCCGCACAGTTCGGCCCGATCAACTTCATGCGGTCTTCGAAGCGATAGCGCCGCATGTAGCGCTTAACGTGCATCATGTCCTGCGAGGGAATGCCGTCGGTAATGCAGACGCAGAACTTGATGCCGGCATCCGCTGCCTCCATGATCGAGTCGGCGGCGAAGGGTGGCGGCACGAAGACGATGCTCGCATCGGCTCCGGTTTCGCGCACCGCACCCTTCATGGTGTTGAAGACCGGAACGCCGAGATGGGTCTGTCCGCCCTTGCCCGGGGTGACACCTCCAACCACCTTGGTGCCGTAGCGTTTCATATCCTCGGCATGGAAGCTGCCGATCTTGCCGGTAAAGCCCTGCACGAGGACACGGGTGTTCCGATTGAGCAGAATTGCCATATTTTCCTCCCGTCAGCCTGCTTTTTTCATAGTAGCCGCTTGCCACGCAGCAACCGCCTTTTCGGCGGCCTCGGCCAACGTGTCTGCGACGATCACGTCCTCACCGGATTCGGCGAGGATGCGTTTGCCTTCTTCGACATTGGTGCCGGCCAGCCGCACCACGAGCGGAACGTTGACGCCGACCTCACGGATCGCCTTGATGACGCCTTCGGCCACCCAGTCACAGCGGTTGATGCCGGCGAAGATGTTGACGAGGATGGTCTCGACATTCTTGTCGCCCAAAACCGCGCGGAACGATTTCGCAACCCGCTCGGGCGAGGCGCCGCCACCGATGTCCAGGAAGTTGGCCGGTTCGCCTCCGGCAATCTTGATCATGTCCATCGTTGCCATGGCCAACCCGGCGCCGTTGATGATGCATCCGATGTTGCCGTCGAGGCCGACATAGGACAGGCCGCGGTCGCTGGCGAAGGTTTCGCGCGGATCCTCCTGCGACTTGTCGCGCAATTCGGAGATTTCTGGGCGGCGGAACAGCGCGTTCTCGTCGAACGACATCTTGGCGTCCAGAGCCATCAGATTGCCGTCACGCGTAATAACGAGTGGATTAATCTCGAGCATCGAGGCGTCATAGTCGCGAAACACGCGGTAGCAACCAAGCAGCGTTTCGGTCGCCTTGCCAATCAGGTTGCTCTCGAGACCAAGCCCGAAGGCGATCTCGCGCGCCTGATACTGCTGCATGCCCGCGCCAGGGTCGACGGTCGCGCGAATGATTGAATCAGGCTGCTTTTCCGCGATCTCTTCGATCTCCATGCCGCCTGAGGCAGAGGCGACGATCATCACCCGCTCGGCCTTACGATCGAGGACAAAGGCGAGATAGATTTCCTGGCGGATGTCGACGGTCTCTTCGATATAGAGCCGCGACACCAGCTTGCCGCGCGGCCCGGTCTGGTGCGTCACCAGCTTTCTGCCCAGCATTGCCTCGGCCGCATTGCACACTTCCTGGTCGGACTTACAGATGCGGATGCCGCCAGCCTTGCCGCGCGCACCGGAATGGATCTGCGCCTTGACCACCCATTTGCCGCCGCCGATCTCGCTGGCACGGTATGTCGCCTGCTCGGGGCTATAGGCCAGACCGCCGCGGGGAATGTGGACGGAATAGCGCGAGAGAAGTTCCTTCGCCTGATATTCGTGAATGTCCATGTCGAGTTCCTCTTCAGACGTGTGCGGCAGTGCGCGGCTGAGCCGACCGCTCGATGGCCTCGTGCGTCACCAGGACGTTGCGCGCCATGCGTTCCGACGCAGCGTCGATCATCTTGCCGTCCAGCGCCGCGGCGCCCTTGCCCTGCTCTTCCGCTTCCTTGAGCACCTCTATGATCCGGCGGGCGCGGGTGACTTCCTTCTCAGGCGGCGAGAACACATCGTTGGCAAGCTCGATCTGGGAGGGATGGATCGCCCACTTGCCTTCGATGCCCAGGGCTGCGGCGCGCCGGGCGGCCGCCATGTAGCCGTCGGGATCGGAGAAATCACCGAACGGACCGTCGATGGCGCGCAGACCATAGGCCCGGCAGGCAACCGTCATGCGCGACAAGGCCGCGTGCCACTGGTCGCCGGGGTAATCGGGGTTCAGCCCGCCGATGTTGACGGTGCGTGCCTTGCAGCTTGCGGCATAGTCGGCGACGCCGAAATGCATTGCCTCCAGTCGTCCCGGAAAAGCAGCGATCGCCTCGACATTGGCCATGCCGAGCGCCGTCTCGATCAATGCCTCAAGACCGACACGCGTCCGAAAGCCTTTGGCCATTTCGATTTGGTTGACCATGGCCTCGACCATGTACAGATCGGCCGGGACGCCGACTTTCGGTACCAGGATCGTGTCCAAGCGGTCGCCGGCCTGTTCCATCACGTCCACCACGTCACGATACATATAATGCGTGTCGAGGCCGTTGATGCGCACCGAAACGGTCTTGCCCTTGGCGCGCCAGTCGATGTCGTTCAGTGCCTGGATTATATTCTTGCGCGCCCTCTCCTTGTCGGGCGGGGCGACCGCATCCTCGATATCGAGAAAGACGAAGTCGGCGGCGCTGTTGGCTGCCTTGTCGATCATCTCAGGATTCGATCCTGGAACCGCGAGCTCGCTGCGCTGGAGACGCAACTTGCGAAGGTGGTTGATGGTGTGGCTCATGATCTTTCCTCCCGATTGACTGGTCATGCCGCCTTGGCGAGCGTGGTTTTGTTCGAAAGACAGAAATGCTCGATCGCCGCGCCGACACCTGATCCGGCAGCGATCTTCACGCCGCAGTCGAGCAACGCCATTTCGGCAGCTGAGAGTGCCCCGCACACCATCACGTCGTTCAGCCAGCCGAGATGGCCGATGCGGAAGACTTTTCCGGCGACCTTGCTGAGGCCGACGCCAAGTGAGGTGTTGTAGGCTTGGTAAGCCCGCCGAACGACCTCCGCGCTGTCGATGCCGTCAGGGACCAGGACAGCGCTGACCGTGTCTGATTGCCACTTCTGCTCCTTCGCGCAGAGGCGGAGTCCCCAGGCATCGACCGCCCTGCGCACGCCGCCGGCAAGCCGGTGATGGCGGGCAAAGATGTTTTCGAGGCCCTCCCCGGCGATCAGGTCGAGCGAGGCGCGCAGGCCGCGCAGCAACTGGGTTGCCGGCGTGTAAGGGAAGTAGCCGGTATCATTGGCCTTGATCATGTCGTCGAAGGAGAAATAACAGCGATGGTGCTTTGCGGTCTTGGCCACCGCAAGCGCCTTCTGGCTAACGGACAGGAAGCCCAGTCCGGCGGGAAGCATGAAGCCTTTCTGCGAGCCGCTGACAGCGCAGTCGACGCCCCATTCCTCCTGCCGGAAATCGATCGAGCCGATCGACGAGACGCCATCGACAAACAGCAGTGCGGGGTGACCGGCGGCGTCGAGCGCGGCGCGGACGGCGGCGACATCGCTGGTGACGCCGGTCGCGGTCTCGTTGTGCGTGCAGAACACTGCCTTGATCTGGTGCGTCTTGTCGGCCTGCAGCCGCTCGGCGTATATCTCGACCGGCACGCCGGTTCCCCATTCGCAATCGATGGCGTCAACCTGCATGCCGAAGCGTTCGGCCATGTCGATCCACAGATGCGAGAACTGGCCAAAGCGAGACATCAATACCTTGTCGCCCGGGCTGAGCACGTTGGTCATCGCCGATTCCCAGCCGCCGGTTCCCGACGAGGGGAAGATGAACACACGGCCCGTCTCATTCTTGAAGACCTTCTTCATGTCCTCGAACAGCGGCAGGGTGAATGCAGGGAAGCTCGGCGAGCGCATGTCCTCCATGGAGACGTTCATCGCCTGCCGGACCGATTCCGGAACATTGGTCGGCCCCGGTACGAAAAGGTGATTGTATCCAGCCATGACTTCTTCTCCTCAGTTCGACGCAAGGGACCGGGTCAGGACCATGTCTGATCAGGACCGTTGTCTGATTTCCCATGAGGAATACCTTCTCAAAGAGACCGGAAAAACACCTGTCCGGATAGGAAATGTCGCCGCTCGGCATCGGAAAAACCCCAGAGTGAGGAGGCAGGAAAAAACCGAACGGATAGGCTGGACCTACCCGTCGGAAGGCTTGCGCGCGGGCGTGGCCGATGTCAGCCGTGGCGATGTCAAAACCATGACTGTGCCGATCGGAGGCAATTGGGATGCCTCGGCCAATGCATTAATGGCGTTGCCCCTATAAATCTCCGGCTACAGCCGATCCCATCGCAACGGCATCGGCTGATATTCCGATCGATGTCAGTGCGGCGTTGCCGTGTCGGATCGGCGCAGCAGCAAGGGGTGGACTATCAAAAATGCGTCGCGTCCGATGAAATTCATGTCGCGCGCTTTAAATCTTTGTTTTCATGCATGTCCAATACCGATCAGGACTTTGGTGACATGCATCATATGTGGCTGGACACCTCGAACTACCGGCATTTCCACGACCGGTAGTGCCGTTGCGAACGGCCTGATGTGCGCCGGTGGGTTCGGTTTCGGTCGTTGGAGCCGATTGCTGGTGGCGATTTCGGCATCGCGGCTGCGTTTTCCGCGCTAGCATGCGGGGGCAGTTCGCCCTTGGTGCCAGACATGGCGGGTGAAATTGGAGGCGAGATTGGCCATGTCGATCCTTGTCTGGCCAGCGCGATACCGATGGTCCGCCCGAAAACAGGCCCCTGCGAGACTTGTGCTGCGCGAAGCGCGGATTTTTGAGCGTCGGCCATTGGCCCGTGCCATCGCCTCGCTCATCGGCCGGCCTTGAGCCGATGGTGTTCTTGTACAGCACGGTTCGAAGCTGCGCCCCGTCATAAGCCGAGCAGTTGGTGTCGTTCCAGCCGCGGATGAAGCCGTGGGGCGATCGATCGAGGCATGGTTCTTGTAGCCGAAGGCGGGAACGGCGATATCGCGCTGCTCCGTCTTTCCCTCCTCGCCGGCCTTGGCCTTCGAGAACTTCACCGTCCAGCGCGTCCCGGTCCTTCTGGCGCAGCTTGGCTGGCTTCTTCTGACACTCGTCCGGCACCTTTCCTGCCTTGATGTCGGGCCTTTCGGCATCGCTGTTGCGCTGCTTCGGCGCCGCCACGATCGTGGCATCGACGATCTGGCCGCCCATCGCCAGATAGCCCGCCTTGCCGAGGTGCTTGTCGAACCGGGCAAACAGGCTCTCCGCCGCCCGAGCCTGCGTAAGGTGTTCCCTAAACACCAGATCGTTTTGGCGTCGGGAACCTTGTCGCCGAGCCCCTGCCCGAGGAACCGCATGAAGGAAAACCGGTCGTGGATCTGAAACTCGGCCTGATCGTCCGAGAGACTGTAGAGCGCCTGCAGCACCATGATCTTGAACATTATCACCGCATCGAAGGGCGGCCGGCCGCCTTTGGCGCCATCGGACCGCTTCAGCGCCTTGGCCAAAGGCTTGCGGAAAAAAAGGCACCACCGTGTTCAGCTTCTCCAGTGGATCGCCGGCCTCGCTCAGCCGCACATAAGGCTCATCAATGTCCCAGAACCCCGCCCCTCCCCGCATCCAACGCCTCCGAGCAAATCACCAGGCGAAGTGAATCAAAATGCGCTCCCGATATGCGAGGTTTATCGAGGTGTCCAGCTGGCTATAGAGTGTGGGGCCGTCGTGGAGGCGGAGGGGCGCTCCTATGGCGCGGCTGCGACCCCGCGGCGTTCGTAGCAGAGCGCAAGCATCAGCCTTGCACCATCGGCAAATGTCGGGCGACCACCTTCAAGCGACACCCTGTCAGCCGGCCGCAGGATGGCGAAAAGCGCGTCGAGCGTTCGCCTTGGGAGCAGGTCGGTACAATCACTCATCCGACAGAAGATGGAGCTGATCATCAAATGCCGTCCATCGACCTGGATCCTGGGTTCGTCCGCGTCGGCGCCCCGTTTGTCACAGAACTCTAAAGCATCTTGAAATGCCAGGTGCAGCCCGATCGGCGCGTGCCCATCGTGAAGCGGAGCCAGAAATTGCGATGCTTCGCAGCGGCCGCCATGCGGAAAACAGCATACATCAATCTTTTCCATGAAAACGATGGCCTCCACTCGATCACCACCTTGCTCAGCGCACTTGTAACCGTGACGCTGACGTGGATTGGACTTTGCCTATCTGTTAAGTCTAGCTCGACGAAAGCGGCAGATGCCGCCTCCAGATATGTCTCGGTCTGATGCTCGGGACAAGTTCGAAACGGTCGTCCCGCTGGATCATATCGCCGAGCGCAGCCAAAAACAGCGGATTTTGTCCAGCGATCATGACCCTGACTCTGTTGACTTCATACATGGGCGTATCATCAATCCCGGCATATCGATGCTCAGCATCCTACACTCCCGCGCTAAATTTGCGCTTCCCACGCGACCCAAATCACTCGTATATTGGGAACTTGCGTACCAGCGCGCACACCTCATCGCGAACCTCACGCTCGACGGCAGCGTTGCCATCTTCTCCATTGGCCAATAGCCCGTCGACGACCTTCATCGTCAGTTGGCCCACCAGGCGGAAATCCTCGGCAAGAAAGCCGCGTGTCGTGCAGGCGGGCGTCCCCAACCTGACTCCCGACGTGATAGCGGGGCTTTGCGGATCGAAGGGAATGCCGTTCTTGTTGCAGGTGATGTGAGCGCGGCCAAGTGCTGCCTCCACGGCCTTTCCGGTAAGCTGCTTGCGGCGCAGGTCGACAAGCATCAGATGCGTGTCGGTTCCACCCGAGACGATGTCGACGCCGCTCGCCGCGATGGTTGCCGCCAGCGTCTTGGCGTTGGCGACGACGTTTGCCGCATAGCTCTTGAACGCGGGCGTGAGAGCCTCGCCGAATGCAACCGCCTTGGCGGCGATGACATGCATCAGCGGTCCGCCCTGCAGGCCGGGAAACACCGATGAGTTGATCTTCTTGCCAATCTCCTCGTCGTTGGATAGCACCATGCCACCGCGCGGCCCGCGAAGCGTCTTGTGCGTGGTGGTGGTCACGACATGCGCATGCTGGAGCGGATTGGGATGGACGCCGCCGGCGACGAGACCGGCAAAATGCGCCATGTCGACGAACAGCTTGGCGCCGACCTCGTCGCAGATGCCGCGAAACACCTGGAAGTCGATGATGCGGGGATAGGCCGAGCCGCCGGCGAGTACGACTTTCGGGCGGTTCTTGAGTGCAAGGTCGCGGACCTCGTCATAGTCGATCCGCTGGTCTTGCGGCCTCACGCCGTAGGAGACGACATTGAACCATTTGCCGGACTGGTTGACCGGAGAGCCATGGGTCAGGTGCCCGCCAGCGGCGAGATTGAGCCCCATGAACGTGTCGCCCGGCTGCATCAACGCCATGAACACCGACTGGTTCGCCTGGCTGCCGGAATTGGGCTGGACGTTGGCATAGGAACAGTTGAACAGCGCCTTGGCGCGATCGCGTGCCAGGTCTTCGACCTCATCGACATACTGGCAGCCGCCGTAGTAGCGCCGGCCGGGATAGCCCTCGGCATACTTGTTCGTCAGCACCGAGCCTTGCGCCTCAAGCACGGCCTTGGAGACGATGTTTTCCGAAGCGATCAATTCGATCTCCTCGCGCTGCCTGTGCAACTCGCGATTCATCGCCGCGCTGACGGCCGGATCGGATTCGGCCACGCCTGCGTGGAAGAACTGGTCCAGGCTGCCGAGGCCCGGTCTTGTGGGAACGTTCATGAGGACCCTCCTGTTCAGGCGCGACAGCGCCGTCCCTAGTTTCTAGCCGGTCCATCCAAGGCCGGCGGATATGCAATTGATCGACAGCAGAAGCGCATTGATTGCCCGCTTCGGACTTGGTGTTGAAGCATTATGTGTTCGGACCTCGTGCAGCAGTTGGACCTGAAGCCGGTGGATGTCGTCCATCTGCGGACGAATGCGGTCGAAGTGACGCTTGAATGCCGGGAAGCGGGTCGACAGATCGACTCGTCCGGTGATCTCCCCAATCATCCGACGCGTCAGCTCATACTCGGAGGCGATCTTCCTGTGGATGCGCTCGCCGGTTTCTGGTTCGCTGACAAGCCCAGCGTAGAGGCGACCGATCTCCATGTCGGCCTGGTAAAGCGTCTTATCGACCTCGTCGACGATGAGGCGGAAGAAGCGCGAGCGCTCGAACATCTGCTTCAGCAGGTCCGCGCCATGGTCACCGCGCACTGTCACAAAGGAATTGAGCGCGCTGCCGATCCCATACCATCCGGTCAGCAGATGGCGGTTCTGGCTCCAGGCGAAGACCCATGGGATGGCGCGAAGATCGGCGATGCTGCTGGCGCCGAACCGGCGCGGCGGGCGCGATCCGATTTTCAGCAGTGCAAGTTCCTCGACCGGGCTTGCCTGGTTGAAATAATCGATGAAGCCGGGCTCGTTGATGAGGCTGGCGTAAGACGCCTGCGACATGCCGGTCAGTGCCTCGAGCGCCTCTTCGAACTCCGGATTGTCCTTTAGTTCGGCCTCGTCGGCCGACTTGACGCTATGGGCAAGCACGCTCGCCGCCAATATCTCAAGTTGATAGAGGCCCGTCCCGCGATTGGCGAATTTCGATGACACCACCTCGCCCTGCTCGGTCACGCGCATGACGCCACCGACCGTTTGCGCCGGCTGTGCCGCGATCGCCCTGCCGGTCGGCGCGCCGCCACGGCTGACCGATCCACCGCGACCATGGAAAAAGCTGATCTTGATCTGGTTTTTCTGGCCGGTCCGGGTGAGGCGCTTCTGCGCCTTGCTCAGTTCCCAGTTGGAGGCGAGGAATCCGCCATCCTTGTTGGAATCCGAATAGCCGAGCATGATTTCCTGGCGGTTACCAAAATCGCGTATCGAGCGGCGAACAATCGACGTGCCGAGCAACTGGTCCATAATCTCGGGAGCGGCCCGCAAGTCCCCGATCGTTTCGAAAAGCGGCACGACTTTGAGCCTGATCGTGCCCGAGCCGTCGAGCGCGGTTGCCAGACCGCAATACTGGGCGACGAGATAGACGGCCAGGATGTCCTCGGGCGACTGCGTCATCGACAGGATGAAGGCGCCAATCGACGTGCTGCCGGTGCCCACCGCGGCATCGCGAATCACGTCGAACAGATCGAGGAGCTCGCGGGCCTCCTCGGTAAGCTGGTTACGCTTTATCTCGAGCCGTTCGCCGGCATGAAGGCCTTCGCGGATGCGCGCCGACCATTGCGGGGTTCCCGGGCGGGGTGCCGTCGATTGTGCTGGGGCGACCGCGGCAAACAGTTCGGCCAGGACCCGGTTCACCACCGTCGAGTTCTGTCGGATATCGAGCGATACGGTGCGAAAGCCAAAGCTGTCCAGCTGCCGCAGCAGCGGCTGAACGAACCGCTTGGCGATCAGGCTGCCCCCGATCCGATCGAGCACGTTCGACAGCGAAAGTAGATCCTTCCTGAAGGACTCTTCGTTCGGGTAGGCAACGCCGCTCCCCTGACCGCGCAGCGCCTCGAGCCGGCGCAGCATGGCGGCGGCGAACTGCCGAAGCGGCTCGTCGGAATTCCTCGCCGCGATCTCTTGCCTCCCGCCGCTCTTTTCAAGCGCGACCGCCAGCGCCGGCCCAAAGACCTCTGGGATGTCGACAACGTTCGAGCTCGCGCTCAGCACCGTGACCAGACGCCGGACCTGTCCCTGATACCACTCGATCGCGGCATTGCGGCATTCAGACAGGGCAAATGCCGTAATCTTCGCCGTCACATAGGGATTGCCGTCGCGGTCGCCGCCGATCCACGAACCGTAGCGCATGAACGGCGGCGCCTTGAGATCATACTGCGGATAGTGACGCCGCAAAGCTCCGTCGAGCGTCTCGTAAAGCTGTGGCGTCGCCTCGAAGATCACCTCACGGAAGAAATGCAGCCCCCAGGCGATCTCGCGCTCGACGGACGGCCGTTCTAGCCGCAGCTCGCCGGTCATCCACAAGATCTCGATCTCGCTCTTGAGATCGCGGATCAGCAACTCGCGCTCGCGCGGCGCCCATCTTTGCTGTTCCAGCTCGGTCAGCTTGCGGTAGATGCGGCGGTGGATTTCGAGCACCGTGACGCGTTTGGCCTCGGTGGGATGCGCCGTCATGGTCGGGCCAACGCAAAGACTGTCCAGCACCTCCTGCACCGCTTCTGGCGAATAGCCGCGCGCGGCTATGTGGCCGATGACATTGGAAAACGATCCGACGACCTCGTCGGAGCCGCCGGCCTGCTCAAGCTCGCGGCGTGAGCGCATTGCGTTGAGTTCGTTGGCAATGGCGAGCAGCTGAAACCAGACTCCGCTAGCCTGCAAAGCGGCAATGCGCCGCTCTTTGGGAAGCGTGTGGAGATCGACCAGCCCGTTGAGCACCTCCGCTATGTCGGGCTCGCGCTCATTGACGACGGACAGCAACAGGCGAAACAGGAGGCTTCTCGCATCCTCGCGGAAACCAATTGGCCGGCTTTCCTCCAAGGCGTCACCCTGTTCTTCGTAAGAGCGGTGTGTGTGTTCCAGGAGCGTGATCATCTTCGTGCCTTCGCGGCCTGCTGAAGTACCTAAGAGTCTGCCGATATTCCTAGTAGAATAAAATTTTTATGCCGGTGCATTGCGCATCCAGTGCACGCTGCATGTGACACCTTTAAGCAACGTTTTTTGCCTGTGAGGAACGCCCGAACGGGTAGATTCGGCATTCATTCGGGTAGCGTAAGCACTGATCAATTAGTGACCGCGAAGATCGCTCCCGGTTGGGAAAGAGCGCGGTTCCACGGCCAGACTTTGCGCAAGGAAGGATCGTAGCTGACCCTTGATCCCCGTTGCTCTCCGGCATCGGCCGGGATGATCAGCGCGCCACGGCTGGCCGGCTGATGAGTAGATCATCAGCTCATCTGACTAATGGTCTCAAGGGTCATGTAGCGCGCTCGTGGCACGGCCCGTTCATCATTCTGTCCGAGCAGCAAGGCGCCGACGAGGCGGACAAAGGCATCGTCATTGGGAAAGATGCCGACGGCCGCGGTACTCCGCTCAATCTCGCCGTTGAGCCGCTCGATTGATGGAGTGAAGCTTGTCTCCTTCGGAAAGGTCATGTAGGCGAGCACATCGTGTTCGGCTTCATCCATGATGGCGGCGAGCTTCGGTACCTTCGGCCGGATCTGATGAGCAACGGCGCGTCATTGCACGCTTGCGGCCTCGGCCGTCTCCTGGGCAAACGCGATGGCGATGAAGGCCGTGGACCCGGCGCCCCCGCTCCTGCCGGCATGCGCCAGCACGTTGCGCATAAATGAACCCGGCAGCGTGCTAAGATGATCAGTGTTTCTTAAACGCGATCCACATGATAGCCGCGCAAACTCAGATTGCAGTGCCAACTCAACCGGCCTTATGGGATTTTGCTCCTGGAGCCGTGAATCAAAACAGTTTCAGCGCGTCGGAACCGGATGCTCGCCACGGTAGTCGTAGAAGCCGCGGCCGGTCTTGCGGCCGAGCCAGCCGGCCTCGACATACTTCAGTAGCAGCGGACAGGGGCGGTATTTGGAATCCGATAGGCCCTCATGCAGCACCTGCATGATCGACACGCAGATGTCGAGGCCGATGAAGTCGGCAAGCTGCAGTGGCCCCATCGGGTGGTTGGCGCCGAGCTTCATGGCGGTGTCGATGGCACCGACGGTGCCGACGCCCTCATAGAGCGTGTAGATCGCTTCGTTGATCATCGGCAGCAGGATGCGGTTGACGATGAAGGCCGGAAAATCCTCCGAAACTGTGATCGTCTTGTCGAGCTGCTTCACATAGGTCTTTGCCGCTTCGAAGGTCTGATCCTCGGTGGCGATGCCGCGCACCAGCTCAACCAGCTTCATCAACGGCACCGGGTTCATGAAATGTATGCCGATGAAGCGCTCGGGCCGGTCCGTCTGCGCGGCAAGCCGCGTGATCGAGATCGATGAGGTGTTGGTCGCCAGGATGGCTTCGGGATTGAGCTGCGGGCAGAGCTGGGCGTAGATCTTGCGCTTGATCGTCTCGTCATCGGTCGCCGCTTCGATCACCAGATCGGCGCCGGCCAGATCGGCCATCGCCGTCGCGGCGGCAATCCGCGCCATCGCCTGGTTGCGCAGCTTCTCATCAAGTGTGCCGGAGCCCACTTGGCGGGCCATGTTGCCGCTGATGGTGGCGATGCCTTTCTCGACCGGTCAGGCGATATATCGTAAACCAGCACCTTGTAGCCCGCCAGCGCCGATACGTGGGCGATACCGTCCCCCATTTGACCCGCACCGATTATGCCGATCTTTTTGTCATTGCTGCCATCCCATCTTATTCCGAGCGGGTCCAGGTGTTCCTTCAAGAACCAGTCGTCGTGTTTCGCCATGACAAGACCCAAGCTCCTAGGTTGCTATGCGGTCCAGCATAGCAACATACTCGCGCCTTCTGGGGCCGGTATAGAGCTGCCGTGGACGGCCGATCTTCTGGTGCGGGTCCTCGATCATCTCCTTCCACTGCGCGATCCAGCCAACGGTGTGGGCGACCGCGAACAACACTGTAAACATGGTGGTGGGGAAGCCCAGCGCCTTCAACGTGATGCCGGAATAGAAGTCGACATTCGGGTAGAGCTTCTTCTCGATGAAATAGGGATCGGTCAGCGCGATCTTTTCCAGCTCCATGGCGATGTCGAGCAGCGGATCGTCCTTGATGCCGAGCNTTCGGGTAGAGCTTCTTCTCGATGAAATAGGGATCGGTCAGCGCGATCTTTTCCAGCTCCATGGCGATGTCGAGCAGCGGATCGTCCTTGATGCCGAGCTCGCCAAGCACCTCATGCGCCGTCTTCTGCATGATCTTGGCGCGCGGATCGTAGTTCTTGTAGACGCGGTGGCCAAAGCCCATCAGCCGGAACGGGTCGTTCTTGTCCTTGGCGCGGGCGATGAACTCCGGGATGTGGTCGACATGCCCGATCTCGCCCAGCATGTTCAGCGCCGCTTCATTGGCGCCGCCATGGGCGGGGCCCCACAGGCAAGCGATACCGGCCGCGATGCAGGCGAACGGGTTGGCGCCCGACGAACCGGCGAGACGGACGGTAGAGGTCGAGGCGTTCTGCTCGTGATCGGCGTGCAGGATGAAGATGCGCTCCATGGCGCGCGCCAGCACCGGATTGATCTTGTACTCCTCGCACGGCACCGCAAAGCACATATGCAGGAAGTTGGCGGCGAAGTTCAACTCGTTCTTCGGGTAAATGAAGGCCTGGCCGATATGGTATTTGTAGGCCATCGCGGCGATCGTCGGCATCTTGGCGATCAGCCGCATCGAGGCGACCATGCGCTGGTAAGGATCGGAAATGTCGGTGGAGTCATGATAGAAGGCCGACAGCGCGCCGGCCATGCCACACATCACCGCCATCGGGTGCGCGTCGCGGCGGAAGCCGGTGAAGAAGCGCGACATCTGCTCATGCACCATAGTGTGGCGCGTCACACGGTAATCGAAATCGTCCTTCTGCGCCTTGGTCGGCAGTTCGCCGTAGAGCAGGAGATAGCAGACTTCGAGGAAGTCGCCGTGTTCGGCCAACTGGTCGATCGGATAGCCGCGATGCAGCAGAATGCCGGCATCGCCGTCGATGAAGGTGATCGTCGAATCGCAGCTTGCCGTCGAGGTGAAGCCGGGATCGTAGGTAAAGGCGCCTGTTTGATCAAACAGCTTACCTATGTCTATCGCGTGGGGACCCGTCGTGCCCGGGTGGACGTCAAGTACGCACTGGCGCCCGCCCATCTCCAAGACTGTAGTTCCCAAGTCCATTGTCGCACTCTCAATCGGAGGACGGTGGGATCGCATGACACCGAAGCCAGGCTTATAATGGCCCGTTGCACGAGAAAGGCTTACGCGAGCGCTAGCTGAAGCGCCCACCTAAACGACTAGCTCTCAAGCAATCACGCGACGAACTGATTCATGGTGTTTTGAATGCCGCCCGCCGTCAGCGCCGCCTCACCAGCGAAATACTCCTTGTGGTCATCGCCCAAATCGGAGCCGGCCATGTTCTGGTGTTTGACGCAGGCAATTCCTTGACGAATTTGGCGGCGCTGCACGTTGGCCACGTATCCCAACATCCCCTGTTCGCCGAAATATTCCTTGGCGAGATTGTCGGTCGACAGCGCGGCTGTGTGGTAGGTCGGCAAGGTGATCAGATGATGGAAAATGCCCGCACTGGCGGCCGCGTCGCGTTGGAAAGTGCGGATCTTTTCGTCAGCTTCGAGCGCGAGCTCCGAGCTGTCGTAATCTGCGCTCATCAGCTTCGTGCGATCATAGCTGGCAACCTCCTTGTCTTGTGAGAGCCAAGCGTCGAAAACCTGCTGCCGAAAGTTCAGCGTCCAGTTGAAAGATGGTGAGTTGTTGTAGATCAGCTTCGCGTTGGGAATAACCTGGCGAATGCGGTCTACCATGCTTGCGATCTGCTGGATGTGCGGCTTTTCGGTTTCGATCCAAAGAAGATCCGCGCCGTTCTGTAGGGCAGTGACGCAGTCCAAGACACACCTGTCCGCACCGGTGCCTTCCCGGAACCGGAAGAGGTTGGAACGGAGCCGCTTTGGCCGGAGGATCTTGGAGCCTCGGGCAATTAGGACGTCTCCGTTTGAAAGCTCGCGATTGGCAACTTCTTCGCAATCGAGGAAGGAGTTGTAGAGGTCACCGATGTCGCCCTCCTCGGCACTGAACGCGATCTGCTTGGTGAGACCGGCGCCAAGTGAGTCGGTGCGCGCGACGATAATTCCATTGTCGACCCCAAGTTCAAGGAAGGCATACCGACAAGCGCGGATCTTGGCGACGAAATCCTCGTGCGGAACCGTGACCTTGCCGTCCTGATGGCCGCACTGCTTTTCGTCGGATACCTGGTTCTCAATCTGGAGCGCACACGCCCCGGCTTCGATCATTTTCTTGGCCAGCAGATAGGTGGCCTCCGCGTTACCAAACCCAGCATCGATGTCAGCAATGATGGGCACGATGTGGGTTTGGTAGTTGTCGACTGAGTCCAACAGCCGGCGCTCGTGTGCTGCATCGCCGCGTTCTCTTGCCTTGTCGATTTCTCTGAAGATCATGCCAAGCTCGCGAGCATCGGCTTGACGCAGGAATGTATAGAGCTCCTCGACCAACGCAGGAACGCTGGTCTTCTCGTGCATCGACTGGTCGGGCAGCGGCCCGAACTCGGAACGAAGCGCCGCTACCATCCAGCCTGACAAATAGAGATAGCGGCGATCGGTTGAGCCGAAATGCTTCTTTATTGATATGACCTTTTGTTGCCCGATGAATCCATGCCAGCAACCAAGAGATTGGGTGTACTTGCTGGAATCTTGATCATAGGCGGCCATGTCTTGTCGCATGATAGCAGCGGTGTACTTGGCGACGTCGAGGCCGGTCCGAAACCTGTTCTGCAGCCGCATGCGTGCGACTGCTTCCTCCGATATGCCTCGCCAATTCGCATTGGCCCGAATTACGCTGACTGCTTCTTCGAGAGTGTTCAGGTACGACATCGTTCGTGCAAGCCCTTTAATGAAGATTTCATTGTCTAGGCTAGCTCGGATTGGGGGCTCTGTAGAGGGCCGTTTTTGTCATGCTGTAAGACTTTACAGCTGTTGTTGGTAACTATGTAATGTTTGTAATCGTGTCCCACCTAAGCGGCGTTCGGGGTAGGCGTTACGGCCGGGGGCGCATCATGGATGCGGTGGAAATGGCTTCATCGTGATTGCTTGCAAGGGCCAAGCCGGCAGACTCGCCCCGACCCTCTCGGCAGCCCTCGGCCACCCCAAATTGCCGGGCGCTTCGCCACCACTTTCAACTTCGTGATGCGTCGCGGGGTACGGCTCTTTGGTCCAAACATTCAGACGCCGGAGAGCAGCGCATGGCCCATAACATCGAAGACCCAGCCAAGGATGAATATTTGTTAACGGAACAACTTTACAAAAACGCTTTGTGATGTTGTAACTTCGGGATGCAAAAATCCGGTGTATACCTTGGCCCCCGGTTACGGCGGCTTCGCAAAGATCTAGGCCTGACGCAGGCAAATATGGCCACCGAAATAGGCATATCGCCATCGTACATTGCTCTGATGGAAAGAAATCAGCGACCGGTCACTGCGGAGGTGCTGATTCGTCTGGCAAAGACCTATACAATAGAGCTCTCGACCTTAATGGAGGACAAGGATCCGAGCTTGGTGGATCGGCTAAAAGCCACAATGAAGGATCCCATATTCGCCGATATTGAAATCTCGCTGGTCGAGATCGCTGATCTCTTGAGTAACTTTCCGGGTTTTGCGGACGCGATGCTCCGCCTGTACACGGCTTACAGGAGCGAACAATTTGCTCTCGCGGACCTGCAGCAGCTAGCAGGCAGCCGAGGCAACGTGGACGGCCAAACGGATCCAGTTGCTTCTGTTAGGGTATTCTTGGCAGCACACCGAAACTGCTTTCCTCAGCTAGACTCAGCTGCTGAGACAAAGGCTCTGGAAGTCAATCATGCCGGTGGACTGGTAGCGTTTCTAAAGCATCGACATGGGTTGAGTGTGCGACGCTTGCCGCACGACGTCATGATGGGGTCGGTTCGGCGCCTCGATCGGCACCGGAGAGAAATCCTGCTCGATGACGGACTCGATGTAGCTAGCCAGAATTTTCAGTTAGCCCAACAGCTTGCCTACCTGGAGGTCAACGACGAAATTCAGAAGACTGTTGAGGGCGCAAACCTCGTTTGCGAGGACGCCCGCCACCTCGCTCATCGCGCGTTAGCTGGGTACTTTGGTGCCGCGGTTTCTATGCCCTATGCGCAGTTTGCGAAGGCAGCCGAAAGCAAGCGATACGATGTCGAAGCCATCTCCCGGCAATTCAACACAAGCTTCGAGCAGACAGCTCATCGCCTGACTACACTGCAAAAGCCCGGCCAAGAGCGCATACCATTCTTCTTCATCCGCGTCGATAACGCCGGAAACGTTTCGAAGAGGCTAGATAGCGCCAATTTCCCATTTGCGCGGCACGGAGGCGGATGCCCTTTGTGGAGCTTGCATCAGGTATTCACTTCACCAAGAACTGTCGTGACCCAATGGCTGGAGTTGCCTGACGGTCAGCGCTTCTTTTCGATCGCAAGAACGGTGAGTTCGGGCGGAGGAGCTTATGCGTCCGCCCGAGTGACGCGTGCTGTGGCTTTAGTATGCGAAGCACGCCATTCCGAGCGAATGGTTTACTATGACCGCAATATCGCTCCCGTGTACACTCCAATCGGCATATCCTGTAGCCTTTGTCATCGGGCTACATGCTTGTCTCGCTCAGAACCGCCAATCGGGCGTAGCATATTGGCTGATGCCTTCAGACGTGCCGAAGCTCCTTTTGGCTTCTCTGACTGATTGTCAGAAGCCAAAGATCCTAACTATCAGGCGAGTTCCGGATTGCCACGCGCTATGACGTCGTCTGTCTTCAAGAACTCCAAAACATCGGAGGCGATCCGCGAGACGGGATACGGCGCGATCTGGCATGGCCAGAAATCTTACAACGGTGTCGCTATCCTAACTCGCGGAGCAGACCCCATCGAGCGCCGACGCGGGCTTCCCGGCGACCCGGACGACAGCCATAGCCGCTATATCGAGGCGGACGTTAGCGGGCTCGTTGTCGGCTGTCTTTACCTGCCAAACTGAAACCCCGCACCCGGTCCCAAGTTCGACTACAAGCTGCGCTGGTTCGAGCGCCTGATTAGCTACGGCCAGGATCTGCTTGCAGCGGGAGCGCCGACCGTGCTGTGTGGAGACTACAATGTCGTTCCAACTCCGATTGATGCCGTGGTGCCGCGACGATGGATTGGCGATGCGGTTTACTTTCCCGAGAGTCGTCAGGCCTATGCCAAGATGCTTGAGGACGGCTGGATAGATGCAGTCAGGCGCATCCATCCCGAAAAGGGGGTCTATACTTATTGGAATCACTCCTATGGCGGCGGCTACGACAAGAGTTCTGGCCTGCGAATGGACCATTTGCTGGTCAGTCCCTCGTTGTCGCCCAGGCTTGGCGATGCCGGGGTAGATGTTGAGACCCGAGGGTGGGAGAAGCCGAGCGATCATGCGCCGGCATGGATAGAGCTTGAGTAGCCCGATTTTGAGGGGTCGAATTCCGTCAGCGATTCAGACGGCGTTCTTGCAGCAGGCTTCAGACGGTGCCGCGCTTGTCCGAAACTTGTTGCATATTTCGGGCATGCCCGACAGCGTTCACCGGTCGCGCGTGCTTGCACGGATCGAGTCCAAACCCGACGAGATCTGGACCCCAGGCGACTTTGCCGATCTCGACACGCGCGCCGCGGTAGACAACACCCTGCAGCGCCTGGCTGCTGCTCAAGAGCTTCGCCGGATCGACCGCGGTCTCTATGACCGGCCGCGCCACTGTGCCGGACTACCGCGCCGTGATCCGTGCCGTGACCCGCCGCGATAGATCGAGCCGGTGCCCAACATGGTCGATGCGCTTGCGCGGACTACGCCAATACGACGGCTATGATCTTCGGCACTCCACCGAGCTTCGATGACATTATGGCATCGGCGCACCAGATAGAGCAGGACCTTAACAGTCGCACCTAGCAGCCCATACTGGACCGCCGCCGCTCCATTCTGGCCGCCGCCTTTCTTGCCACGCGCAACTCGTCGATCGTGGGCTGCCTCCAAATCCGGTGGTCAAGCTTCGATCCGGGACGCGAGGGCCACGTTTTCACCAGTTCGGCGAGTGTAGCGGGGCGCCATTGCCCCCAAATGCTGAGATTGGGATATCGGCGTAAGAGGCACGAAGGATCTCCGGATCGACCGGCTCGCCATCGCAACCGACAAAGACCACGATGCCATATGCAGATGTCATCACGGGCCGACCAAAGGGCGGCAGGTTATCCGGATCTAACGGATAGCGTCGGCGTCGGCGTTCATTGGCGCGAGCACGCGAGGCTCGTTCCTTTCCGACCCGCGATTAGCTTCTCGGCGTTTCTTGCGCTCTTCTGGTTCGTTGCGCCTGGCCGCCTCCTCGATCCGGCTCCAGTGCCGGCGCAGGACTTCATATGATCGGTAGGGGACCGTCCACGCTCGGCGATCGCCATCCCAGGAGGCAAACGGCACCTCGCGCATTTCGTCAACGAGGGTGCGGGAATAGGGCGTAACCACTTCCAAATGATCATGAAGGCGCCGGAGATACTTCGAGACGATGGGATCAAAGATGAAGGCGTCGCGGCCTTTGAGATGGGCATGCGTTTGCGTCTGCGAAAGCTCTCGTTCGAGCCATCGATTGAAACGCTGCGCGGCGGCTTTGCCTGGAACGAACCATGCCTTCAAATCATCGTTCCAGCGGGCGCGAGGAAAGGTCTTTCGAAACCGCTCGACCGTCATGCGGTCATATGGAAATGCCGCCCTCGCGCCAGAACGATCGTTGCCGTTCGAACTTTCCTTGCTATCGTTCATGCTTGATCAACGCTCTGCAGTCGGCAATCGCTTGTCCCAGAACGTTTGAACCAGGTGCTCGGTTCTGGGCAACCCTCGATTCGGCCTTGTGATGGACACCCTTGTTCATGGCGACACGGTCGGCGCTTGTTTCGGGTAGACCGGGAACTCCGGGGCGAGCGTCAGCCGCAAAACCGCGATCTGGGGAGCACAAGGATGCGCTCTACACAGCCGGCGATCTCGACAGCCGAAAGGCCCTTGGTGGGATTGTCCACGACGGGCCGGTGGAGCGACCGGATAAGAACTCGGCACGCTCAACCAGCACCGGAGTTTCATCCGCGGTTTCGCCGGTCAGGACTTCCTCGAGTAGCTTGTTCGCGAAAGCTTGGATAGATCTCGGGGCGATGTCCTCGACCGGCTCGCCGTACGCGGGTGACATCAAGAAGTCGGCGGTTTCAGCTGGACGACGGCGGCTGTCGCGCTCTCGTCGCGGCTGAGACCAGCCAGACAAGACGATGGCGGTCAGCGATGTCGTCTGGCCGTTCGTGGG
The DNA here is from genome assembly GCF_001428185.1 of Mesorhizobium sp. Root695. Lineage (NCBI taxonomy): Bacteria > Pseudomonadati > Pseudomonadota > Alphaproteobacteria > Hyphomicrobiales > Phyllobacteriaceae > Mesorhizobium > Mesorhizobium sp. Root695. Next base: position 152,461 of record NZ_LMHO01000006.1, on the reverse strand, counting down.
TGGCGTCCGCGCTCAACTGCGAGCCGGCGCTGCGGGATCGACCTCGCCTCCGAATCGATGGCTTCATCGTGTCGATTGGATACGTTTGCGCCCGGCTGATTCCGGTTTATGGAGTAGCACTCGGTTGCGGCCGGTTTGCTTGGCAAGATAGAGCGCAGCATCCGCCTGACGCTGTAATTGCTCCGGTGAGATGGCGCCATCAGCACTTTGAGCCGCAACTCCAATGCTTAGGGGACGCAGCGCGACACGCGGGATCCAGGGTTCGGAAAAAGCGGCGGCCTCAACGCTCTTGCGGATTCGCTCTGCCACAGAGACGGCCTCTTCTTCATTCACCCCGGGCAGCAGCACGAGGAACTCTTCGCCGCCGTAGCGGGCCACATGATCGCGATCGCGCCTGACGTTGTCCTGGATAATCCGGGCGACCTCGACCAGACAGCGATCGCCCTCGGCATGGCCATGGTGATCGTTCAGCTTCTTGAAGTGGTCGATGTCGCACATCAGCATCGCGGCACCGTCTGGGCAACGTCCGCCACCGCCCCACAGGTGGTCGAGCCTTTCCGTCATCCAGCGCCGGTTGGCGATGCCGGTGAGCGGATCGGTACTCGCCAGGAGTTCCAGCCGATCGTTCGCGTTCGCCAGTTCGGCGACCCTGTGTCTGTCGCGAAGCTCAAACAGGAAGGTCTTCTGCGCGAGAATTGTCATGATGCGGCGCGCGGCGACCGTTGCGAAAATACCGCTGGCGAAGAACTGCGTCGCAGCCACGGCACTGCCGAGTTCAATAGCCGGGTTCAGCAGCTGAAAAATGAGATAGAGACCCGGCGCCAAGGCGGCGATGGTCAGTGTCCAGGCCAACGGGATGCCGAAGATGATGATGGCTGTAATGGCTACGAACAGCATGACGTTCAAATGCCGTTCGTAGAACTCGCCACCAGCGAGTACGCCCACCAACGCGACCGACAATAAGATAAGAAACATGCCTGCTATCAGCGCTGTCCCCTGCAACCAGGTCGCCCGCGGTTGTCGCCAAACAAGGTCGATGCCGATAGCCACGGGCGGAATGATGGCGCCAGGCAGCAGCATGGGCACCGCGATCCCCCTTGGAAGGATCAGCATATTGAGCGCCAGGGTCAGCACATCCAAAAAGCCACCCAGATCATCCAGGCACGGATGATCTTCGCCGTTTGCGACCAGATGCGTGTTCGAAACAGGTGTTTGATTTCGCCTTTGAGGCGGATATCGCGCGTGCGCCGCGCCAGAAGTTGGTCAACTTCTGCAGTTATGGCAGGGTTATCCTGCACGTCGCGGTGTATCCGATCTAACACAGTCGATTGGCCCTTAAACTGCTTTCTCCTCAACATTTGTGCGACCCGTCCGGTCGTAGGCTTCGAGCGAACATACACGGCTATCCTGAAGAATTGATTTCGAGCAGGAACTGCCGCGAATTTGGTCGTCCACGGCAGCAGTCGCGCCGGTCGATGTCGCGCGCGGTCGCCGGGCAACCACCTAACCGCCTCACTGTCGCGTCGAGCTGCTCTGGGCTTTAGACAGCAGAAGCACGCCTATGTCATCAATGTCAGCTCGGACTTGCCTTCTCGCCTATAAGGAGTGGTGCAGAATGTGCGCCGGCCCTGCTTGCGTCCCTCGACATCAAGCCGACGCTGGACATGATCTTCTATCGTCAGGCGCCGGATATTGTCCGGCTTCTCTCGCATGGATATTACATCGCCGTAATGCATGCGCTGCAACGGATGATCGGGGATAGCCTCGTTGACCTCATCCGCGATCCGGTCAAACATTGCCAATGACCATTCACCATCCTCGGGATCGATGCAGACGGGATGCCCGGTTGAAAGCTCAGCTCGCCTCAGACCGACTAGGAGTGCCTTGGGCTCGATATCGGCACCAATCAACTCGAACACCCGTTTGGCCAGATGTTCCAGGCTGAAACGAAAATGGGATTGATACCCCCACATGAACAGTTTGATAGTGTTCGGCTTCACTGCTTCTCCTCAAAGAACCAAGTCCATCAACTTCACCAGACCCGCCCGCTCCAGAACCGTCAGTAGTTGTTCCAGAAGAGTCTTAGGCTGGTGCGGAATCTTTCATAATTTGCAGTTGACCAGCAAACGTCTTGGTAGTCGCGCACAAGCCAGTGAAGCTCGTTCGCGCACGTCAGGTCATCCCTGTTCGAGTTCTGAATGAAATTGAGGCAGTTGTTCACGGACATTAGGTGGCTATAGCCGTACTGATTGCTCGGGACGTTATAAAGAAGGCCTTCAATGAAGTACGAGGGTGCAACCCCAGCGTCTAGATAGCCTTCCTCGATCATGCGGTTTCGCATGTTTTTGAAGACGCGGAATGTCCTCTTCACCCAGGAACCCGTGGCTTGGTTCTTGTTCGACAGGTTGTCCCGGTGCTGGCGCGGGTAGTTAACGATACGACGGCCGTTCGCGGTCTCGAATACGATGCCTTCCTTATACTGGGGCTCCATGAGGCTTCTGAGGGGCGAGAGATGAGCACCGCCACCCGTTCCCTGCCCCGCACCATCGGCGCCCACGCGATCCTGCTGACCTACACTGCGATCGCGCTGTTTCCGGTGATCCTGGTGATCATGAATTCGTTCAAATCCCGCGCGGGAATCTTCGGCGCGCCGCTGACGCCGCCGACGCCGAAAACCTTTGACCTGATCGGCTACACCACCGTGATCGGCCAGGGCGACTTCATCCACTATTTCCAGAACAGCCTCGTCGTCACCGTCGCCTCGCTGTTCTTCGTGCTTTTGTTCGGCGCCATGGCTGCGTTTGCGCTGTCGGAGTATCGCTTTCGCGGCAATTCGCTGATGGGTCTCTATCTCGCGCTCGGCACCCATATATGACGTGTAGTGCCGGTGCTCTGCCGAAACGAGCACATTCGCATCCCGACGGTTGCCGCTTGCCGGAATGAAAATCGCCTTGTTGCCTACCGTGACACCGGCATAGTGCCGCCTCAGCCAAGCGGCCACGTCTCTCTTGAAGTCTGACAACTCGTAGTCAGATGCAACGCGGTTACGCTGGTATGCCGCCTGCTCGCCCGCCTGAAGGTCATCGGTATTGTGATAGAACGTGGAGGTGAGGCGGATAATGATATCAACGTCGCTGTCCGCATAAATGTTCGTGTCGTTTGCGTAGGAACCCTGAAGAAAGTCGTCGAATGACTTCAGGTAGTATGGTGACTCGGTGCTGTTCAGAACGGCTCTGATAGCCTCGTGGGTGACTTTGGACTGCGTCACTGATCCCTGATGGGACCACGTCTGCAACTGCTCGTCTGAAATAGGCATAAGGTCTCCGCTAGAGCAGAAGCGCCCGGATCGCAGTTTCCTGCTTGCCGAACGAGTCCCGGCCGCGGGTATGAATCAGGTCAAGCTTGGACAGGTCGTGTTCAAGAAGGTCGGTTTCCATTGACGGTTCGGTGAATGCTTCGCTGACGCGGACGGTCTCGATGTCGGGAAAGAGTACGCGGCGAAGCTGCTCCATCGACTGGGAATTAATATTGAAGGTTTTCTGAATCAGTTCGGCTTCTTCCGCCCAGGAGATGAGCCATGCCTTCGTGAACTTCTTCACGCGTGGAACAGGATAGTCGCCGACGCCGACGTTCAGGACCTTGATGCGTTCGTGGGGCACCTTGTACGCGCGAACGGCATCTGCGATCGCGTAAAGTGTCGGGTTGTTAGCGCAGAACCCACCATCCAGCAGCAGAAGCTCATCCCCGTTGATTTTGAGCTGCCGCCTCGCGAAGAATGGGTAGGCAGAACAGGACGCCTGCACGGCGTCGCTTAGAGTGCAGCCGAACCCGGGAACGAAGGTCGCGGCGCGGCCGTGAGCCTGTTTTGGGTCGGACTTGAATATGATAGGTGTCTCCATCACCCACTTGGTCGCGACCACACCCAAGCCGGTCTTTGCCGCATAGAACTTCTTCTTCTTGAAAATCTCGTCGCCCAGATTTTTCAATGCCGCCGACCGATTCGCCTTGTCCCTGGGACGCATCACGTCGGGCACGTGTTTCCGGTAAAGCTCAAGGATTTTAGAGACCGGCGTGCCGATGGCTAGGAGCGTGCCGATGATCGCGCCAGTACTGGTTCCGAAAATGAGGTCGAACGCCTCATGAAGGGGGCTTGCCGAGCATGGCCTCGACTTCGTGAAGCACGCCCAGGGTGTAGAAGCCCTTCGCTCCACCTCCATCCAAGGTCAGGACACGAAAGGGTTTATCGGCAGCTAGGTCCGCCATTGATGCCCTCAAAGAAAATGATCATTTGATGTAGGAGCTCACGCTCAATAACAAAAGGGTATCAGCTAAACTTGGTCTTCTTTATCACTGACATTCTGCTGCACTGCAGCGAGGGCAGACTCAATAATAGGCGTTCATTACGACAAGGTTGACCTCCACCACAGACAAGAAGGTGCGGAGCGACTCATATTCGCGTGCTTCAGCCGAAATATCGGCTTTAAGATCGCGCAACCACAGAGGCCAATTCACTTATAAACAGGTTTCGCCCATAGAGTTGCACGCCGCGATGTTTCACTCTTGAGCACGATATGTTCCTGCAATAAGCAGGAAGATATGAAGATTCTAAATTTGGCCGGCATCTGCAGAATCATTAGAAACAAGGTATGTAAAAAGGCAATGGAAGCTGCTGAAAATACACCCTCCCCGGCAAAACCGTTCAGGGTCCTGTGTCTCGACGGCGGCGGCATGCGCGGCATCTACACTGCTGCGTTTCTCGACCGTTTGCTCGACCAATATCGCAGGATACGCAAGGTGGAACATCTCGACCTGGGCCGAGGCTTCGATCTCATCGCCGGAACAAGCACGGGTGCCATCATCGCCTGCGGCGCGGCCATCGGCCGCCCTATGAGCGACCTCGTCAATCTCTACCGGGACTGGGGTGGTCGAATTTTCCCGGAACGCATCACCGAGAGCAAAGGGACGCTTTTTGCTCGCATCGCGAAGGGTGGCAACATCGTCAGAGCCGGCGACGCGGCGCTGCGAAAAGCCCTCAGTGCGGAACTCGGGGACATCACCATGCTCGATGTCTATAGAAAGCGCGGAATTTCGCTCTCGATCCCCACAGTGGCCATGAGCACGCACCGGGCGTGGGTCTTCAAGAAGACAAAGACGAGCGGCGTCCGCGACGACAATTATAAGCTTGCCGATGTTTGCCTGGCTTCGAGTGCGGCACCGATCTACCGGTCTTTGGCAGCAATAAAGAATCCCGACAGCAAGCACGAGCAGATCGAGGTTTTTGCCGACGGCGGACTGTGGGCGAACAACCCGGTCATGGTGGGGATGCTGGACGCGCTTATGAACGCGGAAAATGGGCAGCCAATCGAAATCTTCTCCCTGGGCACCTGCTCGCGGCCTGAAGGCGAGGAGATTTCGCCGACAAAGGTTCATAGGTCGATGCTTCAGTGGAAGCTCGGCGCCGATGTCGCGCCGCTCAGCATTACGGCCCAAGAGTTCGCTTTCGACAACATGGCCCGCATGTTCTCCAATGTGTTGAGCAAATGCGGCAAGGACGTCCACCACGTCCGCTTCCCGCAGCAGAAGATCCCGGCGTCGAAACTCGAGTATCTCGGTCTCGACGACAGTAGGCCCGAGGCGATGAATGCCCTCATGAGCCAAGCCTCGACAGACGCCGACATGGTCAAGAGCGCCTGTGACGACGCTCGGAACCCGCAAGGTCAACTAATCCACAATCTCATGATGTCTCTGCCCACGATGCCGGAGACGGGCATACCCAAGGAGCTTTTCCAATGAGAGACTGCCATCTCCAGGTAGCGAAATACCAGCGCGAAGAAGTGCGGCTGCCGAACGAAGCCCGCAAAGACATCTTTGCAAGGGCAAAGACCAACCGCAAACGCCTGAAGGACGGCCTCGCCGCGAACGAAGATCCGACCCCAATCGGCCAGCGGACGCAGGGCTCCTACGCCATGCGCACGATGATCGTCGAGAAAGACGAGGACTATGACATCGATGACGGCGTCTATTTCAAGAAGGACGACCTCGTTGGGCCGAAAGGAGGCGATATGACGCCTCTAGCGGCCCGCGATATGGTGTGGGATGCGCTCTATGACAAGCGTTTCACCATTCCCCCGGAAGTCCTCAAGAACTGCGTGCGGGTCTACTACAACGAGGGCTACCACATCGATGTACCCGTCTACCGCCACGTCATCGTGAAGGACGCCTGGACGGGAAAGGAAACGGACCATTACGAACTGGCCAGTTCCAACTGGAAACGCTCGGATGCACTGGCGGTAACGTCGTGGTTCCAGGGCTTCAACAAGGAAAGATGCGCCAACGCATCCAAGGACGGCGACAAGGGGCAGTTCGTTGAGGTCGTCAGGTTGCTCAAGGCCTTCGCGCGCAGCCGGACAAGTTGGAAGGGCAAGATTTCGAACGGTTTCGTTATTTCCAAGCTCGTGGCCGATCTTTGGGCCGGGGTCGCCGACCGCGATGACAAGACGCTGCGCAATGTCGCCAAGGCGATCAGGGACAAGCTTTCGTGGTCGCAAGCAGTTAAGCACCCGGTTCTCGACGAGAATATCATCGAGGAGGGGAATGCGAAGGCCAAGTTCCTTCACGACAGGCTCGATGAGAAGCTGAAGCATCTCGACGTTCTTGACGAGGGGGACTGCGACCACGAAAAAGCGATGAGCGCCTGGGACAATTTCTTCAACACGGACTGGTTCTCCCAGCAACCCGATCCGGACGGGGCGAAGTCGCTTACCCAGAAAGTTGGCCCAGCGATCAAGCGGGGTGAGACCCGGTACGCCTGAAGGCGCGACTCATGCTAACCATCGCCCAGGCAGTTGATGCCGTCTCAGCACTTTTCGAGCGTTATCGGCCGGAGTACATGGGTTACCGGGCCTGCGAGGACGGCAAGGGGCGGCCGACAGGCCGTCACCTGTGGCTGTTCGAGGTTTGGGGCCACGTTCTGTCCATCGTGGCCGACACCGCGTTCCCGTATTCGCGGCCGAACGCCTATATCGTCGACTATGATGCCTCTCAAAACCTGCCGCATGTCGAGCTCGATGGTCGCTTTTGCCTAACGAAAATCGAATTTTCGACCGATCCCGCGGACGCCGCCCGACAGGTGCTGGCGGAAGCTCTCGAACTCCTTGACGCGCATCAGACCGGCGCCGAAGACCACGATCTCCAGGAAGACTTCACCAACTACTGGAACCAGCGCGCCGACGTCGCCGGCCCGGCGCTTTCGTTGCTCTACCAGGAACGTGCTTCGAGTGGTTCCTATGTCCTAGCTGGCAACGAGGTCTTCGCCTTTGCCAGCAAGGAATTGATGGTCCGGTGGTGGGGCAATCGGAACGGGGCGCCTCCTAGGCACACGAATGCCGCCTTTTTCGTCGACCTCAAACAGTTTCCTTTACCTTCGGAGTTCCCCGCGGACTCTAAAAGCCTTCTCGAGCTCCTCCAGACACACGCCGTCGATGGGGGAGAAGCAATGTTAAAGGCTTTGAGTATGGTCCCGAACGGGGTCATCCTGGTCCTGGTCGGCAATGCGCCTTCCGGCCACCGCCAGTTTGCTGGCATCCGGCTGCTGAAAACCCTTCTCCCCCATAAGGCTGGTTCGCGACGCAAACCTCAACTCAAGCTTCGACCCGGGGCCAAGATCGCCGTTGGCGACCTTCTCGGACACTACAACATTCAACGCTTGCACACGTCACTGCTTGACAGTTCGGCGTCCCGCAGCATCATCGCCCTGACCGATCTCGCCAAGAAGAGAGTGGTCGTGGTCGGATGTGGCGCAATCGGCGCTGGTGTGGCGCGCCTGCTTGCGAAAGCGGGCGTCGGCCGTCTTGATCTCGTTGATCATGAGAACCTCGGCTGGGAGAACATTCGACGTCACGAACTCGGTGGCCGCAGCGTTCGGCATTCGAAGGCGCAGGCCTTGGCGTCGGACCTACGGCAAGACCTACCGGAAATCGTCCAGGTGAGAGCTTTCTCGAAAACCGTTCAAGACCTCGTCGTGTCCGGAAGCGACATACTAAAAGGCGCGGACCTTATCGTGGCAACTACAGGGTCATTGCACGCCGACGTCTTCATCGCCGATCTCGCACGGCAGGAAGCTCCACCGATCGCCGTCGTGTTAGGCTGGATGGAGGCATGGGGCGTGGCCGGGCACGCTTTGCTGCTGTCGGGAAATGGCGCTCGGTTCATGGACGGGTTTGAGAATGGTGTTCCTCGGCGCCCTGCCTCGCGAAACGATCGTCAGCCACCCAAGGAATGCGGAAACTCCACGACACCGTTCGGAGCGGTTGAGGTCGTCGCGGTCCAGGCGATGATCGCTGAACTGTGCCTCGATCGATTGCTGGAGCCAGGGTTGGCCGACACATGGCGGACATGGTGGACGTCAGATCGGAATCTTGCCCGCGCCGAAGGGCAATGGACGGAGAGGTTCATGGCGACGAAGCCCGTGGCATCGGTATCAGGAGTGATGGAGCAACAGTGGCCGTAATACTTGAAGGCACTTCAGTCATCGCACAGTTCGATCGCGTTACGGTCCGGTTCTCATCAAACGTCCTCGCAGTCTTCAACGCCCGTCGACAGACGGGTTGGTTCAGCAAGGAGGCCGGGGGACAGCTGTTCGCCGATATCAAGGCCGACCTTTGGCACGTGCTAGCGGCGACCGGCCCAAGGTCGGCGGATCGCCGGGGCCGTTTCCACTTTTGGCCGGACCGCAAGGCTGAGCAGAGGGAGATCGACCGGCATTTCGCTGAGGGACTTCAGTACGTGGGAGACTGGCATACGCATCCGCAGAAGATCCCTGTTCCGTCTCAGAACGACATCGCCAGTATCGAGAACGTAGTCAGGGAATCGACCCTTTATACTCCGGGCCTGTTGCTTTGCATCGTAGGTCTGGCACCGTTTCCAGATGGGTTACACCTATCTTTCCACGCCTGACGGCGGCTGATCTCTGGGCCGCAAGCGTCAACGCTTCATCGCCTAACCCAATCCTCATCCCGATCGGAAAATTCGGGCATGATGTCGCCCGCCAGCAGCCTCTCCTTCGACAGCAGCCCTGCGTCCTCGAGCGCCTCGAAATCCGGCAGCTGGCGCAGCGTGTCGAGCCCGAACTGCGACAGAAAATTTTTGGTCGTCACATAGGTATAAGGCGCCCCCGGCTGCGGGCTGCGCGGCCCCGAGGCGATCAGCTCCTGCGCGCGCAGCACGCCGATCAGGTCGCGCGATACTTCCTTGCCGAAGAAGGAAGACAGCTCGCCCCGCGTGATCGGCTGGAAATAGGCAATGCACATCAAGACGAGCGCCTCCGCCGGCGACAGTTCTTTTGCCCCCTCGCCCGCCGCCTTGCCGAAGGCGGCGCGGATGGTATCGCCAAAAATTTTCTTGGTCCGGTGCTGCCAGCCGCCGGCGACCGCGACCAGCTCGTAGGGGCGGCCGGCGAGCTCGGCGCGGATGTCGTCGATGACCAGCTCCAGATTGCAGTTCTTCCCGATGACGCGCGCCAGCACCTCGCGTGGCACCGGTTCACTGGCCGCAAAGATCACCGCTTCGACGCGGCCCATCCACTCGCGCCAGCGCAGCTCGGCCGGAAGGTGCTCCAGCTCGGTATCCAGCAAAGCCGGCTGAACGTTTGGCTTCCGGCGGGCAGACGCTTCGCTCATCGCTACAACCCAAACAGCCGGAATGTGGGGCGGCCGGAGAGCTCGCGCACGGCCTCCAGTTGCTGCAGCCGCTCGAACAGCCGCCGCGATGCAAAGCGCGACAGATTCTTCGTCGTCAGCGATCCGGAGACGGCGTCTTCACTGAGCAGCAGAAAGATTACGTCGCCGGCACCTTTGGCGCGCAGTTTTGGCGCCAGCGCCAGGAGTTTTTCGGCCCGGCGCGACAGCTCGGCAGCCAACCGGCAGGCCTCCGCCGCCGCTTGAACCAGCGCGACGCAGACCGCGCGCTCAAGATTTTTTTCGCCGGGCCGGATGCGCCGGCCGCCGCTGGCCTCGGTGCGGAAGGATGGTCCAAAAACCTGAGCCATCAGCAGCGGCAGCGACCGCGGCCAGCGCAGGCTGTGCGCCAGCACCAGATCAGCGAGCCACCAGGCAAAAAGCTCGCAGTCGGGGCGTACGGCGACGACGTGAGCGGCAATCGCCGCGGCGGCGAACGGCGCCGGCCGCTGCAACCCCGCCAGTCTTTCGATCTCCGTGCAAAGGTCGGCGAGAGCCGCGCCGTCCCAATGGAACCCTAGTTGGTCGACGATCTTTTCGAGCCGGTCGGGCGTAGCGGCGGGCGGCTGCCCGGCCAACTGCCGCCAGGCGCCAAAGACGGCGCCGGCGGGACCGGGATCAGCACCTGGGGGACGCAAATGCCAGGCGTCGCGCAGGGCGGCCTCGTCTTCTGAGCGCCCGGCGAGCCGCATGCTGGTGGCGGCACAGCGAAGCGCCAGCCTCTGCCGCCAGGCGTCGGACCACGAAGGGGCCGCCCTGGCGAGGCCGTCGAGCGAAGCCAACGCGGCGCCGGCCTGGAAGGCGGCGTTAGCATCGTTGAGAACGCCGCCATGAGCGAGCGCCCAGGCCGGCACGGTCGGAGGCGCGGCGGGGCTGGCGGTCGCGGGATCGAGGCGAATCATGGTTTTGGAGCGTAAAGCGGCCGTGCGCTTTGCGCCATCATTTTCACGCCTAAACGCACAGCCTGTCGTAGCGCTGAAATGAACGATAATGTTGCATTATCGTTCGTTTCTGCGGTAGAGGCGGTAGAGTGAGAAATGGCCATTTTCGTCGCGCAGAAGCCCGAAAATCACGCCCAGCGACCCTCCGGACCATCCCACAGCGCGACGGTCTTTCCTGTAACGGCTACGATAGCGCCTGACGCTTTCAACCCGGCAGGCGCGAGCCTGTCACCGGCCGATAAAAGATCACACGTACCGACGGAACAAGCTGGCTGAGGTAATCGAAATCGCCAACATTGCCGGTCAGGACCGTCGCCCCGAGCATACCGGCCTGGTGAAAGATCAGCGCATCGTTGAGGAAGCGACGTTCATACCCCTTCCCTTTCGGCAGATGGCTCAGCCGGAACAACAGGCCGGCCAGCATGCCGGCGCGTCCCCAGGTGGTGGCGTCGGGTGCATGCAGCCGGTGCGCCGGAATATCCTCGATCGTATCCGCAACGGCTCCCAGGACCGACTTCGTCGTCGGGTGCGCCGGGTCGAGCCGGCCGAACACGTGGCTGAGCTCGGCAAGGCAGACGGCCGAGTGGTGACAGAGCCGATACGTCAGAAGGTTATCGACCGCTTCGGGCGTACGTCCCTGCAGGACATCCAGATAGACGCTGGTGTCGAGGAGCAATACGCCGCCGACAGGCGGCTGGTCACCTGCCCAGGACAGGGCGGAATCTGGTCGCCGTTCCAGCCCTGCCCTACGCCGCTGTGGTTTTAGGGACCGCAGTGCGCCGCCTAGATCAAATGCCAAGATCGATATCCGCGGAGATGCTGCCCTTGCGGGCGACGAGCCGGGCGCCGAAATCATCCTCAAGGGCCAGCCGCGACAAGGCGAGCTCTAGCAGTTCGGTGTCGGAGGTCACATGAGCGCGCTTCTTTGCCGCCTCGATCAATTCCGACGGCACCCTGCCGGAAAGGCGGGTGTTCTTGGCCGCGCCAAGCAGGCCGACCGCCCTCGCCTGCTCAAGCACCAGACGGTTGCGGGTGTGGGCGATCCGCTCCTCGCTTGCGGCTGCCGCTGCTCCACGTATGGTCATCTTGGGATCTCCATCTGTTGAACGGAATATAAAGGATGTTGAACATGAAAGCAAGGAGAGACCTCCCCCTGAGAGGCCATCCCTGGATCGGAAAGGCCCGTCGCGCTCCGCTGATGCGATACCAGGACCGGAGCGGAGGCAATTCCCGCAGCTATTCCGTCACACAGCTCGCGGTGGACAAATCCGGACTTTGGCCGCACCTTCGCTCGCAAGAATCGCATTGCTGCGACATTAGAATGGACGAGGCTGGATGGGCAAAGCCCGTAATTTGATGGTGTCCACCGACGCAATCGACGCCGATGACCTGCCGGACATTGTCGACGTCGTCATGGAGATGGGGCGGCCGGATGAAGGCCCCTCCCCTCCCCCGCCGGTCCTTGACCCGCGACAGACATCATTGCCTACACATCTCGAAAAGCTTGCCGACCGCGCGCGCGATTATGTCGAGGCAGCAAGTTCGGCGAACACCCGTCGCGCCTACGCAGCCGACTGGAAGCATTTTTGCGCCTGGTGCCGGCGCCAGTCTTTTGATCCCTCGCGGCCGGACCCGCAGACCGTCGGCCTCTATATTACCGCGCAGGCTTCGGGCACTGGAAGGGACAAAAAGGCGGTGGCGACGATCGAGCGCCGCCTGTCATCCCTGACCTGGAACTACACGCAGCGCGGCCAATCGCTTGACCGGAAGGACCGTCATATCGCCACCGTGCTCGCCGGCATCCGCAACACGCACGCTGCCCCGCCCCGACAAAAGGAGGCTGTCCTGCGCGACGATCTCATCGCCATGCTGGAGACGCTCGATCGCGGCTCGTTGCGTGGCCTGCGCGACCGCGCCATGCTGCTGCTCGGCTTTGCCGGCGGCCTGCGCCGCTCCGAAATCGTCGGCCTCGATCTTGCCCGGGATCAAACCGAGGATGGCCGCGGCTGGGTCGAGGTGCTCGACAAAGGTGTTCTTGTGACGCTGCGCGGCAAAACCGGCTGGCGCGAGGCCGAGATCGGCCGCGGTTCGTCGGACGCGACCTGCCCGGTTGTCGCGCTCGAGACCTGGCTGAGGTTTGCCCGCATCGCGCATGGCCCCTTGTTCCGCCGTGTTACTGGTCAGGGTAAAACGGTCGGCGTCGATAGGCTCAACGATCAGGAGGTGGCCCGGTTGGTCAAGCGCACGGCCTTGGCCGCCGGCGTGCGCGGCGATCTCTCCGAGGGCGAGCGGGGACAGAAGTTTTCCGGACATTCACTGCGCGCTGGCCTGGCTTCCTCTGCCGAGGTTGATGAGCGTTATGTGCAGAAGCAGCTTGGCCACGCCAGCGCCGAGATGACCCGCAAGTACCAGCGGCGTCGCGACCGTTTCCGGATCAACCTCACTAAGGCGTCCGGGCTCTGAAAAGCCCTCTCTTTTCCCATTGAGCGAACTCGACACCATTACACCGTCCTCCCCCTTGGCGCTTATCGTGAGGCAACGGACTGATGAGTGCTGCCCCCTCTCCTCCGACGAGCTATCACCTGGAACGCTTTGCTTAGCGTCTTCAAGGGAGGTGAAAGACAACATGGCGCTTTGCAATGTCGGGTCAGAACGCGGTCGAGTTTGATCTGCAAATACTCGTCATAGGCTCAGAGTGTCGTGATCACTTGCCAGGCACCGGTGCGGAGCGCCTTAGGAAGCCGACAAGAACTGGGCGTGACGCCTGGGTAAGCAGGATTTGTGCTTGGATGGTAGGCTTTGTCCGCAGACAAAATCGCCGAATTGTGCAGCATATTCAGTTGCATGAATCATATTATTGAGCCCCGTTCCGCGACCGTTAAGCTTTTGTTAACTTTAAATTTCTTGCCCGGGCGAACGAATCGGACATAATGACGGTTGCTTGGCGCTTTTACGTCAAAAATCGTTTTTAGAGAGTCTCGATCGAATGAACGTGAACTCGCCCGTTCCTACAAAGATCCCGCTGCTGTTCGAGAAAAGCATCCTCGATCAAGGCGACCAGATATCGAAGAAGTTGCACCTGCTTTCGATGCAGCGCTTCCCTCCCCACGCGAAGAAAAATCTTCGTTCGTTCTCGCTGGCGGAGGTTGCCACGTATCTGGGGGTTTCCCAGAGCCATCTGAAGAAACTGCATCTGGAAGGAAAGGGACCGGTGCCTGAAACCTCGACGTCGGGCAGACGTTCGTACACTGCTGAACAGATGCTTGAGCTGCGCCAGTATCTGGACCAGTACGGTCGATCTGACGCCCGCATGTATGTTCCCCATCGGCGGCCCAGCGAGAAGCTTCAGATTTTAGCTGTGGTTAATTTCAAGGGAGGCAGCGGGAAGACCACTACAGCTGCCCACCTCGCCCAATACCTTGCGCTTACCGGTCACCGTGTCCTAGCGGTCGATCTCGATCCGCAGGCGTCGCTTTCTTCATTGCATGGGTTCCAGCCTGAACTCGACCAGACGAAATCCCTTTACGACGCGATTCGTTATGACGACGAGAGAGTGCCTCTCTCCGAGATCATCAAGCCGACGAATTTCCCGGGCTTGGACATCGTCCCAGCGAACCTAGAGCTCCAGGAATTCGAATACGACACGCCTCTGGCAATGACTGACAAGTCTTCGAATGCGGGCAGGGCGTTTTTCACACGCATCTCGAAGGCATTGATGGAGGTCGACGATCGCTACGATGTCATAGTTATCGATTGTCCGCCGCAGCTTGGCTACCTGACGATCACTGCACTGACCGCGGCGACTTCAGTGTTGATCACGATCCATCCGCAGATGCTCGATGTGATGAGCATGGGCCAGTTTCTGCTGATGCTCGGGAACATCCTGGAGCCGATCAGAGCGGCCGGTGCCGAGGTGAATCTGGAGTGGTATCGCTACCTTGTTACTCGATTCGAACCTACGGACCAGCCGCAAGCGCAGATGGTGGCATTCCTGCATACGCTGTTCGGCGAATTCATCCTAAAGAACCAGATGCTGAAATCAACGGCGATTTCCGATGCGGGGATTACCAAGCAGACCCTCTACGAAGTCGAAAAGAATGCGATGACCAGGTCCACATACGAGCGGGCAATGGAAGCCTTGGACGTCGTTAATGGCGAAATCGTAGCTTTGATTCATGAAGCATGGGGGCGCTGACTTGTCTGCTGACAAAAGTGCACCTTTTCCAAATGTATTCAACGGCCTACGCTGCCTGGAGGTAAAATATGGCACGTAAGAATCTTCTTTCTGGACTCGTAGAAGCGGAAGCCGGCGAGCGGGAGTCATCTACCGCGGCTGCAGCATATCCGATCCGCGGAGCGTCAAAATCCATGATCCGTTCGGTCAACGAGTTGGCAAAGCAAGCGGATGCGTATCTTGAGGGCGAGCATGTCGTGGAACTCGACCCAAGCGCAGTCGACGGCTCGTTCGTTTCCGACCGCATGGGCGACGACCAGGGGCAATACCAAGAGCTGCTGGAAGCTATTCGGGAAAGGGGGCAGGATTCTCCCATACTTGTCCGTCCGCATCCAGGCTCCGACGGCCGCTACATGATTGTCTTCGGCCACCGCAGAGTCCGAGTCGCTCGTGAGCTGGGACGGAAGGTAAGGGCAGTCGTCAAGGAGATCGACGACAGGGCCCATGTAATTGCCCAGGGTCAGGAGAATTCCGCTCGTGCAAATCTTAGCTTCATCGAGAAGGCGATGTTCGCAAAGCGTCTTGAGGATTTGGGGTACGACAGAGATGTGATCTCGTCAGCATTGGCCTCGAACGCCGCTGCGGTATCAAAGATGGTATCAGTCGTCTCAAGAATTCCGGCGTCTGTGATCGGCAAGATTGGATCTGCTCCGTCTGTGGGCCGCGAGCGGTGGGTTGAGCTGTCTCTCCTCGCCGGCAAGAAATTCGAAATGGTTAATGCAATCTTGTCCGAACCAGAATTCGGTGAGTTGGAAAGCAACGAACGTTTCGAAAAGCTGCTGGGAGCCCTGAATGCGAAGGGGAAGCCGGTTCGCAAGGTAGGTCTGAAGTCCCAAGCACAATCCTGGGTCCCGGAGGACAAAGCAGTTAGCGTCAGCGTTAAGAAGGCAGGCAAGGCCATCACGATCGCCGTGAAGGAGATGGACGGCAGCCGCTTTGGTACGTGGATTTCCGATAATCTGAGCAACCTCTATGAGGCGTTCAGAAAGTCGGAGCAGACCTCAACAGGAGACTGAAACCGCAAAAGAAAAAGGCCCCCGAACGTCACCGTCGCGGAAGCCCTTCTCGTCTGTCGCAAGCTGAGAATCGCATTTCCCCGAATCACTGTCAAGAGTCGTGGCGCCGTTTTGGCGAGCAGATTTCTTTTGCCTAATCGAAGGTGAAAGAAAATGGAGACGGGTATTGCAACGACGCCCTTTGGGCGGCGGCCGATGTCGCTTGCCATGCTGGCAGCGCAAAACGATTCACGTGAAATCCCCAAGGGCAGGGTCGTCGACAAATGGCAGATCTACCGCAACCTCTGCGAGGGCAAGAGCATCGTCGGCATCGGCGATCGTGCGCTGGCCGTCTTGAATGCGTTGCTATCATTCTATCCTGACAGCGAATTGAGTGAGGAAAACGACCTCATCGTCTTTCCCTCGAACGCACAGCTGTCGCTCAGGGCGCACGGAATGCCCGAGCCCACAGTCAGGCGCCACCTGGCGGCTCTTGTTGACTGCGGGCTGATCATCCGTCGGGATAGCCCGAACGGCAAGCGTTACGCCCGCAAGGGCCGGGGAGGGGAGATCGAGGAAGCATTCGGCTTCTCCCTGGCGCCGCTGCTGGCCCGTGCTTACGAGATCGAGGCGGCTGCCGAGCGTGTTCGTGCCGACAACCGGGCGCTCAGGCTTATGCGCGAGCGGATCACCTTGCACCGCCGTGACATCCACAAGCTGATAGAGGCGGCCCTTGACGAAGATGTCCCGGGCGACTGGGGAGGCCTGTGGAAGCGTTTCCGCGGCGTTGTGGAGGCAATTCCGCGCCGAGCTTGCATTGCCGAGCTCGAGCCTATCGTTGCCGAGATGGCCGCCTTGCGTGATGATGTGGATAAGCTGCTGGA
Organism: Mesorhizobium sp. Root695; assembly: GCF_001428185.1. Taxonomy (NCBI): domain Bacteria; kingdom Pseudomonadati; phylum Pseudomonadota; class Alphaproteobacteria; order Hyphomicrobiales; family Phyllobacteriaceae; genus Mesorhizobium; species Mesorhizobium sp. Root695. The sequence goes on along the minus strand of NZ_LMHO01000006.1, from coordinate 135,673 downwards.
AATCCATATGAAATCCACGTATTCGAGCGGCAATGACTCTCAAAACGAGCGGCAGCAATCTGATTCAAATACCGACTCTATTTTTGAATTTGAACCTGCTTTAGAGAAAAGCGGGGCGACGGCCGCGCCCAGTACGAGGTCCGCAGAGGCGCCGAAAACATACCCACTAGGGATGGTGCTGAAGGCTTGCCCCGAAATTGCGGATTATGCCGTCGACGGGATCGGCAATTGGCGCGATCTCATGATAACGGCCGCCCAGGTGCGGGGATATCTGGGCGTTTCGCCGTCTGCGTATGAGGAGGCGTGCCATGTGATGGGCCAAGAGATCGCGGCGATCGTGATTGCCTGCATTCTGCAAAGGGCGCAGCACATCAACTCGGCCGGCGGCTATTTGCGGGTACTGACCGAAAAGGCGACGTCAGGGCAGTTCTCTGTCGGGCCGATGCTGATGGCGGCGCTCAAGGCGAACGGCGCGATGGCGAAGATGACGGGATGACGATCGCCGATCCCGCAGCTTGTCGCTTTGCGCCCAGCTCAAAGCCAATGCGGCCTTTTGGGTCGTTGGTTTCGTCGACCAGCAGCAGTCTTGGTGGTTGTCCGCGCGTCTGACCGACAAGGCACAAGGGTGGGGCAGTATCCGAGAGTCTTGTTTCCAAGCATACGATGCTGGCACTGCTCAATTATCGAGGTGGCGTTAGCGCCCCCACCGCTTGGCGCCAAAAGGTCGTCAAACAGGCCCAAAGACTTGCTATGAGGGCCATTTGCTGCATGTATCTGAAACAGCTGCGGCCAGTGCGGTCGGCCAGCGGACAGGTAGACACTTACGGCAAGGAAACACCTTTATGGCGACTGGAACGGTAAAGTGGTTCAACGCGACCAAGGGCTTTGGCTTCATTCAACCCGACGGTGGTGGACAGGACGTGTTTGTCCATATTTCTGCTGTCGAGCGCGCTGGCCTATCGACGCTTGCTGACGGCCAGAAGGTCAACTACGAGATAGAACAGGATCGGCGGACGGGTAAATCGTCTGCCGGCAACCTGAGCAAGGCTGGCTGAACCAGGCACTCAAATTGGCAATCGCATCAAGCACGCAAGCTTCAGTGCACCAAGAGGACAGGTCTGGTGGCCTACCGGCATGTTGTTGAAGTGTCACCTTTGCTGACCCATATGCGCGGTGCGTCGGATGTTTCCTCCCATTCGTCCGGCGCGTTCCCCTCTGGAGGTTTTAACCTTCATACCTGGCCGGACCTTGGTCCGGCCTTTTTCTTGCGCGCGAGAAACGGGTAAACTGAGGTGACGAGGCCCGGCGGTGATTGCGCGATCTCGCAGCCAGAATTGGGCAGTATCGCGTTGCCACTTCATCGGTGAATTGAGAACCATGGTCAGAGCGGTTAAGCCGATGGCTTATATTCGCCAGCCCGGCTGGCGAAGACTGACCTAAGGCCGTTTCTCGGCCTGCCATTCTCTCCGGTCATTCGAAGGACAATGGCAATTCGCCGCCTGCTTTTGCCGATATTTTCACAAGAGATGTGGAAGAATTGACTATTCTGCAGGATTGTCGAAGACCATGGGCAACCCGCGTGTCGATGCCATCTCGACCACCAGTTCTTCGATAGCTTGGTCGGAAAGGCGGGTCTGCAGTATCGTACGAATCCGCTTGACCAGTTCGTGCACCGGCAAAGGCAAGAGATCCTCGGCATCATCGATAAGCCGACTGACTTCGATCACAACGTCAGCATCGATGTCGCTCGGCAAATTTCGCATATGCCATCTCCGATCGAGGTAGATATTGCCGGTCTACCTGCCCGTTGTCGAGAGGCGCGATGTTCCGCTTCGGCCTCAGTCGCTGCGTAGGATTTTCGCTTCTAACGCCGCTACAACGAAGGCCCGTCTAGCTACCGGCGGCTGTGCTTCACCACGCAGAACCTGAAGACATGCATCCATAGCCAGTTTTCGCTTGTTCGTCTGATGAGGGAGACTCCGCAGCAGGATCGTCGCTGCGTCGTTCACATCGAATATGACGCGCTCACGGTCATGCCGGCCAAATTGGACCACCACGGGCCGGACGAACCTGCTCGACATGCAATTGCACTCTCAATTCCGACCGTGACACGGTCTTCGCGTATCATGACGTTGGGTCAATTTATACAGGTATTGGCTGGGCACAGAAGAGAAACTGCAGTTGCTCAATCTCGAGAGAAGTTGCCTGTCCAATTTCAGCAGGCAGCTACCTCAATCCGGAAGCGCCTCGGTCTTCTCGCGCAAGGAAGCACAGCGGAATTCTGTAGCGTCCGGAAGGTGAAGCGGCGCTTGGTCCCAGGCTCGGGCTTTCCTGAAGGCCGCGCCTTCCTTCCTGGTTGCAAGCCTTGAAGAGGCTGCTGCCGCAATGGCGACGCTTCTGAGGCCCCGCGGTGCCGGGAGAGGAAGAGGGCGGGCGGGGTGCGGTGGCGGGTAAAGGTCCGGGAGAGAGTCTTCCGGCGCCCGCCCAGGAGCAACGCCCATGACCCAGATGGAAATTCACACACCCAAGCGCAACGAGCGTGCCGGTTACAAGGTCGACGTCAGCCGCGGCCAGCGCATCGGCCGCGTGTCGTCTGAATGGTTCAACCGGCCGGCGGACGATCGACACCTGTCACTCACCGACCTGCGGAATTCGGTGAAAAGACGGTCGGAGCGCAGCAAGACCCGCATCGTCGAAAGTGAGCTGATCCGCGTCGAGGCCAGCCGCGACGACCCGGAGCGCCTGAGGCTAATGTTGCCCGATGCGTCGGCCCCAGTTGCTCCCACGCATTGGAGTTTTGGCCAACTCGCCAGCCTGGTCGGCGCACCGGCCACCTATCTGCGCCAGCTTCCGGCTCCGCTCGCGGCGATCAACCTACAGCATGGTCTCCTCAACCATCGCGCCGAGCAGGTTAAGACGCTGGAGATCGAGAACGGACGCCTCGAGTTGCGGGCGGTAACAGGCCCTGACTACGGCAGAATATTTGACTCAGAGCTGGTGGACGCCGTGCAGAAGATCGCCGGCAACGGTACCGGCGATACCCGCTGGAAGGTGCCTGGTGTGCTCGACTGGTCGACCTGTATCTACAATCCGCACGTCGACATCTCCCGCGACACCACGACGCTCTATGCGTCAGATCGCGATGTCTTTGTGTTCCTCGTCGACGATCTGAACCCGATCGAGGCCGGGCGGCTGCCGAATGGGGAACCGGATCTCTATTTCCGCGGCTTTTATTGCTGGAATTCCGAAGTCGGAGCCCGCACCCTCGGGATCGCCAGCTTCTATCTGCGCGCGGTTTGTCAGAATCGCAATCTGTGGGGGGTGGAAGATTTCGAGGAAATCACCATCCGCCATTCAAAATACGCGGCCTCCCGGTTCGCCCTTGAAGCCGAGCCGGCCCTGATCCAGTTTGCCGATTCCTCGCCCATGCCGTTCGTCAACGGCATCAAGTCGGCGCGGCAACGGATCGTTGCCAGGGACGACGAAGATCGCCAGGGCTTCCTGCGCAAGCGGGGCTTCTCCAAGTCCGAGACCACGAAGATCATCGATACTGTTCTCATGGAGGAAGGCAGACCGCCGGAATCGATCTTTGATTTCGTGCAGGGCATCACGCGGGTCGCGCGCGACAAGCCGCATCAGGATGTCCGCCTGGACATGGAGGGCAAAGCCAAGAAGCTTCTCGATTTCGCCGCCTGATCCCGCGGAGGCCGGCAACGAACACTTCCGTTGCCGGCTTCGCCTCCGGGCCGTCCCCATCAATCCCAGCGCTGTCCTCCGAAGCAGAGGACGGCGCTCTTTTCGTGGGAGAACCCGGTGACGCCAATATGCTGGAGGCCCCTCGGGCGGCTCGGCCGCGTCGAGATCCGCGAGCCGGGGCCGGATCGGCGTGAGGCCTGGAGGCAGAGGGGGGAGGGGAGGGCTTCTGACGGGCTTGGAGGTTCGGGGAGAGGCCCCGGGCCGCCCGTCATGGAGAACCTGACCATGGCAAAGAACGCCATTCAGAAGATCGCGATGAACGCCGCAGAGAACATTCCCTATGACAAGCTGATGCTATCGCAGAAAAATGTCCGAGGCATCAAGGACGGCGTGTCGATCGAGCAGCTGGCCAAAGACATCGGACGGCGAAAGCTGATCCAGAGCCTGAACGTCCGTCCCGTGCTCGACGGCGAGGGCGAGGAGACCGGCACGTTCGAAGTGCCCGCCGGCGGCCGGCGTTATCTCGCGCTTGGCATCCTTATTAAGCAAAAGCGCCTGGCGAATAACGAGCCAATCCCCTGCATCGTCAACCGCGGGCAGGAGACCTCGGCCGAGGAGGATTCGCTTGCCGAAAACCTGCGGCGCGCCGACCTCCATCCGCTCGATCAGTTCCGGGCCTTCAAGACGCTCAGGGATCAGGGCCTCGATCCGGACGAGATCGGCGCCCGCTTCTTCGTATCGCCGGCGACGGTGAGGCAGCGCTTGCGGCTGGCATCGGTGTCGCCAAAACTTCTCGATCTCTACGAGAAGGACGAAATCCGGCTCGAACAGATCATGGCGTTTTCGATCTCGGACGATCACGCGCGACAGGAGCAGGTCTGGGAGCGGATTTCCAGCTCGCACACGCAGGAACCCTATTACATCAGGCGCCTGTTGACCGAGACGACGGTCCGAGCCGACGATCGCCGGGCGGTCTATGTCGGCGCCGAAGCCTATGAAGCAGCTGGCGGCGTGATCCTGCGCGACCTCTTCGAGCAGGATGCCGGCGGTTGGTACCAGGATGCGGCGCTCCTCGAGCAGCTTGTCTTCGACAGGCTGAAGGTGGATGCCGAGGCGATCCGGGCCGAAGGCTGGAAATGGGTTGAGGCGGCAATCAGCTTTCCCTATGGCCACACCTCCGGCATGCGGCGCATCTACGCCGAGGCGCAGGAGCTCAGCGCCGAAGAGATCAAACGCTACGACGCGCTGAAGGCCGAATACGACAAGCTGGATGCGGACTATGCTCAGGCCGAGGATGCCGACGAAGCAATCGAGGCGAAGCTCGACCAACTGGGTGCCGAACTCGACGCGATCGATGATCGTCCTCAAAGCTACGATCCCGCCCAGAAGGCCATTGCCGGTGTGTTCGTCACGCTTGCCGCGAACGGCAAGCTCCAGGCCGAAGCCGGTTTCGTGCGGGCCGAGGACGAGCCGCGGACCGAGACCGGCGACGTCGACGAGGGCGAGGAAGGGGGTGCCGACGGTGGAACCGGATCTAATGGCGATGACCATGGCGATGGTGTTGTCGTCAACGGCAAGCCGGTGAACGAGACGTCCGGTGACGATGGCGAGGACGCTGGCATTAAGCCACTGCCCGATAGGCTCGTCTTCGACCTGACCGCGCAGCGGACGCTGGCATTGCGCAACGCACTCGCCGGTGACGTCGATATTGCCTTCGTCGCCGCACTCCATGCCTTCGTCCTGCAGATCTTCTATCGTTTCGCGCCGGACACGTGCCTGGAGATCAGCCTGAAGAGCGGCAGCTTCAGCCAGGTCGACGGTCTTGCCGAGACATCCTGGGCCAAGCAGATCGCCGAGCGGCACGAAGCCTGGGACCGCGATTTGCCCGATGAGGCGGAAGGCCTGTGGGACTTCCTTCTCGGCCTCGACGAAGCAAGCCGCAAGGCGCTGTTCGCGCACTGCGTCTCGCTGACACTCAATGCGGTGGTCGAACCCTGGAACAGGCGACCGAAGGCGCTCGTTCATGCAGACGTGCTTGGCCGCTCGCTCCAGTTCGACATGGTCGACGCCGGCTGGACGCCTATGGTCGAATTCCTCGGGCGACTGACCAAGGCGCGGATTCTACAGGCTGTCCGTGAAGCGCGTGGCGCGGACTCCGCGCAGCTGATCGACCACATGAAGAAGGACATCATGGCCCGTGAAGCCGCCCGTCTTCTCGAAGGATCGAACTGGCTGCCCGAGCCGCTGCGCCTGGAGGTCGATGAAGTGGTTGCCGATGCTGGCGACGCGGTCGCCGGCGACTTGTCGGATAAGGCGGCTCTCGACGGCGATGCCGCCGAGCTGCCGTCCTTCCTCGCCGACGATGCGGGTCCGCCCTCCGATGAGCCGGTGACCATCGACGGCGACGAAACGGACCACCTGCAGGCCGCCGAATAGTCGGCCTCACGCTCGCACCAGGGCCCGGCACTCCCGCCGGGCCCAATCCAGTTCCAACTCACTCTCGAGCCCGGGATCGCCATCGCGACCCCGGGCGCTTGCGTTTCATGGAGATCGACATGTTCGACTGGAACAGAAGCTGCTCCTACGACGAGCAGCAGAAGGTTTCCACACCACAGCCCGTTCACGACTGAAGAAACTTGCCGCTGAACTAAACCTGTCATCGGACAGCTATGACCTGCGCTCAAACAAAGCGGGTATCGCCGTTTGCGGTGAAATTACCCTGCACCATGACCACGCCTACATCCAGGTCGGCCAGTTCGGTTCGTCCTCAGGTCACGGTATCCTGATCCGCACCTGCAAAGGCCGTAAGGACTACACCGGCGGGGCCAACCACTTCGTTGCACCCGGCATGCTTGACGATATCCCGGCGCTCGCCGCCGCCGTCCGTGCCATAACCGGGGTTGGTCGAGACGCTTCGCGTTCCTCCGAACGATGCGCCGCCTGAACCCCTGCAAACCCCATCATCGCCGATGCACGCGCCGGCCGCGGGCTCGGCCCGTCCCAGCCACAACACAGCAAGCAGTTGCCATGGCGCGGTGATGCCGCGCATGGCCGACCTGCCTTCAGGAGAACCTTATGACCGCACATCCACCCTTCAGGAAGGTGCTCGACGGCCTCGCCACCCGCGAGCAGATGTTCCAGCTGTTCAGCCGTCACAAAGACGCTCCCAGCATCGATCCGCTTTCCGGCACTCCCTATTCAGCCGAGTGGTTCGAGATCAACGCGTCAGAATATCACTTCATGCTCGATTTGCTGCCGCCGCTCTTCATGCGCACCGGCATGTTCGGAATGTCTGAGTATAAGGCCGGCAACGTCACCAGCGTATTCTTCGCGATCCGGATCTGGGGCCGCGAGCGCTGGTTTCATGGCTTCTGCGATCTCACGGATCTGCAGTCGCCAGACAAGATGCGCGCCGCCATCATCGCCCACGAGACCCGCGCGAGCGACAGCATGACCCGCGCGGAAAAGCTCGAGGCGATCTGGAACATAATCCCTGTCGAGCTCAGGGGGACCGCCCGCAACGCAGACCCCGAGACCGGGTGGGCCGGACATCAACGCAAACGCACGATTCTCGTTAACGCCGGGAGGCATGATGCTGCCTCGATGATCTGTCGGATCTCGAGATCGTCGAGTTCCTGTCCAAAGTGCGATTGCGTCGGAGCTGACGAAGGAAGGCGACGATGGATATCTATGAGAACCGCGCCTCGACGGCGAAACCTCTCCATCACGGTGACCGACTTTCGCTCAATGTATGCACCCGCGTCCATCCTCAGCTGTTGAGACCTTCGAGACCGTATGGCCAACTGCCCCGAGGAAATAAGCGTCCGCCCTCAGAAAAACGTCTGCTCAGTGCCCGCCACGCGGGAGGTATCCGGCATTGCGTAAAGCGCCGATGAACAGGCTGGCCGGGCCGGCGATACTCGTCCTGGCCTGCGTTGCGAGCGGCAGCGTGTTCCAGTCCTCCAACGGAGCGATAAAGCTGGAGAAAGTACCATTGACCATGCAATGGCTGGTCAACAAGCCTTGCTTATCAAGCACCAGAACGCCTGTCTGATTGCTTGGATACCGGATAGCGGCGACGCGCTGAAGTTCCATGTCGCCATCGATGCGCAAATTGAAAAGCAGCACGCCCTGGCTTCTGTGGGCGACTTCCGCGACTTTTTCCGCGAAAGGAACAGAAAGCGCACGAACGCTGTCGACCGCCATCCCGAAAACAAGCGCGTCCAGCTCTTCCGCCGCCATGAGAGGATTAGTTCCCAAGAATATAAGGATTGCAATCGGTCCAGCCGGATTGTGCACAGTCATCGCACTCCGCCGGCTAGACGCCTGAGCATCGCGTGTATGGGGCAGCTCTCTCTCGGTAGGCATGTTTGCCCCCGTTGATTGAGCCGATTGCCCTAGGCCCATGACACACCGCTTGCTCGTTGCGGGGTTTCTCCGATAAAGCACGGCGAAAGCGATAAGATACATCGGGTACCCGCTAACCCGGGCAGCGACTTGGATTGCAAGTCATGCTCACATCAAGGAAGAGACTATGAAGCGCCAGATCCGGCCATTCATCGTGGAAATGAAACAGAAGCGCGACCTGCAAAAGCCAAGCCATTCGATCTGGGGCGATCTTGACCTGTCCAAAATTGCCACTGAGATGACACAGCCGGACTATGCTGCTCAGCTGCCAAATTCCCAGGTCATTGACTTCAGTATAAGACCCCTTGATGCTGAAGAAGGAGATAAACCACAAGCGGAGTATATGATGGCCGATATTCAGGACGCTCAGACTGTTCAGACGACAGTTGCCCCAGCCAAAGTGGAAGTGCCTGAATCCAAGAAGAAAGTTCCGCGAGCAAAGAAAGCGAAGGCAGAGCTCGTAAAGCCGGTCCGCAAGAACGGAGCGAAACCTGCGCCCCAAGCCGCGGAAGCTCCCGTGGTAGCTAAGACCGCCCGCAAGACATATTCCGAGAATGAACGCACCCAGAAGCTTGCCCAGATCGAGAAATCGATCGCTGCCGGCGCGACCAGCAAGATTGCGGTCGGCCAGGCCGGCATATCGGAGCAGACCTACTATTATTGGAAGAGGGCTGCCGCACCTTCCTCTGACAGCGGCGATCTTCGCGATCTTGTCGCGCTCGAAGAAGAAAACAAACGTCTGAAGAACCTGCTTGCCGACCGTCTGCGCAAGGAAAATGCCGAGCTCAAGAAGAAGCTGGGCCTAGCCTAAGGCATACTGAGGCGCGTTGGAAATTCCGCCCGACGCTCAAAGGGGTAGCGGCGGCATATCGCCTTCGCCGACCCGCCACACCCAGGAGCCGATCTCCGGTCGCGCGGCGATCATTTCGTCGAGCGACGCTTCGTAGTTTTCGTCCGCTCCGGCCGGAACGACAAAGAGCGCTATCGGCTCGTCCCTGTTCTGAAGCAACGCATTGGCGATCGGCTGGTCGGGGTGCAGATCAAAGCGCAATCCCTTCACGCTCTTCTCGCGAAGGCGGGCGAGCCCATCGACGAGCCTTTTCTCCGGGACCGTCTCGTAGGGAATCCAGTTCTCGGAGACCACCATCAACGCAATCTCCTCGACAATGGCGAGGCCGGCCGGGTTCAGTCCGAACGTCGCGATCGTCATGAGATGCGAGCTGGAATCCGCTGCCCACAGGGACAATTCTTTTTCAAAACGCGCCTGCAAGCGGCGATGCAATGCATCGTCGATGATGAAGGCAAAACCGGGCAAATGCCTGATGACGAGTTTCTGACCGGAACGGGCGGGAACCATCTCCTTCATCTCGCCCACCAGGACGAGCAACTTTCGGGGACCTGATTTCGGCGGGAGCGCCGTGCCGAGAACCGCGTTGCGACGCTGTTCGATGGCTTGCCTGTGCTCGGCGCGAAATGGCTCGGGCACGAACAGGATATCCGCGAGAGGTCCGCCCCTCACTGTCATTTGCCCGGCAGCCTCGAGCAGATGCCAACGGACATTCCACCAATGCCGCTTGCCGGCCCACCTCGATGTCCAGACCGTCAGTTCAGCCTCGTGCCAGAGATAGTGAAGCAGGCCACGTAGCGACAGCCTCCTGGGATCGGCCGTTACGCTGGCGGAACTTTGCCCCGCAGGCACCGATGCCGCACGGCTCCCCGTCTTCGACAGGCTGAAGTCCAACTTGAGGGCGGCCATCCCGCTTTGCGGATCGAGTTGTACCGCGCTCCCCATCAAGGCGCCCAGGCCGGACAGTTCGTAAGGCGATTCATATGAATCGCAGGACGGATCATGCCCGCCGCCGCTCAGCGGCATGCGCTTGATCAGATGAAGGTCACCGATGCGGGCGATGTACATCTGGCAGCCCGGCTCGCTGCACAGGCACAGCGGGCGCTCGCTGCGGGCATAGGCGTTCGCCAGCGCCGACTGCAGGTCGGGCGCTCCCTCCTCATAGACCGCACTGCCAATTTTGAACCGTCGCATCCCCTCCACAGCTCCAGGTCGCCGCCGCATCCCTGTGCGCGCATTCAAGTCATGGGTTTGCAAAGAGCGCAACCCCTTTGGTGCATCGGCGCCAGAGGCAGAGGGGAGCCGGGAGGAGCGTGGCCCGGCTGGCGCGCAGAGAGTGTCGGCGCGGGCGCCACTCCCCTCTCGCCAAGGACATTTCCATGAACATTGTTTCGACCACCTCGACCATTGCCCGCACGGCTGCTTCCCTCGCCGCACCGGCACAAGACGCCATCGACACCGCCCAAGCGATCCATCAGGCGGCAATGCGGCTTCTGCCTTTCCTCGAGCAGGGCAAGCCTGTCACCACCGCCGCACTGCGCACCGCCATGACGACCAGTTTTGGCGGCAGCGATGCTCAGGGGTTCTGGGTCTGGAAGGACGCCTATGAGGCGCTCGAAGTCGCCCAGGTGCTGTTCTTGCGCCGGTTCGGCCCGGCGATCCTGTCGCGGTCGAGCACGTCTCAGGCAACGCTGGCGATGATCAAGCGCATCGCGGATCTTCTTCCCACCCATACGCGACGGTCCAACGAGAGCAAGGCCATGCAGCAGCTGTCGACGCCCTTGCCGCTCGCCTTCGTCACGGCGCACGCTGCGGCGATCGCATCTTGCGACCTCGTTCTCGAACCCTCCGCCGGCACCGGTCTGCTCGCCATCCACGCCGAGATGACGCGCGCCTCGATCGCGCTTAACGAGCTTGCCGCGACGCGGGCCGATCTCCTCGGCTTGCTGTTTCCACGGTTCTACGTCTCGCGGCACGACGCCGCCCATATCGACGATCATCTCGACGCGGCTATGAAGCCGTCTGTCGTGCTGATGAATCCACCGTTCAGCGTCGGCGCCTATGTCGACGGCCACGTCACTGACGCGGCATGGCGGCATCTCTTTTCCGCATTCGCCCGCCTGCGCGCCGGCGGGCGCCTGGTAGCCATCACCGGCACCGGGCTGTCTCCCGAAAACCCCAAATGGCGGCCGGCCTTCGAACGCCTGCAGCAGCAGGGCATCGTCATCTTCACCGCGGCGATCGACGGCCGTGTCTACGCCCGCCATGGCACCACCACTGATACGCGCCTGACAGTTATCGACAAGGTACCGACCGCGGACCCGAAAAGCTTCGTCCGGTCGCCGAGCAAGGCCACTGATGTCGAAACGCTGCTCGCCTGGATCACGGATCTGCCGCCCCGGACACCGGGTGGCTTTCCGGATTCGATCGGCACCCTATCGAACGGGATCCTGCGCAATGCCGCCATGCAGATGGCCGCCCGATCCGCGGCGAGAGCCGGACCCGTTGCGGCCGTTGCCGCCGTTCCGCAGGTCATCCGGCCAGTCCGCCCTGTTGTCCTCCGGGCAAAGCCCACCCGCCCCATCATCGCGAGCACCACCCCGGCTGTTCCCCTCGCCTATGAGCTGCGCGACTGGATGCCGGAGGACGGCGGCCGGCTCACCGACACGATCTACGAACCCTACGCGCTCCAGTCGATCGACATTCCCCGCGCAAAGCCGCATCCGACGCCGCTCGTGCAGTCAGCCGCAATGGCCGCCGTCGCGCCGCCAAAACCTTCCTATCGGCCGCTTCTTCCTGATGCGATCATCGACGAGGGCCTGCTGTCGGACGCCCAGCTCGAAAGCGTCGTCTATGCCGGCGAAGCCCATTGCGGCCATCTCGCCGGCACCTGGACGGTTGACGAGACCTGCGATGCCGTCTCGGCCGCGCCAGAAGGGGCTGCGAACGCTGTCCGTTTCCGCCGTGGATGGTTTTTGGGCGATGGAACCGGCTGCGGCAAGGGACGGCAAGTCGCAGGCATCATCCTCGACAATTGGCTGCAGGGGCGCCGCCGTGCGATCTGGATTTCCAAGTCGGACAAATTGCTCGAGGACGCTCAGCGAGATTGGGCAGCACTTGGCCAGGAAAAACTTCTCGTCCAGCCGCTGTCGCGCTATCGGCAGGGCACGCCGATCCGCCTTGCCGAGGGCATCCTGTTCACGACCTACGCGACGCTGCGCTCGCAGGAACGGGAAGGCAAGAAATCCCGAATAGCCCAGGTCCTCGACTGGGTTGGCCAAGAGGCGGGGAGGGCCGAAGGCCCGACAGGGAACGCAGAAGAGTCGGCAGGGAGGGCCGAAAGCCAGACAGGAATTGGAGAAAGCCCGTCGGGGGCGAAAAAATCGTTCGATGGCGTCATCGTCTTCGACGAGGCCCACGCCATGGCCAACGCCGCCGGCGGCAAAAGCGAGCGTGGCGACGTAGCGCCGTCGCAGCAGGGAAGGGCGGGACTGCGGCTGCAGCACGCCCTTCCCGATGCCCGCATCGTCTATGTCTCGGCAACCGGAGCCACGGGGGTCGAGAACCTCGCCTATGCGCAGCGTCTCGGCATCTGGGGCAGCGAGGATTTTCCCTTCGCCAACCGCGCCGAATTCGTCGCCGCGATTGAGGATGGCGGTGTCGCGGCGATGGAAGTGCTCGCCCGAGATCTCAAATCGCTCGGTCTCTATACGGCGCGTTCGCTCTCTTATGACGGGGTTGAATACGACCTGCTCGAGCATGCGCTGAGCGACGAACAGATCCGCATCTACAACGCCTATGCCGATGCATTCCAGGTCATTCACAACAACCTGACCGCCGCACTCGAGGCGACCAACATCACCAGCGAGGCCGGCACGCTGAACCGCGACGCAAAATCGGCGGCGCGTTCAGCCTTCGAGAGCACCAAGCAGCGCTTCTTCAGCCATCTCATCACCTCAATGATGACGCCGACCCTGATCGGCGCGATAGAGCAGGACCGCGCCGACGGTCATTCGGCGGTCGTGCAGATCGTCTCGACCGGCGAGGCGCTGATGGAACGACGCCTTGCCGAAATCCCGACCGAGGAATGGTGTGACCTGCATGTCGACGTCACGCCGCGCGAGTACGTCGGCGGCTACTTGATGCACTCCTTCCCAACCCAATTGTTCGAGGAATATTCGGACGCGGAAGGGAACGTCTATTCGCGGCCTGTCCACGACGAAGATGGCAATCCGGTTCAATGCCGCGAGGCCGTTCGCCGGCGCGACGAGATGGTCGAAAAACTCGCATCGCTGCCGCCGGTCGGCAGCGCGCTCGACCAGATCATCCACCACTTTGGCACCGACACCGTCGCCGAGGTGACCGGCCGGTCGCGCCGCATCGTGAAGAAGACCGGCCGCGACGGCATCGACAGGCTGGCCGTGGAAAACCGCCCTGGCTCGGCCAATCTCGCCGAGACCCAGAGTTTTATGGATGACGACAAGAGCGTTCTGATTTTTTCCGACGCCGGCGGCACTGGCCGCTCCTATCATGCCGATCTCGGGGTCAGGAACCAGAGGCTGCGCAAGCACTATCTGCTTGAGGCTGGCTGGCGCGCCGACAACGCCATCCAGGGTCTCGGGCGGACCCACCGCACAAATCAGAAGCAACCGCCGCTGTTCCGGCCCATGGCCGCGAACGTGAAAGCCGGCAAGCGCTTCCTGTCGACGATCGCACGACGGCTCGACACGCTAGGTGCGATCACGCGCTGCCAGCGCCAGACCGGTGGTGCCGGGCTGTTCCGTGCCGAGGACAATCTCGAAAGCCCCTATGCCCGCGCGGCGCTCAGGCAGTTCTATCATCTGCTGCACCAAGGCAAGATAGAGGGCTGTTCGCTCACAACCTTCGAGACCGTGACCGGGCTGTCTTTGACGACCGACGAGGGCGGGCTGCGCGACGAACTGCCGCCGATCACGACCTGGCTCAACCGGCTGCTGGCGCTGCGCATCGAGACCCAAAACCTGCTGTTCGAGGTGTTCGAGCAACTGATGACGGCGAAGGTCGAGGGCGCGATCGCTGCCGGCTCCTATGACAAAGGCCTGGAGACGATCACGGCGGAGAGTATCGTCGTCACCGATCGCCGCACCGTCTACGCGCACCCAGTCTCGGGCGCGCAGTCGCATGTGCTGACCGTCGCGCGCAAGGACCGAATTCGGCCGCTCAGCCTCGTCGACGCGCTGGCCATCGTCCGGGCCGAGCCGCAAGCGGTTCTGCTGGTGAACGCCCGTTCCAACCGTGCGGCGATCCGGCTGCCCACTGCGAGCCTGATGCTCGACGACGGAACCATCGAACACCGAGTGCGCCTGCTGCGGCCGACGGACGAACAGCGCTTCGGGCTCGACGCCCTTGCCGAGACCCACTGGCAGCCCGCCGACCGGAATCTGTTCTGCGACCTGTGGCAGGCAGAGGTCACTGCCGTCCCGGAGTTCACCACCAGCACCTTTCACATCGTGACGGGCCTGCTGTTGCCAATCTGGCGTCGGCTGCCGGATCATGATTGCCAGGTTTACCGGATCCAGACCGATGCCGGCGAGCGCATCATCGGGCGTCACATCGCGCCGACCCTTGTGGCGACCATGTTGCGCAATCTGGGTATCGATCATGTACCGGCGCTCGCCCCGCAAGATGCCTGGACCGGGCTCGTTGAAGGCAGGATCGGACTGCAACTCGCCGATGGCCTGATCCTGCGCCGCAGTCGGGTCATGAACGACCACCGTATCGAGCTGATCGGCTTTACCGACGCTTTTGTTCCCCGGCTGAAGGCGCTGGGGCTGATCTCCGAAATCATCTCCTGGAAGCTCCGGCTGTTCATCCCGACGTCCGCGCTGGGGTCCGCAATCCTCGCCGCGCTGCTCGACCGCCATACGCTGGTCGGCGTCACCGACCGTACTGCAGCGGCTTGAGGGGGAGGCGATCATGTCCGGTTCGGCCTCCGAGCTGGCACGCCGCCTTGGCGAACATGCCGAGGCGGTGTGCCGCGAATATCTCTCCAACGGCCATCGCTGCGGCAACTACTGGATGGTCGGCGATGTCCGCAACACGCGCGGCCGCTCCATGCATGTGCGGCTCAATGCAGTGGGCGGCAAGGCAGCCGGAAAGTGGGTCGACGAGTCGTCGGGGGAACATGGCGACCTGCTTGACGTCATCGAGCTGAGCTGTGGTCTGGTCGACTTCCGCGAGGTCGCGGACGAAGCACGTCGCTTCCTCTCCATGCCGCTGCCATCGCCCCAGCCTGCGCCCCAGCCCCTTGGCGCGCAGCGCCAGCCTGCCGCGGCACGCGGCTCCCCCGACGCTGCGCGTCGCCTGTTCGCCATGTCTCAGCCAATCGTTGGCACGCTGGCCGAACGATACCTCGCCGGCCGCGGCATTCTGCTCTCCGTGCATGAGCGTACCCTGCGCTTCCATCCCGGCTGCTACTACCGGGATTTCGTGACCGGCGAGACGCGGACCCTTCCTGCCCTCATCGCCGCTGTCACCAGCTTCGACGGGAAGATCACCGGCCTGCAACGCACCTGGCTTGATCCCTCGGGTCAGGGCAAGGCGCAACTCGCCGATCCACGCCGCTCACTGGGTCATCTCCTGGGCAACGCCATCTGGCTTGGCCTTGAGCCCGGTGCGCTCGCCCCGGTCATGGCCGCCGGCGAGGGGTTCGAGACGATGGCGTCGCTTAAGGTGGTGATGCCGGCGCTGCCGGTTGCCGCCGCCACTTCGGCCAATCACCTCGCCGGCCTGACCTTCCCGCCTGGCTGCCGTCGCCTCTACATCGCGGCCGATGCCGATGCCGCCGGCCGGCACGGCATCGAGCGTCTCAGCCAGCGAGCCGGCGAAGCCGGAATCCTCGCCCTGGTGTTGCGGCCGCAGCTCGGCGATTTCAACGACGACCTGCGTCATCTCGGGCCCGCCCGTCTCGCGGCATGGCTCAGCGACCAGCTGGTCCCGGAGGATGCCCGTCTCTTCCTGCCGCTCGGATGAACGCGTCGGGCCGGCACGCGGGCCGGCGCGGCGTCGCCGGACAGCCTGCAGACATGGCGGCGCTCCACCAGAGAGGCCGCGCCCGCGGCCTGCCTGAGAGGCGACCCCTGCCACCCCCCGGTCACGGCCGCAACGGCTGCGCCGTCCTTCGCTCGCGCTCCGGCCTTCGGTGCGGCCGCGCCCGGGGCGCGGCCGGGATGCGCTGTCAGGCCGCGAAGGGCGCGGCCATAACCGACGGAGACACGCCATGACCTACGAGCTTCCCCTCGACGACGCCTACGAGCCCTACCACGCCTCCTCGCCGACCGACCGCGTCATCCTCGAACTGCAGATGTACGGCCATCGCCCGCATCAGGACGAACCTGATCCTCGGCCACTTCCCGACGACGAAGTGATCCGGGCCGGGCTTGCCGGGATCGTGGAAACCTTCGCCGGCATGCTCGGCGACACGAGGCTCGAACCCGATCTCGACGACCTGCTCTGGTCCTTCGCAAACGTCTTCCACCGTGCCGCCGAGCGTGTCGCCCGCAGCCTCGACCGCAACGAGGACGCGCAGCGTTCGAGCCAGCAGGAGCAGGACGGCTCCGAGGTGAAGTCGGTCGATCTCGAACGGCTCACGGCCGAAGGCATCACGTATATCGAGCGCCGCAACGTGCTCGAAATCATGCGCGATGAGGCCGCCGACCTCTACGAGGCACAAACCGGATCGGCATGGCGGCCGCGCACCGGCTCCAAGGTCAGCCACCAGGCTATGACCGCGGCGGTAATCGACTCCCGCGACTTCCTCGCCGCCCGTCGCCACGCCGAAACCGAGGTGCTCGTTCCAGCCGGGACCAAGATCGCCTTCGCCGGCGGCCTCGACTGCAACGATCACGACCGGATCTGGGACGCGCTCGACAAGGCTCGCGAGAAGCATCCCGACATGGTTCTGCTCCACGGCGGCAGCCCGCGCGGCGCCGAGCGCATCGCAGCCTGCTGGGCCGAGAGCCGGAAGGTCACCCAGATCGCCTTCAAGCCGGACTGGAGCAGGCACGCCAAGGCCGCTCCGTTCCGCCGCAACGACCAGCTTCTCTCGGTGGTACCCTACGGCCTGATCGTCTTTCCCGGCTCCGGCATCACCGACAACCTTGCCGACAAGGCCCGTCGGCTGGGCATTCCCGTCTGGCGGTTCGCGGAGGGCGGCGCGTGAGCGCCGTTTTCTTGCAAATCCAGAAAATCCAGATAATATGGAGACTGATCAAGGAGTCCAGCCATGCGCCAGTTCACGACGGGGGATCTCAACAAGCAGGTCGGCGACGTCACCGACGTTGCCAGCCGCGAACCCGTTATTCTCACCAAGCACCGGAAACCCCGGTTCGTGCTGATGAGCTACGAGCACTACGAACGGATGCGCATCGGCGGCGATCCCCGCCGTGCATACCATGTCTCCGAAATGCCGGAGGAACACACGGAACTCTTCGCCGCCGAGATCGACCGATTGGCGCGCGGGGAAGGATACGATGATGAGCGGTAGATTTCTGCCTGGTCAGGTGATCTCCTACCCTTATCTTTGGGCATGGCAACACGAGCGCGGCGAAACGGAAGGCCGCAAGAGCCGGCCGACCTGCGTGGTCATCGCTGTCCGCGGCGCAAGAGATGGCCTGACCCATCTCGCGCTCCTGGCGATAACCACTCAGCCACCGACCAGCGATCGGATCGGTTTGGAAGTCTCCGCTATCGAGTGTCGGCGCGCCGGTCTGACCGATCTCAAACGCTGCTGGATCGTGGTTGACGAATACAACTACGATATTGCCGAACGCTCCTAGTACATCGAATCCGACGGTAAGCCCCTCGGTCGGTTCAGCAAGGCATTCATGATGAAGATCGCAGGCGCCTTTATCGAAGCGCGCAGCGAGGGCCGCCGCGTCAGCCGTCTGGATTGACGTTCTCTTTTCGGCGCCATGCGCTCGATCCAGTACGTGAGCCTCTGGCTGGCCGACAAAGACAACTAGCTCCAAGCGCGAAGCGCCACTAGCCAGATGCGCGTAGCGCCTCCGGCAGCGGCAAGGTCCGGGCGCGCCGGCCTGCGGCCGGCCGGGCTCTCGTCGCGGCGTCCCGCCGCTCCCCGAGCCGGCTTTGCCGTCTCGGCCTTCGGGTGACGATCCCTAGCGCAAGGTCAGGGGGAGAGGGCGGCCGGCGCGGGGCGGGGGACGCGGGAGAGAAGGGAAAGCCACCATGTCGATGATATTCATAGGCGGATCACGCGAGATATTCGAGCTGCCGGAACCTGCCATCGCTCGGATCGGCGCAATCGTTGCTGCCGAGCACGGCGTGCTGGTTGGCGACGCGCCTGGAGCCGATGCCGAGGCGCAGGGTCTGCTCGCCGGGTACAAGTACGAGCATGTCGGGGTCTTCCATGCCGGCAAGGAACCCCGAAACAATCTGAGCGACTGGGCCGCCTACCATGTTCCTTCTCCTGACGATGCCACAGGGGACTTTGTCCACGCCGCCAAGGACCGGGAGATGGCGCGGCGCGCCGACTTTGGCATGATGGTCTGGGACGGCGCATCACCCGGCACGGCCGTCAACGTGCTTCGGCTCGCGATCGCGAACAAGCCGTGCGTCATTTACGATCAGACCAGGGGCCGGATGGCGACGACGTACAATGTGGAGGACTGGTGTGCCATGCTCCGCCATGTCGATCCGGACATTCGCCGCCAGGTCGAAGCCCCGCATGATGCCGGACGAGCGTCTGGCGTTGCCAGAATGATGGATGCGGTCCTGCCGACAGCCGGGCGGGTTCAATCCGATATGTTGGTCCGGCTTCTCGTCGCCCAATCCACTTGTATGAGCGGACGGAGCCGGCCCCTTTTCCACGCGCAGAGCGCCGGGCGTTGTGCGGATGATCATCTTGACCCGTCTCGCCTCTGAAGCGGGTGCAAGCCTGCCGAACAACATCCTGGCTTGCCGGGTCATCCAACCTGACTGCGCGGTATCGTCCCGAGGGGCGTGAAGTTCGCTGCCAGCCGGCTCCGATCTCGAAACCGCTATGCCGCCATACCGAACGCGCAAGGCGGTCACGCGCCGGGCTGCTGTTCGATGTGTTGGCAATGCCGACGACATGACCCGAGAGGCTGCAGCATGTTCCTGCGATCCGCCAGCGTTGTGTCGGCGGTCTGGCGATGGCGGCCTGAGTTCTTTTCCTTCGGTCGCATCCGGGGCCATTCCCGTTTCATGTCGCCTTTGTAGACGACCGCCTGCTTTGTGCGGTCAACCCCCGTTGGGGGTACACTCGGCGAATATTCAGGAAAATTCGATTTCTGTTTTTGGTCTGCGGGCAGGCGAAGGGCCTGCCCGCAATTTTTCGGCAAATAGAATTTTCCAGAATTTTCGCCGAGATGACCGCAGCAGGACGGCCCTCTCCTTTGGCGCCATCGGGAATGGTCCCGATCCAACCGAAGGAGAACTACCATGGCCACCACGATCGCAAACCTCACCACCAAGGCCGACGGCTCGATGGAAGGCGTCTTCGCCACGCTCCGGGTCAATGCCCCGATCACCCTCATTCCGAACACCAACAAGTCGCGCGAGGACGCCCCCGACTACCGGATCGTCAACAAGCGCACGGGCTTCGAGATCGGAGCCGGCTGGCATCGCATCTCCCAGCGTTCGGGCGAGGAATACCTCTCGGTCAAGCTGGAAGCCCCGGAGATCGGCGTGATCTTCGGCAATCTCGCTCCCGCCCCCGGTGGCGAGGAAAACAAGAAGGTCATCCTCTGGAACAACCCCCAGTGAGGCATCGGTGGCCGGCCCCGCAAGGGGCCGGCTCCCCACCGGCCAAAAGGAGGTTGCAATGAGCCGCTATACCATCACTGTCACTGGTACCACCGGAAAAGTCCGCTCGGATCCAGACGCTGTCATCGGCTACGACCCGCCACTTCGAACCCACTTCCTTCAAGCGTTCCCGCACGAAGAAACCGACGAGCCCGGTCTTTGGCTCGGGACCCACGATCGCGCGTTCGAAACGCTTGAGGATCTTCACCGCGCTGCCATCTCACACGGCTACGACTTCATGCCGCTGTCGCCCGAACTGGCCGCAAAGCTGGCCGACGACAAAGCGGCAGCCAGCGGGCGTCCGGTGCAAAACGCAATCCTCGGCCAGGTGCTGAAACACCTCAACCAACCCAAGTAGGCAACACGTCTCAGGGCCCGCGACGGAGTGTTCCGTCGCGGGCCCTTTTTTTGCGCGTCGCAAAAGAGCCACGAACATCACCCGCTACAGCAAGAGACAGCGACTCCAAACCGCCGATTATTCCTTCGGCAGCTTGTGCTTATGAATGCGGATATAGTCCTGCACGGCCTTTCGCAGCAGTTCGGTCATGCTGTGCCCGTTGCTGATCGCCAGCAACTTGAACTGCCGCTGCTCCGCAGCCGTCAGGTAGTAGCCGCAGCGGATCATCTCCTCCTCGCGAATCTTCTTTCCGGCGATGGGGTCCCTTTTCTGACCCTGCCGCAGCAGCTTGCGGAAATCGGGCCCGACTGCCGGGGACGGCTTTGTCGGTACCTGCACCTGTGGCGCAGCTTGCTCCTTGATCCCTGACGTCTCGACCTTCGGCGGGATGAACATGCTGGGCAGCGCCGGCGGCTGCGTGGAGATCGCCTTCATCATGCGGGCTTTCTTGTCTTCACCGGGTTTCGGTGCGGTTTCTTCGCTCATGCCGCGTTCCTTGTGGCTGCGATGAAGGTTTGCAGAAGGTTGTCAAAGACCCCTTCACTCTCGGCAATCGCCTTCGCATCGGGCACATCGGGGCTGTAAAGGGTCTGCCCGGTCTGGAGGTCACGGTAGGCAACGCGATTGTGCAGGACGTGTTCTGCAATCGGCGTGCCGTTGGCCTGGATGATGGCGCGCAGTTCGGTCAGGGCTCGCGCCCTGCCATCGATGATGGTCTGCTTGGTCAGCACGAATATCGCAGGCAGCGGTCTCCCCCGGCTCTCGACCGCCAGCGGGATGTAGTGGTCGGTGATCTGGATGGCGGCGGTCACATCGTCGAGGGCAAAATAGACCGGCACGACGACGATATCGGCGGCGAAGAGCCCGGCCATGAGGTTATCGTTTGTGGTGCCTTCCGTATCGATCAAGACGACCGAGCGTTCACCGTTGTGGGTGGCTGCCGCGCGAAGGATTTCCTGCGGGGTCATCGCGCTCACCATCTGGAGCCTGTCAGGACAATTGCCAGCTTCGCCCAGCATCTGAAACCAACGGTTCATGTTCTGCCGCCGGTCGCCGTCGATGAGAGTGACCGAATAGCCCCTATGCAGCGCGACAGATGCGAGGGCACGCAGCATCGTCGATTTGCCAGTGCCGCCCTTTGGGATCGCAGCGGAGATGATCATGGGGGCCTCCTTCCGGCGTTGTCTCCTTGTCTCCATGTTAACATGGAGACAAGTCATCATGGACACATGAAACAAAATCACGGTCGAAACATCATGACATAGTCGATGGGGAAGCCTGGTTTGGCAACCCAGGCGCGCACAGATAAGGGCTCGCTAAAGATGCAGTTTTTGCGCAGCTGCTTTCGTCAGAAAAGAAGGTCCGGTGGCCCATCGACTGCGCATTTCCGAGTAAGCTTTGCCGGCTGCGCATTGGGCCCGATGTATCCATGTTAACATGGATACAAGTCGCCAACGCATCATAGACACATCGCATCAAATCACGATGGGAATATTTCGCCCGCGCTGCTGCCGCTGACAACTGGGCTAGTGAGAAGACGCGCCCATAACTCCCTTTCCTCGTTTTCTTTTCTTATTGGCAGGATAGCTTATTTTGTGATACACACAAAACAGGCGGCGCGGCCCTGGTGGGCCTTAGAGCCCGCAAGCGGGCTTGAGAGATGGATGCAGACGCCCAGAAACCAACGGCGAAGAGCGCGTCACGGCGCTATGGCGAGGTGACGCACATCCGGTTTTCGGCTGACGAGCTGGCCAGCCTCAAAGCCATTGCGGAGCGGGAGGGCGTAACCGTCAGTGAGGTCGTCCGGCGTCTGGTGCGGGCTGAGGCCGGACATCTGCCTGTCACGTCAGAGGCGTTGCGGCCGGCGATCGTGGACATGACCGTTCAGCTGCGACGCGTCGGCATCAACTTCAATCAGGCCGTGCGCGCCATGAACGACGGCCGAGTTGCCCAGGACGAGGATCTTGAACAGGCGTTGATCGCGGTCGGCGAGCTCGTGCGGCGGTTCCGCGACGAACTGAAGGCAATGACTGGCGGGTCCCGCAAGGCGAGGGAGGCCATGCCATGAGCGGTCGTCTTGCTGGCTATGCGGCCGAAATCGAACGCTATCTGCGGGGCGCTGCCGGCGTGAAGCGTGAGGAGCTGGAC
Organism: Mesorhizobium sp. Root695; assembly: GCF_001428185.1. Classification (NCBI taxonomy): domain Bacteria; kingdom Pseudomonadati; phylum Pseudomonadota; class Alphaproteobacteria; order Hyphomicrobiales; family Phyllobacteriaceae; genus Mesorhizobium; species Mesorhizobium sp. Root695. Next base: position 113,354 of record NZ_LMHO01000006.1, on the reverse strand, counting down.
GACGACAAGTCACTGACGGGCGCCCGACGCGGGGCCAGCGAATTCCAGGCGATGAAGAGTTATGAGCGGACCGGTGGCGGCGGGCGCCTCGGGCAAGGACAAGCCGGCACGACTGTAGGTGGCGGCAGGAACGCCCCTCGTTCGTCGCCGGCAGGGACAGGAGTGATGGGGAGTTCCGTCTCCAGCGGGACTCCGAAGTTCATGGCTGCGAGCTCGCCCAAGGCCGCTAGCGCGCCGATCATGGTCTATGGCGCCACGCTCGCCGGTTTCCGGCCGGAAGAAGAGGAGGAAGACTGGAAGCGGCGCGGCGGCGGCGGCCGTGGTGCTGGTCACCCGAGCGGTACAGGACGGGCGACGCGGGTCGCTTATCAGGCGCGGGCCGTGGCGGCGAGGGCAGGCTATGCGGCGGGTGCGCAGCCTGCTGTCTTCAAGGTTATGCCCAATCCGCCATCGACCAAGGAAGCGGCGGCTCGGCTGCTCAATTACATCGGGAAGCGCGAAGACGAAAAAGGCGAGAAACACGACATCGAGATTTTTGACGAAGACGGACAGGTCCTTGCGACAGGCGGCGCACGAAAGGCGTTCCTGGAAACGTTTTGCGAGACGTTCGAACCGCCCTTGGAAAATACCAATTTTATCGAAGTTCGTTTCGAGCTCGCCAGCGAGGTCACCGGTGCCGCCTTGAGCGAGGCGTTGAATAAGGCCTTCGGCGCAAAACCGTTCATCTATGCACAGGATGGTCAGGCGGTGGAGGTATACGCGCACACCGATGAGCGGGCTGGACCGCTTGCGAAAGTCTTGGCCGGCGGTCGGGAGAATTCGCGCAGCAAGGCGCTCGACAAGATCGAGGCGCGGTTGTCCGAAGCCATGGGCGCGGCGGGGGTCGTCGCCAAGGCAGAGGTAACGGCGGCCGTGAGCCGGGAACCCAAGGCGAAATATTTCCTGCAGAAGTTCATCCGCACCCACAGCCAGGTTCGCCACGCAAATGGCGAGCCTGTGCCTGGGGCGAAGAATTCCACCAAGGCGGCGGCTTCGGTCTATGAACAATGGCGCCCGCAGTTTTCAGGGCGTGAACGCCGCAATGCCTATCACCTGCTTTTCTCGGCAAAGGCCGGCACCGATGCCAACGCCGTCATGGCCGCGGCGCGCGCCGTGCTCGAGGAGCGCGCGCCAGGATACAAGTTCGTCCTGGCGCATCACAAGGACACCAAGCACGTCCATATCCACGCGATGGTGCAGGCGCGCTCTGCCGACGGCGAACGCCTGAAATTCTACAAGCCAGATCTGGTCGCCTGGCGCGAGACCTTTGCGGAAAAAGCACGCGAGAGCGGCATTGCAATGGTGGCGACGCGGCGCATGGATCATGCGATGACGCGGCCCTTCACGAAGGAGCATGCCGGAGCCTACAGCCGCGCCCAGAGCGATCCGCGCTACCAGGTCAGCGCCAGGACGATCGAGCGGGTGGAGGCCAAGCGGCAACGCCGTTTGGATGGGCAATCCCTTGTCGTTAACGGCGATGCAATCGCTGCCGCATGGCAAAAGACTGTGACGACGATGCGGACCGCGGGCGTGGTCGGTCAGGCTCTCACAGCAGCGGAGTCGATCGGCAACAATTTTCTGCGGTTCCGTCGCGATCGGACAGGGGAGGCGCAGCCAGGTCCTGGCGTGGGTCGCGGGACTGATCAATTGGGGCAGAAGTCTTTCCTGTCCACTCCCGGTATGAGAGAATTGAATGCACTGATAGGAGATTTGAACATGGCGCAAACCCCCTTGGAAATGCGGCGTCAGATGGCCCGCGTCAATCAGGCTCTGGACAACATGCGCGAGACGCTGCCGCCGGCGCATCAAGGACAGTTCGAACAGTATCGTGAAGAGGTCAACGACAAGATGCACGACCGTCTCGCGCGGCTGCAATTCGAGCGGCAGCAACAGCGTCGTGGCGGTGGCAGTGGCGAGCCGATCCCCGAGCGCGAGGCGCGAGGGCAAGACCTTCCAACCCGGGACGATCCCCGCCAGCCGGAGCAGCCGCGCACCGGCACCGAGCAGGAGATGAGAGCCAAGCAGAAGGACGCCAACCAACAGAAGGCAAGGCAGTCGGAAGAGCAGGACCGCAAGACACAGCGCTCAAATGACAACGACTACGAGCGTTGAGCAAAGGTCGCTGCCGGTCTCAAGTCACCACCATCATTGAAACGGCCTGTATAACCTTGGCCGTTCTCACGCCGTCTTGTGTTCGGCCGACGCGGGTTCGTCGGCCGCCTCGCTGTCCTTCTTTACATCGAGGAAGGCCAACTCTTCCCCCAATGCGGCGATCAGGGCCGAGACGCGAGCGCGCACGCGTGGATGAAGATTCATCAAGCCTTCAATCAGGCGCCGGCCTTCCGAGCTGGCGATGAAATCTAAACGTTCGTCGACCGGCAGAGGTCGCGCCTCGACACTTGTCGGTTCGTTTCCCGGCAGTCCCTCGAAGAAGCGGCTGACGGGAACGCCAAGCGACTTGCCAATCTCGTAGAGCATGGACGCGCTCACGCGGTTCTTCGCGTTCTCATATTTTTGAAGCTGCTGAAAGCTGACGCCTATCGATCGGGCAAGTTGTGCCTGTGATACGTCAGACCGCACGCGAACCGACGCAATTTGCCTGCCGACATGCACATCAGCGGGATGGGACGCAATCGCGACTTCGGGGTTTGTCAACGCCTGGAAAATGCGCGGTCGTCCCTGGTTCGACAAAGTCTTTCGATGCGGCATCTGTCATTCGCCGGTTGGTGTGGCTTTTAGTTCCGGGAACCCTGGACACATGGGCCACAAGCTCCGAACCTTATTAGGTCAGAGAGGTTGATGCCAAGTCGACTGGCATCGGTCCTTCGCAGAGTTCGCTATGCCGAGCAATCCGGTCAATATCTTCGAGGGCCGAGCGGATCTGTGGCCAAGGAAACTCACCGCTATCCTCCCACGCCTCTCCTTCCTGCAGGACGGCATCAAGTTTGGCAGCCACACCGGCAAGAGTAGTAGCAGGGGTTTGGGATAATGCCTCAAGCAGGTCCTCCGAACGGTCGGCAGCCTCACGTTCAGCTTGCAACGCCGCTGAATAACCAGTCTCCTTAGCTGCTTCGTCCCAGCGGGCCTGATGAGCCGCAAGATCGGATTCGGCTTTGGCGCGCAAGGCAACGTCTTCTGGATCGAGCACGCCGTGGAGTGCCGCGAGTGAATGTAGCGTCACGCGCTCGCCGCCACGCAGCCGGATATTCATACAAGGGAATCCGACAGTATCGAGGAGCTTTCGCTCCAGGCGCTGTTGCTGATGGCACAGCTGTTCAGTCAATATGTTAGAATCCCGCCACTGGCGCCATACCGCTACCGAAGGATCCATGGTTGGACCTGTTTCGAAATCGTTGCGGTCAAGCCCGTTTCGCTTCCATCCCGCAACTGTTATTGCCGTTCCTGCAAGTAGCTGCCTGCGGGTGACGAGAGGCGAAGTCGTGGTATTGTCGGAATCAGCCATGGATGCGAGCTCCCAAACAGCTTGGTTGTGGTCAGGCCGCACTGCGTGTAGCGAGCACCTGTGCGCCAGCATCGTGGCGAAGCGTTATGTCACTTTTTGTGACGTATTCCAAGAGGAATGTCATGAAAAAGGACATATTGCCGGAGCAGCTGCGAGCAGCTCGAGCATTGCTTGACTGGACAAGAGAGGACTTGGCGAACGTTTCGGGCATAACGGTTCGCACACTTGCAAGGATTGAGAGTTCTCAAACGGTGCCTCGACAGGCGACTCTTGAAGCATTAGCCGCGGCTTTGGAAACGGCCGGGATTGAGTTCATCCCGGAAAATGGTGGTGGTCCAGGTGTCCGCTTGTCACGCCGCTCGAAACGCAACTAATCTTGCCAGTAGGGCTCAGGGAGCCTTCAGCTTTAGATGTTGGCAGTTTCTCTTTTTGTATTCCGCCGCTGCCCACTGAGACAGGTCATTCATGTGGCCGTGAGCCCCATCGATGTCCATGGCGAAAACAGACACAGCCCCAAGAATGTAGTCGTGGCTTGGTCCCCAATATGTGAACTGTCTCGGTATATTGAGAAACTCGCTGCCATTCACACGGCCCGCATCAGCCGCTGCAAGATATTGCCTACCAGCGGTGTATCCGACCTGACGGAGGCGCTTTCCCTCTTCTCCACCGTGTGGCATCGCGCTTGCATAGTAGGAACACTGGAAGGCAATCCAACTTTTGTTTGCAAGCGTAACAGTCGCTTCGTCACCGTAGGCACTCGATATCGGCCAAACCAGCACTGCTAACGAAAGTGGGCCGAAGCGGTTCATCATTTTCATCGCTGAAGTCTTCCAACGAGCCATGCCTAATCATCCTTGCCGACGTACCGCCCGGTGCCACCCTCGTACATCAGAGTGAACGCCGGCTTGCCCGCCTCGCGCTCGATGCCGAGCAGTTCAATTCGTCGACAGCGAAAGCCGTGGTCTTCAGACAGGGCTATCCTGTTGCCGTTTCGGTACTTGCCGTCCTTGCGCTCCCAAACCATGCCCTCCAGGCTCTTATCAATCGGGTGAAAGATCGCCGTCGACTCGCGAGGAAGCGCTTGCCTGAATTGGATGCACTGCGTCGCGGGGATCAGTTCGGCGAGGACCTGGCGTCGATCCTCGAGAGGCCTGTCCCGCAAGTCGTGGCACAACAGGTCGAAGGGCAACGAAATAGAGGTCCTGCTGGCGCCGAGTGATGGCTTTGCGCAACGCGCTGAAGTCAGGCAGGCCGGCCGTCATCGTCGAGCACGACGATCTCGCCGTCGATTGTGGTGCTCTCAACTTCGAGGTCGGCGGAAGCATTTGCCGGGTCGCGATTTCGCTATCCAATCGAGCCCGCGTCAAGTGAAGATGCGAACCCCGCCGGGATCCCAGACGACCTGCGATGACCCTCGAACTTGATTTCATGAATCCAATTGTCCCCTCAGGTGGCTTTTCGACCAGCTCGGGCATCATGGGAGGAATCAACGACAACCGACCATCGTTGGCATGCTTTAGGCATCTGAACCCCACGCAACGCATTTGATTCAAATATCGCGGGACTAGTTCCGTTCCATAGCTTTTACTGAAAAATCTGCTGAACTTCAGGTCGACCAGGGGGAACGACCCGAGAGCGGATATTGATCCTACCCCCGATAGCTGGCGGCGCAGAAGAAGCAGCGAAAGCGGGGTAGATATTCGGCGCTCTCCAGAACCGGGACTTCACCTTCATTCGCCTCTACATCCGCGCAAAGATGCAGATCTCGCGAGCCATCGCGTTAGTGGTGGTGATCGCCACCCCATGGTCGGGCACCCTAGCGTTGATGGCGGCCACAGGCCGCGCGGCTGACGTCGCGGACGTGCGCCCCTCACGGATTGTCTACTCTAAGGCCGACTTGATGATGCGCATCCACGTTGACGCCTGACTGACGTCGACAAGCTTCGCCCCGGCGGTTCCTCTCGAGTTGGCGGCGCAAATCCAACGAGACAACTCGATGATTGATGCGTCTGAAGCCCGGCGTTGCTTAGCGGACGGCCCTGTAGATTGTCGCGCCGCCAATCGGTATCCGCCGGCGAAACGCCGCCAGCGCCGTCGATCCCGGCGGAAATGGTGGTAAACTTGTCATGGTAGATAACCATCTCCCGTATTTGCGGCATCTATAGAAATATATCCATCCCAAATAGAATTTCATGCAGCAGTAAGACGTCAACGCTGTCGCATCGCGTTTTGAGAAAATCACATCAGATTTCGGTGGCAGCGACTTCGCCCCGCCTACGCACAAAGGTCATGAGTCGAGCCAACTTGGCCGGATCGAAGTTGTGAAAGTCGCCGGTATGATTGATCCCGGTTCCGATGATGAAACAGTCGATCATCGGCGCGAAAAGATGCGCATTTTCTTGTGTAAGGCCGGATGCAAGCGCCAGCGCGGCCTCGCCCGTGCCACGACGGAACGTTTCGACCTTGCTCAGTTCCGGCGCGTGTCCCGTGGCTATGCCGGAGGTTGTGACGACATCCATCCAGGAGGCGGCAATTCTGGCCGAAATCTCATAGTGCTCGGGCGCGACCTCCCGCTGCTTCTTGAAGCAGGTGCCGCCGAAATAGAGCCCGTCCCATGCCGATTTACGACGCACATCTGCGATGATCGCTGCTTCTTTCTGGTCCTCGGCATCGCTTGTCTCATCGATACGGGCGTCATCCGCCCAATAGGCGTCGACACGAATTCCCTCACGCTGCAGGTTACCAAGTATCGGGAAGGCGTCCTTGCCGGTGACCGCGAGGAAATTGACACCAATCCAGTATGCCGGGAATTGCCGACGTAGGGCGCGAACGACCGGGAGAAATGCTTCGACGGTAATGTCATGGTTGATCAGCAGCACGCCGGGAGCGCCTTCGTGCATCGCAATCCTGACATTCCGTTCCGCCTGTGCATGGTCAAGCACATGCACCACCGGAAGCACGATAGGGCCGGGCGATTTGAAGAGCCTATGAAATTCCAACCGGTTCATTTCGATATCCGTTCGTTCCTGGATTTGAAGACGAGTTTCGCCGCGCCACTGAATGCATCGGCAGCGAAAGCATGCGTGACGATCAATCGCTTGCTAAGTGGCCACGACCTGAGGCGCCCGGGTCGTCCAGCCGAATTCTATCCGGTCGGCTGGTCCCGGAGGTCTGGCATCGCCAAAGAAGTTGTGCTTGACGGTGAAATTCGGGTTTCCGGGGAGGTCGATCCGCAACCGCGTATGGTCGCCCAGGAAGATGGCATCGGCGACCTCGACGACATATCTGTTTTCGCAGCTTGCTGCCGCCGGTCCCACCAGCACTCGTTCCGGCCGCAAGTAGACGAATACCGATGCGCCCACTGCCAGCCCTGGCTGCGGCCGGGATCGGATGACGAGCCCGGTGTCAGTCTTGACGGTGCAGCCGTCTTCTCCCGAGGCCACGATCGTTCCAACCAGACGGTTGTTCTCGCCGACGAATTCGGCCACGAACGCGCTCTCAGGCCGGTCGTAGATCTCTCTGGGAGGCGCGCATTGCAGGAGCTTGCCATCGTTGAATACCGCCACGCGATCGGACATGGTCATCGCTTCGGCCTGGTCATGGGTAACATAGACCATGGTGACGCCGGTTTCCCGATGGAGTTGCTTCAGTTCGAGTTGCATAGTCTCGCGAAGTTGACGGTCCAGGGCGCCCAGCGGTTCGTCGAGAAGAACGACGCTTGGTTCGAAGACCAGTGCGCGGGCGAGCGCGACACGCTGCTGCTGGCCGCCGGACAATTCGGTCGGACGGCGTTGAGCGAATGCATGGAGTTTGACCATTTCGAGCCCTCGCTGGACCCGCCGTGCTATCTCAGGCTTCGGTAGTCGTCGGGCCTTGAGCGGGTAGGCGAGGTTCTCGGCAATCGTCATGTGAGGAAACAGCGCGTAGTTCTGGAATACGACGCCGATGTTGCGGCGGTGCGGCGGTATGCCGTCAATGGGCCGGCCGTTGAGGAAAATGTGTCCGCTGCTCGGCGATTGCAGCCCGGCGAGCATCATCAAGGTGGTCGTCTTGCCCGATCCGGACGGTCCCAGAAGCGACAAGAACTCACCGCGGCGGATGTCGAGGTCGAGATCCTTCACCACGGTGAGACCGCCATAGGACTTCGATACGCTCTCGTAGCGGCCGATGATGTCGTCAGTCATGTCGGTCACCTGCGTTCTGTGCCTGCGCCGTATGGTCGGCGCGCGGACGCAGGATCGTCCGTCTGGCCAATTCTACCCATCCCCGCCGGCCCTCGCTGTCCTCAGCCTTGCGTCGCTGGGCAACATAGAAATAGGAAGCCTCGCCGTTCAGGCCGAACGCCGCTGCGTGCCATACGCCTGCGTTCATCACAAGCGCGCTGCCGGGTTTGAGGACAAACGCCCGCGCGGTCCGGCCGTCGGGCCGCTCGACGCCGGAGGCATCTTGGATGCCATACGCCACGATTTGCACAATTTCGCCGCAAACTGGGATGATGAGTTCCGTACCCGGTTCGCGCTCCATTTCTGTCACGTCGGGCATCGAGTCTGCCGCCTGGACAAAGCCGACCCATTGCCTACCCTCGCTGAGTTCTGCGCAGCCTTCCCAACATTTCCACCACTCGCCGTCGCTGCTCGGACGAGCAGTGCCGAAGAGAAGCGCCTTACTGAATCCCGCGGCGGCTTCGGCGGTGAGGTGCTCGATCTGTACCTCTTCAATGTCTCTGACGGCGCTCATAGAGTTTGGCTCCAGCGTTTGAACGCGAGGCCAGCCACGATCACGAGATTGCAGTAAGGAATGCATTCGCCTGTGCGAATGATCCCCTTCGCCGACCTCGCATGCTCCTTGAACGTAGCATGCGGCTCATGGTCGATGACGATCTTCTCGCCCTGTGCGCGTTCGGTCGCCGCTATGATGCGTTGCACCTCGGCATGAACCTCCGGGCCGTGGTTTTGCATTTCGGAATCAACGATGACCCGCTCGATAGAGAGTTCTTCGGCGATGACCGAAAACACCTCGGTCAGCCGCGGGATACCGTGAGTGAGGCAGATATCGTAGCGAAGGTCCTTCGGGATCGGCCATCCAGCATCGACGATCATGATCTTGTCCGAATGGCCGAGATCCCCGATCAGGGCAGTAAGGGAACCGTTGAGCAATGTACCTTTACGCATGTAGTTCTTTCCGTTTCCGAGCGCGTGATGCGCGCGTCTGTTAGGCTTTCCTGGTATTTTGTGCATATGCGTCGCTGCGCCGGCGCATTATCTCGCTCAGGATCAGGATCAGGACCGCGAAGCACACGAGTATAGTCGCGACGGCGAGAAGCGCCGGGCTGAGGTGTTCGCGCAGACCGATCAGCATCTGGATCGGGACCGTCTTCTGGTTGTAGGCGCCGATGAACTGGATCACGACGACCTCATCGAGCGACGTCGCGAAGGCAAAGATCGCGCCGGCGATCACTGCAGGCCGGATCAGCGGCAGCGTGACCTTTCTGAAAGTGAGTAACGGGCCTGCGCCGAGCGTCGACGATGCCGCCACCAAACTCCAGTCGAACCGTTCCAAGCTGGCCCGGATGGTAATGACGGCGACCGGCGCGGCCAGGACCGTATGGGCGATGATGACGCCGGTATACGTCCCGATCAACTTCAGGTCGGAAAACGCCGCATAGATTCCGCCTGCCGTCACGACGATCGGGACGATCTGAGGCATCAGGATCAGCGCCGTCCAAAGGCTCTTCATCGGAGTTCCCACCCGAGACAGACCCAGTGCAGCGAGCGTTCCGAGCACGGAGGACAGCAGGGCAGCGGACACTCCAATAAATAGGCTGTTCTTCAACGCCAGGATCCAGTCCCGATCGTGGATCACCTCAAGGTACCACTTGGTCGAATAGGCGGACGGATCGAGTGCCACCATCTGCGGCGTGTAGATCATATACTGGCCAGAGGTGAACGACAGCGGGACAATGACTAGAAGAGGCAGGGCTAGAAAAGCCAGCCCGAGCATGACCCAGATCTTGATGAGATGCTTCACGATGGCCCCCGCTATGCTTTCCGTGCCGGCTTCGGCGTCATAGCGCGAAGCAGTAGGGCGGCCGCGCCGATCACCAGAAGCAGCATCGTGGAGAGCGCCCCTGCCAAGCCCCAGTTGAGCGATTGGGAGAAGTTGTATGCGATCAGGTTTCCGATCAGGCTTCCGCTCGGCCCGCCTACCAGTTCCGGCGTCAGATAGAAGCCGAAAGACAGGACGAAGATGAGGATGCCTCCGGCAAGCACGCCGGGAAGTGTCTGGGGCAGATAGACCGAGAAAAAAGCGCGCAAAGGGCTGGCGCCGAGTGTAAGGGCCGCACTGAACAGCGATGGCTGCACGCGGCTCATGACCGCATAGGTCGGCAGTATCGCGTAGGGCAACAGCACGTAGGACATGACAAGCACGGTCGCGAACAGGTTGTTCAGCAGCTGAGGGCGGCTCGCGGCATCGACCAACCCGCTTGAGACAAGGATGCTGTTGATGACGCCGTTCGATTCAAGCAGGACCTCCCAGCTGGCTATGCGGGCAAGAAGCGGCGTCCAGAAGGGCAGAAGGACCAGTCCCATGGCGCAGGTGAAGACCAGGCCGCGAGCCTTCGAAAGATAGTATGCGATCGGATAGCCGACGAGCGTACAAACGCTTACCACGAAAAGCGCCACGAAGATCGTCCGCGACCAGAGGCGCAGATATATCCGCTGCCCTTCTGGCTTCGCCTCGACGGAAAACGCTGCGGAGGGGTCGGATGTCCTCATATCGAGCGCGTTCAGATAGTATTCCGGAATGACGGAGTGGGTTGCCAGGCTTATCGCGCGCCACGTCTTGGGATCGCCCCAGTGTTTGTCGAACGCAACGAAACCAGCCCGGTCGGGCTCGATCTTGCCGAGTTGAGCGGCGGTTTTGCGAACCAAGCTGTTCATGCCGCCTTCGAAGAAGTTCAATCTTGCGGCCAGCTTCGCGACCCCTTCCGGATCGTGTGCAAGATCCTGCCCGAATGCGGCAAACGCTGCATCGTCAGGAACCGGCCCAGCCGGATGGTCCCTGATTGCCTGCGCCGTCCGGGACAGCGCGTCGGCGACATTGGTGTTGTCCACGCTGAGCAAAGCGAACCGCAGTAGCGGCAATACCAGGAAGAGCATCACCAGAAGAACGAGAGGTGCGATCAGGCAAAGGCCGATGGCAGACGAGCGCTTTGAGCGCCACGGCATCGTTCTCGCTGGGGGCAGCCGGAGGGAAGTTTCGGCCATTGTTCAGCTTCTCCCGGGAGGGATCTGCCGAAGGGCCGAACGTATCCGACGCTTCGGCAGATCGTTGCAATGCAGATCAGAGGCCGGCTTTCCAGGCGGTCCAGCGCTCGGTGACTTCATCCTGATGGTTCTGCCAGTAGTCGACACCCATCTCGATGTAGTTCTTCATGTTGTCTGGAGCGGTCGAGAGATAAGGCCCCACTGCTGTCTTGCCGTCTTCCGACCAAGGCTCGTTCGCCAGAATCTTATCGACCGCCGACTTCCGCCACGGAGCATAGGGAATGTAGCGGGCGGTTTCCGCGATCTGGTCTGTCGAGGTGGCGAATTTCAGGAATGCCTTCACTGCGTCGAGATGGGGAGTGCCCTTTACGACCGCGAAATTCTGGAAGTCCATGATCTGGCCGTCCCACACCTGCTTTATAGGAGCATTTTCCTTCACGACCGCGTTGAAGAACCGGCCGCTCCAGCCGGTGGACATGACCACTTCGCCCTTGGCCAGCAACTCCGGCGGTTCGGCGCCGCCGGTCCAGAATACCAAGCCGCCGTTCGGGTCGTCGTGCAGGACCTTCAGCTTGGCAAGCGCGCGGTCGACGCCGGCCTCGCCCGACTCTTCAAGATACCTGTAAACTTCCTTCGGAGCGACGCCGTCCGCCATCAGTGCCAATTCGATCGCCTGAGTCGGACTGCTCCAGATGCCACGCTTGCCGGGGAACCGCTTGGTGTCGAAATAGTCCGCGACCGCGGCGGGCTGCTCTCCGGAAAATACCTTGTCATTATACGCGAAATCCCAGGAATAAAGCACCGTGCCCACGGAGCACTCATTGGTACGCTTGACCTGGTAGTCGTCCACGGTAGCGCCGTTCAGGGCCGGTTCGGTAATCTGCTTGAGATCGACTTTTTCGAAGATGCCTTCGGCGCAGCCCGTATTGGCCTCCGCGCTGTTCACGTCGACCACATCCCAGGTGACATTGCCGGATTCCACCTGCGTGCGGATTTCTCCGAGGCCGCCCGAATATACGTTCCAGTTGATCTTGTTGCCGAGCTTCTCGTAGGCCTTGCCGTAGCCGAGCTCCTGGCTGCGTTGGTAGGAACCGCCGGTCGAAGTGACATTTACCTCGGTGGCCTGCGCGAGGCAGGTGGCGGCGATAAGAACGGCTGCGGCCGTACCGGCCAGCGGCGTGGAATTCCTTTTCATGCGCTTCCCCTTTTTCAAACTCTCTTGACCGTGCTGCCTTCGTTAGACCGGAAGCGCAGAGGCAGCGTCTGCCTGCTCCAGGTTTCTCAGAAAATCCTCGACCACTTCGACGCTGGCGCGGCCGCTTCGCGGGCCGATCATTGTTGTCGAGCGGGCGGCGGCCAGGTTTGCGAACCGGGCCGATTGCTCTATCGACTGGCCGCAGGCTCGGCCGAAAAGGTAGGTTGCATTGAACGTATCGCCGGCACCCAGCGGGTCGATTGCCGGGATACAAAGACCCGGAATCCTTATCTTTCCGGCACACGAGGCGACAACGCATCCATCCTTGCCAAGGGTCGTGATAACCTCGCCGCCAGTTGCAGCCAATAAGTCCGCGATCGCCGCATCGCTTGTTTTCACACCTCGGAACTTGGTCAAACTCTCGTCGTTGAAGGAGAGAAAATCGGCGAAAGAGAAAGCCCACCAATCATCATCTGTCGAACGGAACGATTCCGCCTCGACATCTATGAAGAGCTTGGCCCCTCTGCCTCGCGCCTCCGCCATGATATTTTCGATATCTGGAATGCGCGTCAGATGGGCAATAGTCGAGTAGATGTACTTGGCGCCGGTAAAAACCGCTCGTTCCTGCGCCGTCAGTTCAAAGGCATAACCTGGATCGACGATAACCAGGGTCTTCTCGTTTCCATTGGCTTCGCTCAAAAAATTGTATGCGTAGGAGTTCCTGAACTCCGGCGAGCGTCGAATGTAGCGCGTGTCGATCCCGGCTTTTGCCAATTCATCCAGAATGGGATCGGCGTCTTCGTTGTCCTCCAGCGGGCCCATTAAAACGGGCGGACGGCCGTAGCCGGCAAAGATTGTGGCGGCGTTCGGGATCATCCCGCCATACACGCGTCCGACGGGCTGTGCGTTGATCTTCTGACCCTCGGCAGGCCAATAGGCGCAACGAAGATAGTGATCGACGGCATGGCTGCCGAAAAACACCACCGTGCCGTCGCTAATAACCGTCTCGGACATGCATTCCTCGTTTGATCGGGGGGACTGGGCATCAGGAAGAGACGTTGCCCATGTCGCTCTTGCCCTTACCCTTGGTCGAAAAAAAGGACGGCAACAAGCGCGAAGAGTTAACGGTTGCCGTAAGCAGGGCTTACGGCGGAACAGTTCCAGTTGTCTACGCGCCGGCGTCTCTATCCGCCACGTTCCTTTTTTCTGATCGGACTGCGCTGGACACGTAAGCCATCTGCCATATAGGGTAATTTTACAGTGGGGTTAGATCAAGTTACTGCACCTGTTTGTTGCGCTGGGAAGGGTTTCAACATCTCGCTCACACATTTCTCGCTCACGGCGCTGCGAACCTTCGAAGTCGCATGCCGCTATTTGAGTTTCACCAAAGCGGCGGACGAGCTTTTTCTGACACGCAGTGCCGTAAGCCAGCAGATCAGCCAGCTGGAGAGCCAGCTCGGTGTGCAGTTGTTCCATCGTATGAACAGCAAGTTGGTGTTGTCGCGCGAGGGCGCGTCGCTCGCTGGCGCCGTGCGAAAATCCTTGCTGAACATCGAAGGTGCGCTCGACAGCATTCGTTCCAGCGATATCTCCGGCAAGCTTGTCATAGGATCCCTGCCGTCCTTCGGCGCCAAATGGCTCGCGCCTCGTCTCAGGCAGTTTGTCGACCTCCATCCCAATGTTGAGGTCCGCCTCCTGTCTTATGTGAGCCTGGACGACGTCATCGCCAACGGTGTTGATATCGCCATCAGTTTCGTGCGGGAGCGTCAATCCGGGGTGTGCCAGGAAATCCTGCTTCAGGATGAGATCTGGCCGATTTGCGCGCATTCGATCCTACGACAGGGCGATCCGGTCGGCATGACCGAAGACCTGTCGGCCTATCCGATCCTTCATACGACGCTTGAGGGCTTGGATTTTGGCGCGAGCTGGGACGAGTGGCTTGCAGCGCTCAACCTGCCGGCCTTCGCCTCGCACCGATCTTTGTCATTCTCGCGCGCTTACATGATGATCGAGGCCGCGTTGCAGGGGCAGGGCATAGGCATCGCGATGCGTTCCCTCGTAGAGCAGGATATCCGCGCCGGCAGATTGATGCGGCTCTTCGGCTTTGATGTAAAGGCAGCCAAGCTGATCGCTATCTTCTATCCTGAAGCCGCCGAAAACCGCCCCGCCATCAGGGCGTTTAGCGACTGGATCCACGGCCTTGTGAAGGTCGAGCGATCCGCCTCCAATCCTGCCGTCGACAACGAATGCAGCGTTGCTGGGCGATGACAACTAACACGTTCAGCGAAGGAATATGGCTGCGAATGTTAGGCATCCTGGAGGCGGACAAGAAATTGAATGTGGCAGAGACGCTCTTCGCGGCACTACACTAGCTGATTTGGAAATCCATCATGGGATCCCTATCAAGGGATGCAAATCGCTGTCGGAATTCAAACAGATATAGGGTCGCATCTTCGTCCGGCCGGCCGGGCCAGTTTCTTCGAGCGCATTGAAAGCCAAAAGGTACAAAGTCTGAGGACTGCCCTGTACACAAAAAGCGTCCGACTTTCGCACAGTGCCTAGCCATTCATTTGGCGCAAGGCAGGCGCCGAGAGGTCCATACTCTTACGGCCTCCCTCTGATCGAACCGCTTGGCCAGCTGCAGTCAAGCAGTCTTGAGGGGCGGAATCGTAAGCTCACGCTTGAAGTGGAGGGCGGCAGGATTGACCAACTCATGCGGTCTGGGCAGAGGCGAGGGACACGGGCTTGGACGGCAAGCTCCAAAGGGAGCGGTTCGCGAAACTTGGATGGTTTATGATGGCAGCTTCGAGCTATATACCAAAGTGGACTTCCGCATGTACGAAACCGTCAGGACATCTTTAGTGACGAGCTTGCAGCCAAGGCAAGAGGGAGCGACGTAGCGGTCGTGCTCGATCGCTGAACGGCTGCGCAGGCTGATAATCGTCTCCTGCCGCTCCGGGGCAGGTGGTGCGAGGCCCACGAAGTTCCACGCCCAGTACGCTGCCCGGCGCCTCGATTCCGCTGATGACCAATTTCGCGCCTTGCATGTAACTGCAGTATGGCCCGGGCTCAGGAGGTTGCGTGGCGATAACGCTTTCTCATCGAGTCATGCAATGTACTTATTTGCCGTCGCGCCGTTGCGAAATTAGCGTGCTGCATCGGCCAAGGCTCACTCAGATGACGCCCGCGCCGTGTTTCCAACCAATGGGAGTGGCGGAAATGAGACATCGCTTAATAGGTCGCATAGTGACCCTGTCGCTGGTGGCGCTTGCGCCACTTTGTTTGAATGCAGCGCGAGCGCAAGACACGCTTTCAGTCATGAGTTTCGGTGGCGCTTACCAGGAAGCGCAGCGCAAGGCCGTTTTTGAAACCTATGCCGCCCAGACGGGGACCAAGATCGACGAGCAGGAATACGGCGGCGAAATCGCCAAGATCAAGGCGATGATCGAATCCGGCAATACCACCATCGATGTCGTCGACGTCGATGCGCCGACGCTGCTGCAAGGATGCGACGAGGGCATTTTCGAAAAGATCGACTGGGCGAAAGTCGGTCCGCAGGACGATTGGATCAAGGGTACCACCTCGGAATGCGGCGTCGGCACGATCGTTTATGCGACGATCCTTGCCTTTGACGGCGCCAAGCTTCCGGACGGACCCAAGACGATCAAGGACTTGTTCGACACCAAGAAGTTTCCAGGCAAGCGCGGCCTCTGGAAAAACCCGGCAACCAACCTGGAATTCGCATTGCTTGCCGACGGCGTGCCGCCTGACCAGGTCTATCAAACGCTGTCGACACCTGCGGGTGTGGACCGGGCCTTCGCCAAGCTCGACACGATCAAGGACAGCATTGTCTGGTGGGAAGCCGGCGCGCAGGCACCGCAGTTGCTCGCTTCGGGTGAAGTGACGATGACGACTGCTTGGAATGGCCGCATCTACAACGCTAACAAGGAAGGCAAGGATTTCCGGATCGTCTGGGACAACCAAATCCTCGATTCCAATTATTGGGTCATACCAAAGGGTGCCAAGAATCCCGATGGATCTCTTGCCTTTATTAAATACGCAGTTGAGCCCAAGGTGCTCGCGGGCATCACCAAATACATTCCCTACGGCCCGGTGCGGAAATCGGCGGCCGAGTTCGTGGCGCCGCAGGACGCCAAGAGCCTGCCAACAAGCCCACAGAATCTGACGGTGTCCCTGACCCTCGACAATGGGTTCTGGGCCGACAACGGAGACGAAATACGCAAGCGGTTCACGACCTGGCTCGCACAGTAACGAGGACTTCCGGAGGAGAGCATCGATGAACTTTTCCCAGCGAATGTCACTTGCAACGGACAAACCAGTCGATGCGCTCGTTCGGTTCGAGGACGTAAAGAAATCCTACGACGGCATCAACTTCGTCGTGAAGGACCTCAACCTCGACGTCCTCCGTGGCGAGTTCCTGACCATGCTGGGGCCGTCCGGCTCCGGCAAGACCACGACGCTGATGATGCTGGGCGGTTTCGAGCAGCCCACGCTCGGCCATATCAGGCTCGACGGCAAGCCGGTCGAGCGGTTGCCGCCGGAGAAGCGCAACATCGGCTTTGTGTTCCAGAACTACGCGCTGTTTCCACATATGACGGTGGCGGAGAATGTAGCGTTTCCGCTCCGCTATCGTGGCATCACTGGCGTGGCCGCGAAGGAAAGGGTCCGTCAGGCGCTCGGCCGCGTCAGTCTCGACGCGCTGGGCGATCGTCGTCCGGCGCAGCTTTCGGGGGGGCAGCAGCAGCGTGTCGCATTGGCCCGCGCTCTCGTGTTCGAGCCCTCGCTGGTGCTGATGGACGAGCCCCTCGGGGCGCTCGACAAGCAACTGCGCGAACGCATGCAGATCGAAATCAAGCAGCTCCAGACCTCGCTCGGCAT
Source organism: Mesorhizobium sp. Root695 (assembly GCF_001428185.1). Classification (NCBI taxonomy): domain Bacteria; kingdom Pseudomonadati; phylum Pseudomonadota; class Alphaproteobacteria; order Hyphomicrobiales; family Phyllobacteriaceae; genus Mesorhizobium; species Mesorhizobium sp. Root695. Next base: position 96,490 of record NZ_LMHO01000006.1, on the reverse strand, counting down.
CACCATGGTTTACGTTACCCATGACCAGTCCGAAGCGTTGACCATGTCGGACCGCATCGCGGTGTTCCATGACGGGCGGATCCAGCAGCTCGCGGATCCGGCAACCCTGTACAACGAGCCGGCCAACCGCTTCGTTGCCTCCTTTATTGGCGAGAACAACTCGCTGCCATGCCACCTGATCGCACGTGAAGGGGGCCTGGCCGTCGTGCGCATGGCCGACGGCACGACGTTGAAGGCTGCTGACGCCAACGTGTCCGGCGCCGGCACGGACATGAGCATATCCATACGGCCGGAGAACATTTCGCTGGCAGGCGAGGGTGTCCGTGCCGATCTCAACCGCTTCTCGGGCAAGGCCCGCGACGTCTTCTTCCTCGGCGACCACATGCGGTTGTCGGTCGAGGCCTTTGGTGGCCAGCTCGTCACCGCGCGCATTCCGGCGCGGCAGGCGCGACATTTCGAGCTGGGCGATGATGTTGGCCTCGAATGCGGCATTTCCGAATGCCGTCTGCTGGAGGTGTGACGCCATGACCGTAGCGGAAATAGACCGCGTCAACATCTTTATGGCCGTCCGTCGGGCCGAGAAGCCCGCCCGGCGTGCCGCGCTTTCGCTGGCCCTGCCGCTGATCGTCTTCCTGGTGGTCGCATTTGTCGCTCCAATCCTCTACCTGCTGGTCACGGCAGTAGGCAATCCGGAGACGCGAGAGGTGCTGCCGCGCACGTTGGTCGCCCTCGAAAGCTGGAATGGCGTTTCAACGCCGGATGAGCCGGTCTACGCCGCGCTCGCCGCCGACTTGAAGATCGCCAAGGACAACAGTACGGCCGCCTTGCTCGGCAAGCGTCTCAACTACGAGATTTCCGGCATGCGCAGCCGCGTGCTTGGTGCAGCGCGGATGGTCGAAAGGCTGGATACGGGTCCGTACAAGGAGAAGTTCCTCGAGCAGAACGCGGATTGGGGCTCGCCGGAAACCTGGGCGATCATCAAGCGCAACGGTGGTTCTTTCACGCCTTACTATCTGCTGACCGCGCTCGACCTCCAGCAGGCTCCGAACGGGTCGGTCGAACGCGTCAAGGGTGATCAGGCGATCTTCCTCGACGTGCTGGCGCGTACGCTGTTCGTCGCGGGGCTGGTGACACTGTTTACCCTTATCCTGGGCTACCCCGTCGCTTACGTGCTGACCATCGCTCCCAAGGCAATCGGCGGCATCATGATACTGATGGTGCTGCTTCCCTTGTGGACGTCGCTGCTCGTGCGCACCACGGCATGGGTCGTGCTGTTGCAGTCGGATGGTATCATCAACGACGTGCTGATGACTTTGCATCTGACAGGCGAGCGGCTTCAGCTCATCTTCACGCGCGTCGGAACCGTCATCGCGATGACGCACATCCAGTTGCCCTTCACCATTCTGCCGATCTATAGCGTCATGCGATCAATTCCCGCCACGCAGCTCAGGGCGGCCCGCTCGCTCGGGGCTCCGCCATCTTCCGCCTTCTGGCGCATCTACGTGCCGCAGACGATGCCTGGCGTCGTTGCCGGATGTCTTATGACGTTCATACTGTCGCTTGGCTACTACATCACGCCGGCGCTTGTCGGTGGGCCACGCGACCAGATGGTGTCCAACTTCATCTCGGTCTACATCAACCGCGATCTCAACTGGGGTTTGGCCGCCGCCCTCGGTGTGGTCCTGCTTTTCGTGACACTTGCCATCTACCTGTTGTTCCTGCGCCTCGTTGGCGCCGACAAGATCAAGCTGGGGTGACGCCATGTGGCTGCCTTCTTACGCGACGCCGTCCGAACGCCTGATGCGCACGCTGGTGGTGGCGTTCGCCATCGCCGTGTTACTGTTCTTGATTGCACCGCTGTTCATCATCGTGCCGCTGTCCTTCTCCAAGGACCCGTTCTTCACGCTGCCCGTGCGGGAGTATTCCCTGCGCTGGTATGCCGATTTCTTTGGCAATGCGCGCTGGATGAACGCCATCTTCAACAGTGCCGTTGCGGCGGTGATGACCACGATCCTGGCCACCACGCTCGGCACGTTAGCGGCGCTCGGCATCTCGCGCCCCAATTTCCCGGCGCGGCGGCTGATCATGGCATTGCTGATCTCGCCGATGATCGTACCGATCGTCATCGTGGCTGTCGGGAGCTATCTCTTCTTTGGCCAGTTCGGCCTGACGAACACGCGCACCGGACTCGTCCTGGCGCATACCGCACTGGCGACGCCTTTCGTGGTCATCACGGTGACGGCAACGCTTGCCACCTATGACACAAACCTGACGCGGGCGGCGTTGAGCCTTGGCGCATCGCCGTCGTCGGCGTTCTTTCGCGTCACGTTGCCGAGCATCATGCCGGGTGTGGTGTCCGGCGCGATCTTCGCGTTTGCGACCTCGTTCGACGAGGTGGTCGTTGCGCTGTTCATGACCGCGGCCGAACAGCGCACGCTTCCGGTGCAGATGTTTTCCGGCATCCGTGATCAGATCAATCCGACCATCATGGCTGCCGCGACGCTGTTGCTTGCGTTGTCGATCATCCTGTTCGCGATGCTGGCCCTGCTGACCCGGCGTCGCGTGAAATAGCCGGCCGGGCCACTGCCTTTCTTCGGACTGGATTCCGAAGTCGTTCTCAGCCGACCTTGGTGGTGCCTTCCCCTGCGACGAACATATCGGCAAATCGGGCGGCAAAACTCTGCGCCACGGTCGACCGCTTGCGGTCGGGACTGACATAGATGCCGACTACGACATCGGCCAGCCGGGGCAGGTGGAATGACGGTTCGATGATCCTGAGTTTCGCCGGAATGATCCGGCGCGCCAGCACCGTCACGCCGAAGCCGGCGCCCACGGCCGCCTCCAGGCCGGCAAGACTTGGGCTCGTGTAGACGATCTCGAAATTGCGGCCGTCGCGCTGCAGCGCAGTCAACATGTTGCGACGGTACAGACACCCCTCGGGATAACAGACAATGCGTAGTTCGCCTCGCTCTGCTAGATCCTCCGCCAGATCGGGAGACTGCGCTCCACAGACCCAGGCCAGCGTCTCCTTCCAGGTCATGAACGCACCTTCGGAAGGCCCATCCGGTGTCATTGCCACAACAATATCGAAGAGGCCGTTGCGCAGGCCTTGCAGCAGATTGTGCGACAGGTCACAGACGACGTCGAAGGTAAGGTCGCCGCCGTCGAGCGCCAGGCTGGCCATCAGCTTGGGCAGGAAATGATCGGCGTAATCATTAGGAATCCCCAGCCGCAGCCGGCCCTTGCTGTCGCGCTTGGATAGCTTCAGCATCATGTCGTCGTTAAGGGCCAGGATCTGGCGCGCGTAGCCGGCGACAAGTTCACCTTGCTCCGTGATTTGTGCGCCGCCTTCCTTGGCGAAGAGCGAGACGCCGAGCAATTCTTGAAGCCGCTTCATCTGCAGGCTGATCGCCGGTTGCGTGCGGCCGAGCTTTTCTCCCGCCCGCGTATAGCCACGCAGGTCGATAACCGTGATGAAGGCGCGGAGAAGGTCGGTTGGGATGCTGCGCATGGTTAGCTCCACATTCACCAATTAGATCACGGCACTCCAAACAAACGCAAGCGAGCCTCCCTTTCCAGGAAGGCCCGCCAGGATTAACGATCGTCGGCGGTCATGCTTTGACGATGTTGTGCTCCGGACCAAACGGGAATTTGGTGATGTTTTCCGCGCCGTCTTCGGTCATCACCAGAATGTCGTGCTCGCGATAGCCACCGGCACCTGGCAGCCCTTCCGGGATCGTCAGCATCGGTTCCATGGAGACCACCATGCCTGGTTGCAGCACAGTGTTGATGTCTTCGCGCAGTTCCACCCCAGCTTCGCGCCCATAATAGTGCGACAGCACGCCGAAAGAGTGCCCGTAACCGAACGAACGATAGCCGAGAAGATTGTGACTCCGGTAGATTTCGTTCAATTCTGTCGCGACGTCGCCGCAACGTGCGCCTGGCTTCAGGAGCGCCAGCCCGCGACGGTGGACGTCGCAGTTAATCTCCCAGATGCGCAGGTGCTCGTCGCTTGCATGGTCGAGGAACAAAGTGCGCTCGAGGGCGGTGTAGTAGCCCGAAATCATCGGGAAGCAATTGAGCGACAGAATGTCGCCCTTCTGAATCTTGCGCGACGTGACCGGGTTGTGGGCGCCGTCGGTGTTGATGCCTGACTGGAACCAGACCCAGGTGTCCATCAGTTCGGCATGCGGAAAGGTCTTGGCGATGTGCCGGACCATGGACTGTGTGCCGGTCAGCGCGACTTCATACTCGGGTACGTTCTCGCGGATGGCGTCGCGAATGGCTTCGCCGCCGATATCGGCGGTGCGCGCGCCTTCCTTGATCAGGACGATCTCCTCGGCCGATTTGATCGTACGCAGCCACATGGTCGGTGCGCCGATGTCGACGAACTCGACGGTCGGGAAAGCGTCTTGCAGGAGCTTCTTGAACTCTAGGTTGACGTGATCGAACTCGATGCCGATACGCTTCACGCCCGGCAGCGTCTGCTGCAGAGCGTAGAAGTAGTTGTCGCGCTGCCAGTCGGTGTAGGTGATGTTGTCGCCGAAGGTTCGGCGCCATGGCTGGCCGGCATCGATGCCGGCCGAAACTGACACCGCCTTCTCCGGCGTGACCACGAAAGCATAGCGGCGGCCGAAATAGCAGAACATGAAATCGGAGAAATAGCAGATATTGTGGTAGGAGGTCAGAACCGCAGCGTCGAGCTTCAGCTCGGCCAGAATACTGCGCAGCCCATCCTGACGACGTGTCATTTCGGCGGCGCTGAAGGTCGCGACAGCCTTCTCGCCATTATGCATTGTCTGCAGACGCAGCAATTCGTTGGGCATGCCCTTGGCGTAGACGTTCATTCTTTCCTCCGCGTTCAAATCGGGTTTCAGGTTGGAAGCGGACTATAAAAATTCATCCCGGCCCCTGGAAATGAGAAGTCGATATCCGGTGATTAGTGTTGCTAATCGCCGATCCTCTCCCGGATAACGGCATGCAGGCTCAGGCGGGGCGGGGCGGGGCGGGGCGGGAGAGGAGTTCGCGCTGGACCACCGCCGTCAACTGCCTGCAAGGCGCTTACTGTCTTGAACTCAAGGCGCGAAAAGCACGACGAACTCGAACAACTCAATCTTGTTCAGGCGCCAACGTCTGGATCACATGGTGCGTCGAGGCGAGCCGTATCCTCCCGAGGGGAATAGCACGCTTCTCTTACGCGCTGGTTCTGAACGCCGCAGGTGTCACGCCGCGGCGTTCGCGGAAGGCCCGGATGAAGTGGGACGAATCGCAGAATCCAGTCGAATTTGCGATTTCCGTTACCGAATACCGCGAGTTTCTGAGCAGGAACTCGGCATATTCGAGACGCATGATCTTGTAGGCCAATGTAGGCGGCATTCCGACCGTGCGCTGGAAGTGACGCTCGATCTGGCGCCGGTTGGCGCCAAGCCGTCGGGCGAGTTCATCGACCGAGACTGGCGTGTCTATGGTCTGCTGCATCAGGAGCAAAGCTCTTTTCACCATAGGGTCGTCGGTGTGCAGGTCGAGTGGGATTCCGGGTTGCGGCGTTTCGGCCCGCTCGGCCTCGTCGATGATCATGATGTGCAGGCTCTTGCGCGCCTGTGCACGCCCGACATGCTTGTCCACCAGATAGGCGGCGAGATGCGCCGAACTGGCGCCGCCCGAACAGGTCAGCCTGTCACGGTCGACGACGAAGATCTGGTCGGAGACCGGCTTCAGCCCGTCGAACTGTTCCAGGAAATCGTCGTGATGGAACCAGCTGACGCAGCATTTGTAGCCGTCCATCAGCCCGGCGCGGTGCAGCGCGAAGGCACCGGTGCAGACGCCGACCAGCGGCACGCCGGCGCCGACCGCCCGGTGCAGGAACCGCACATAGTCCGGATGCAGGTTTTCGATCTCGTCGATCAGTCCGCCGACAACCACGACATAATCAAAACGGGCCGGGTCGCCCAGGCGCTCCTCTGGCTGGACCGCGATGCCCGAACTGGAGACGATTGGGTTCATCGTGGCGGAAAGCACGCGCCAGCCGCACAGGATCGGCCGGCTGCGGTCGCCCTCGTCGGCGGAGAGGCGGAGCACATCGACGAAATTGGCGAAGGCGCAAAGCGTGAAGCGCCTCGCAAGAATGAAGCCGACTGAAAGGCGCCTCGAGCCACCACGCTTTGGCGCAAGTCTCGATTTCGTTCGTACATCCATCGTTTTCGATCCAGCTCGAGCGATCCGCCTGTCGCACTGGTAATACTACTCTGACGCAACTGTTCTGTTCAAGACTGGGCGTTGGGTGAATAGTCGCGACATGTTGAACCCGGGGTAAGTCATGACCCGCTTTTCGTTTTCCGCGCTGTTGCGCAACGCCGCGACCGGCAACAAGAACTGGCAGCCGCAGTGGCCAGACGCCGAGCCGAAGGCCGAGTACGATGTCGTCATCGTCGGCGCCGGTGGCCATGGGTTGGGCGCGGCCTACTATCTCGCCAAGGAACATGGGATTACAAATGTCGCAATCATCGACAAGGGCTGGCTCGGCGGCGGCAACACGGGCCGCAACACCACCATCATCCGCTCCAACTACCTCTACGACGAGAGCGCCAGGCTCTACGACCACGCGCTCGGCCTGTGGGAAGGGCTGAGCCAGGAACTGAACTACAACGTCATGTTCTCGCAGCGCGGTGTGATGATGCTCGCGCATTCGGTGCATGATGTGCAGAGCTTCAAACGGCATATTCATTCCAACCGTCTGAATGGCGTCGACAATGAATGGCTGACGCCGGATCAGGCCAAGGCCTATTGCCCGCCACTCAACATCGCCAGCGACGCCCGCTATCCTGTGATGGGCGCGGCGCTGCAGCGGCGCGGCGGCGTCGCCCGCCACGATGCCGTGGCCTGGGGCTACGCCCGTGGCGCGGCCGCGCGTGGCGTCGACATCATTCAGAATTGCCCAGTGACGGCGATACGCCGCGACGCGTCGGGCAAAGTCATCGGCGTCGACACACCGCGTGGCTTCATCAAGGCCAAGAAGGTGGCGGTGTCGGCCGCCGGCCATACCTCCGTGGTCATGGACACCGCCGGTGTGCGCCTGCCGTTGGAGAGTTTTCCGCTGCAGGCGCTGGTTTCGGAGCCGGTCAAGCCGATCTTCCCGTGCGTCGTGATGTCGAACACGGTGCATGCCTATATGAGCCAGTCCGACAAGGGCGAACTGGTCATCGGCTCAGGCACCGACCAGTATGTCTCCTACAGCCAGCGAGGCGGCCTGCCGCTGATCGAACACACGGTCGCGGCAATCTGCGAGGTGTTTCCGATCTTCACGCGCATGCGCATGCTGCGCAAGTGGGCGGGCATCGTCGACGTCACGCCGGACCGTTCGCCGATCATCGGCAAGACGCCGGTGCCTGGGCTCTACGTCAATTGTGGCTGGGGTACTGGTGGATTCAAGGCGACTCCCGGCGCAGCTCATATCTTCGCCCACACCATCGCCCGCGATGAACCGCACTCGATCAACGCGCCTTATACGCTCGAACGCTTCACCACCGGCCGGCTGATCGACGAAGCCGCCGCCGCCGCCGTCGCGCACTGAGGGAGAAGAAAGATGCTTCTTATCCGCTGCCCCTATTGTCAGACCGAGCGGCCGGAGGTCGAGTTCGTCTATGCCGGTGAAGCACATGTCGGCCGCCCGGTTGATCCCGCCGCACTGACCGACGACGAATGGAAGAATTTCTTGTTCATCCGTTCGAATGCGCGCGGCACGCATTTCGAGCGCTGGCGTCACATGCATGGCTGCGGCCGCTTTTTCAATGCCGTGCGCGACACGATCAGCGACCAGTTCGCCATGACCTACAAGGCCGGCCAGCCGCGCCCGACCGAAATCGAGATCAAGGAAGCGCGTTCATGAACAGCCATCGCGTATCCGGAAAAGGCCGCGTCGACCACAATCGGCCGGTCCGCTTCACCTTCAATGGCGAGATCTTCGAGGGCCGCCAGGGCGACACGCTCGCCTCTGCGCTGCTTGCCAATGGCGTACATCTCATCGGCCGCTCGTTCAAGTATCACCGTCCGCGCGGCTTTCTTTCGGCCGGCTCGGAAGAGCCGAACGCGCTGGTCGGCGTCAATCGCGGCGTCGGCCGCGCCGAGCCCAACACCCGCGCCACGGTGCTCGAAATCTTCGATGGGCTGGACACGGTCAGCCAGAATCATTGGCCCTCGTTGAAGCACGATGTCGGCGCCATCAACGATCCGCTTTACATGCTGTTTTCGGCGGGCTTCTACTACAAAACCTTCATGTGGCCGAAGTCCTTCTGGAACAAGGTCTACGAGCCGTTCATCCGGGGTGCCGCCGGTCTCGGCAAGTCGCCCTCGGCTCCCGATCCCGACACCTATGCCAGCCGCTACGCCCATTGCGACGTGCTGGTGGTCGGTTCCGGGCCGGCCGGTTTCGCCGCGGCCCTCGAATCCGGCAAAAGCGGCGCCAAGGTTATCCTTGTCGATGAGAATCCGGAATTTGGCGGCGCGCTGCTCAGTGAGCCAGAGGCGCGGATTAACGGCGTGCCGGCCTGGGATTGGCTGAAGCAGACCAACGCCGCGCTTGCCGCAATGAAGAACGTCACGTTGCTCAGCCGTACCACGGCGATTGGCTACTACCATCAGAACTTCGTCGGCTTGTGCCAGCGCCTGACCGATCATCTTTCCGAACTGCCGGAGGGCGCGCCGCGCGAGCGGCTGTGGAAGGTGCGGGCAAAGCAGGTCGTGCTCGCGCAAGGGTCGATCGAAAAGCCGCTGGTGTTCGAGGGCAACGACAGGCCGGGTGTGATGCTGGCTGGCTCGGCCCGCACCTATCTCAACCGTTACGGCGTCAAGGTCGGCAACCGGCCGGTGGTCGTCACCTCGCACGACTCGGCTTGGCTCGCCGCTTTCGATATGGCCCAGGCCGGCGCAAACGTTGCGGCAATTGTGGACGTCCGCGCCCGGGTTCCGGACTACTTCATCAAGCGCGCCAGGGCTTTGGGCATCGAAACGCTATGTGGCTGGACCATAAGCGGCACCAAGGGCCGGCATCGCGTCACCTCCGTGCGGGTCAATCCGGTCAGCGCCGGTGGCCATGTCGGCCCAGCCCGGACGATCGCCTGCGACGCACTGCTGATGTCGGGCGGCTGGACGCCGAGCGTGCACTTGTTCTCGCACACCAAGGGCAAGCTCGACTGGTACGAGGAACGACAGATGTTCCTGCCGGGCGCGCGCACTGAAGACAGCCGGTGCGCCGGCGCTGGCAACGGCAAATTCGGTCTGGAAGAGTCTTTGATGGAAGGCGCTTCGGCGGGAGCCGCCGCGGCCATCGATGCCGGCTTCAGCGCCATCGCCGGTTCCTACGCGGTGGAAGGCGAGGTTGTCTGCACTGGTGCCAGCAACCGCGAACTGCCGTCGGACAAGAACGCGTCCTGGGCCAAGGCCTTTGTTGACTTCCAGAACGATGTGACCGCCAAGGACATTCGCCTTGCCGTCCGCGAGGGGTTCAAGTCGATCGAGCACATAAAGCGCTACACCACCACCGGCATGGCGACCGACCAGGGCAAGACGTCGAATATGAACGGCCTCTCTATCGCGTCGGACGCGGTTAAGCGACCATCGCCGTCGGTCGGGCTGACCACGTTCCGCCCGCCCTACACGCCGACCACCTTCGGCGCTTTCGCCGGTTATAATCGCGGCGACCTGTTCGAGGTGACGCGCAAGACGGCGATCGACAGCTGGGCTGAGGAGAACGGCGCGGCCTACGAGCCGGTGTCGCTGTGGCGGCGCGCCTGGTATTTCCCCAAGCAGGGCGAGGATATGCACCAGGCCGTGGCGCGGGAATGCCGGGCGACGCGCCAGTCGCTCGGCATGTTCGACGCTTCGACGCTCGGCAAGATCGAAATCGTCGGTCCGGATGCGGCCGAGTTTATGAACCGCATGTATACCAACGCCTGGGCCAAGCTGGCGCCGGGACGGCTGCGCTATGGCCTGCTGCTCGGCGAGGACGGCTTCATCCGCGACGACGGCGTCATCGGCCGGCTTTCGACGGACCGCTTCCATGTCACCACCACGACGGGGGGCGCGGCGCGCGTGCTCAACATGATGGAGGACTATCTCCAGACCGAATGGCCCGAGCTGAAGGTGTGGCTGACCTCGACGACAGAGCAGTGGGCGGTTATTGCGCTGAACGGTCCGAACGCCCGCAAGCTGCTTGAGCCGCTGGTCGAAGGCATCGACCTCGCCAATGTGGCGTTCCCTCATATGTCGGTCGCCGAGGGAAAGATCTGCGGGGTGCCGACCAGGCTGTTCCGCGTCTCCTTCACCGGCGAACTCGGCTTCGAGGTCAACGTGCCGGCGCGGTACGGCCGCGCCGTCTGGGAAGCGCTTTACGACGCCGGCCGCAAATATGGCATCACACCCTATGGTACGGAGACCATGCACGTGCTGCGCGCCGAGAAGGGCTACATCATCGTCGGCCAGGACACCGACGGTACGGTGACGCCAGACGATGCGAGCCTTGCCTGGGCCATCGGCAAGACAAAGCCGGACTTCGTCGGAAAGCGCTCGCTGACCCGGCCGGATATGCTCAAGACCGACCGCAAGCAGCTGGTCGGGCTGCTGACGAGCGATCCTAAGACTGTACTGGAGGAGGGAGCTCAGATCGTCCTCGACCCAAGGCAGCCGGTGCCGATGAAAATGGTCGGTCATGTCACCTCGTCCTACTGGAGCGAAACGCTCGGCCGCTCGATCGCACTCGCCATCGTCGAAGGCGGGCGAGCGAAGGAAGGCCAGACCATTCACGTCCCGATGCCGGATAGGACCCATGCCGCCAAGATCGTCGGCATGGTGTTCGTCGATCCGGAAAACAAGCGCCTGAACGCCTAGGAGAACCATCATGCTGCAGGAACGCCACCCACTGATGGGGCAGCGGATCTCACTTGCCGAGCGATCCTCCCTTACTATCCACGACGCCGAGGATTCTTCGCGCTTCAATCTCCGCATCGCGCCGGAAAACCTGGGAGCGGCCTCGAAAGCCTTTGGCTGCGTACTGCCGGCGACGATCGGCGCGACCGCGACTTCTTGTGGCAGGCTGGCCCTTTGCCTTGGTCCGGACGAATGGCAGCTCTACGCACCTGTCGACGAAAGCCGCGCCATCGAAACCACCTTCGCCGCGCTCTATACCAGCTGCCCGCACAGCCTGGTCGATGTCGGCCATCGCGAGATCGGCATCGCCGTCGAAGGTGCTGACGCAGTGCTGGCCCTGCGATCGGCCTGCGCTTTCGACTTCGACACCATGCCTTCGGGCACCGGAACGCGCACCATTTTCGACAAGGCGCAGATCATCTTGATCCGCCACCACGAAAACCGTTTCCGCATCGAGGTCTGGCGCTCTTTCGCCGATCACGTCTGGGGACTGCTGCGGGCGGCCAGCCGCGAAATCGCGCTCGGCATCTGAGAATAAAGGACAAGAAAATGACGCTGCACCGGACACAGATGAACGCAACGCTCGGCGATGCCGAAATCTCTGCTTCCATTGGCCGCGAGCTGGATCGACAGACGAGCCAGATCGAACTGATTGCGTCTGAAAACATTGTCTCCAACGACGTGCTTCTGGCGCAAGGATCGGTGCTGACCAACAAATATGCCGAGGGTTATCCGGGCCGCCGCTACTATGGCGGCTGCGAATTCGTTGACGAGGTCGAGACGATCGCCATTGACCGCGCCAAAACGCTGTTCGGCGCCGGCTTCGCCAACGTCCAGCCGCATTCGGGCGCGCAGGCCAACCAGGCGGTGTTCCTGGCGCTTCTGCAGCCCGGCGATGGCATCATGGGCATGTCTCTGGCTCATGGCGGGCATCTGACCCACGGCTCGCCAGTGACGATGTCGGGCAAATGGTTCGACGTCGTCAGCTACGAGGTGCGCCAGTCAGACCAGCAGATTGATTATGATCTCCTCAGGCAGAAGGCGCTCGACACCCAGCCAAAGTTGATCATCGCTGGAGCCTCGGCCTATCCACGCGCCATCGATTTTGGGGCTTTCCGCAGAATCGCAGACGAGGTCGGCGCCTATTTGATGGTCGACATGGCCCATTATGCCGGGTTGATTGCCGCCGGTCTCTATCCCGATCCGCTGCCGCACGCCCATGTGGTCACCACCACGACACACAAGACGCTGCGTGGCCCGCGCGGCGGCATGATCCTGACCAATGACGAGACGCTGGCGAAGAAGTTCAATTCGGCGGTGTTTCCGGGCAATCAAGGCGGCCCGCTGATGCACGTCATCGCCGCCAAGGCAGTCGCTTTCGGCGAGGCGTTACGGCCCGACTTCAGGACCTACGCCGGACAGGTGGTCGCCAACGCCCGGGCGCTGTGTGAGACGCTGATTTCGGGTGGTCTCGACATCGTCTCGGGCGGGACCGACTGCCACATGGTACTGGTTGACTTGAGGCCGAAGGGCGTCAAGGGCCGCGATGCCGAGCAGGCACTGGAGCGCGCCGGACTGACCTGCAACAAGAACTCAATCCCCTTCGATCCGGAAAAGCCGGCGGTCACGTCAGGCGTGCGGCTCGGCACCTCGGCCGGCACGACACGCGGCTTCGGCGAAAGAGAATTCCGCCGCGTCGGCGAACTGATACTGACTGTCATCGAGGCGCTGGCTGAGGTCGGGCCGGAAGGCGATCGCGCTGTCGAGGAGAAGGTTTTGGCGGAGGTTCGCGATCTCTGCAGTCGCTTCCCGATCTATCGGTAGCGTGCCGGCTCGGCGGCCCGTTCCCATGATTTTTCCCATGTCGCCCAAAGGGGCAGGGCGGTAGTGCTTGACCGCATCCAACTGCAGCCAGTCGGAATGTTCAGATGTTCCTTAGCCTATTCGACATCTTCAAGATCGGCATCGGTCCATCGTCTTCGCACACAATGGGGCCAATGACGGCGGCAGTGCGGTTCCTGCAGATGCTGCGTGATCACGGCGAGGACGTTCAGGCCGCAAGCCTGCGAGTAACGCTTTATGGATCATTGGCCTTCACGGGCAAGGGCCATGCGACGGACCGAGCAGTGGCGCTCGGACTTCTCGGCTATACGCCAGCCGATCTCGACGTCGATGCAGCCGAACAGCGCTTGCTCGGGCTCCGCCAGACCAGAACGCTGCGAGCCCTCGGTTTGCCGCCGCTGGCTTTCGATCCAGGCACCGACGTGGTCTTCGACTACGGTCCGTCTCTGCCCGGTCACGCCAACGGCCTGACATTCGAAGCGTTCGATGCCGGCTCCAAAGTCTGCCTGGCTGAGACCTTCTATTCGATTGGCGGTGGGTTCGTCGTCTCGGCTTCACAGCGTGAGGCCCCAGAAGCGGCAACAGGCGGCAAGGCGGGAGCCTGGCCTTATCCATTCGACACCGCCGCTTCAATGCTGCGCATGGCCAAGGAAAACGGCAAGTCGATCGCGACGATGAAACTGGCGAACGAGTTGGCTGCACGACAGCCGCAGGCATTCGAGCAGGGTATCGCGCGGATCTGGGCGACGATGAGCGGCTGCATCGACCGTGGGCTTGCGCTCGACGGCGAACTGCCGGGCGGTCTTCGCGTCAAGCGGCGCGCCAGGAAAATCTTTCAGCAACTTGAGCAGGAACGCGGCTCAAACCGAGCCCAGCCGCATTTCGCCTCCGATTGGCTCAGTGTCTATGCCATGGCGGTCAATGAGGAGAATGCGGCAGGCGGCAAAGTGGTCACCGCGCCGACCAATGGCGCCGCCGGGGTCGTGCCAGCGGTGCTGCGTTACTATCTCGACCACTGTGTCGGCGCCGACTCTGCGCGCATTTCGGAGTTTCTGCTCACCGCCGCCGCCATCGGCGGGCTGATCAAGCACAACGCCTCGATCTCGGGCGCGGAAGCCGGCTGCCAGGGCGAGGTCGGCTCTGCCGCAGCTATGGCCGCTGCGGGGCTCTGCGGGGTTCTCGGTGGCACACCGGACCAGGTGGAGAACGCAGCCGAAATCGCGCTCGAACACCACCTCGGCATGACTTGCGATCCGGTCGCAGGGCTTGTCCAGGTGCCTTGTATCGAACGCAACGGCATCGGTGCCACCAAGGCGGTGGCGGCCGCTTCGCTCGCGCTGCGCGGAGACGGCTCGCACTTCATGCCACTCGACAATTGCATCGAGGCGATGCGCCAGACCGGCGCGGAGATGAGCGTGAAATTCAAGGAAACAAGCCTCGGCGGCCTCGCCGTCAACCTGCCGGAATGCTGAGCAACGCTCCCAAGGATAGGCAGGCGCACCTAAGCCCCGCGCGGTCGGTGGTCGCCACCATGAGCGGTGGGCGCCAAAGTGAAGTCGGCGTCGTCGGGCACGATGACAGGCGTTGCCGTTATTCTCGGTCAAGACAGATCTCCCAATGAAACCTATATCCAGGTTCGCAGTTAATGGCTGGTCGCCAGAAATTCATGCGTCAGGTAGATCTTGTTTCCAGCGGCGCGGTCTGGACCATCAGTAACCAGCGGGCCAACCGCTCCTCGATTTTCGAATGGCCGTTGACCAGTGCGGTCCGGGATGTCGTGAACGAGCCCCCGATATTCAAGCCTTTGGAGGGCGATGGTAACGCCAGGGCGCCGGGCACCAAGCAAGAATGCTTCCCCTTTGCGAACTCACGGACTGGGAACTTGGCTATCTCATTGGGTGAAGCGCGGTCGATGCGGGATTTGCGCTTGAACTCGATTGAGACCTCGGCTCTGCCCCAAACGCGCAGTAATGTCCTCCGCCGTCATGACGAACAAGGTCACGGTAGCCAATGACCTCTCCGCCGCATCGGAATGCTATCCTACCCATCGACTACCTCAGGTAAAGTATCTTCGACGATGCTGAGATTTCGATCGAAAGTCTCGGTGTCGGATGCGTTGGCGCGCAGAGAACGCACCTTGTTCAGGATGGACGCAACCGCCGCTTCTTTGTCGGGCGCTATGCGTGTTGTCACCGCTTTGGCCGCCAAAGCGGCAAAATCTATGGCGGCATAAGCTGGTACGGTAGCGTCTGTTGCTTTCAGCCGTTCTTTTACGATAGCGCGCCGGCCCGGGGGCGGAGCTGTACGGCCAGCTTTTGCTGCGAATGTCGCGCCGCGCCGCAGGCGCGTCTGCAAGAGGCCCGAACGATACGCAGGTGCTGTCGGCACAATGGTCGGGAGCGCCGGGGATGGTCCCGCCGCGGAAGCGTCCAATGCAGGGCTTTTCGTGCGCGAAGCCTCGACAGAGGCGGGGAGGGGCATGAACGCGCGTTTGGCGAGCTGGCCGTCGGCGAAATAGAAATTGCGCGTGCCGAGGATTGGCAGTTCGCCGCGCGGCAATATGATGACCTTGTTTTTGTCGAGCGTACGGATTTCATCCGGCCGCATCAGGGGCCGCCGCACTTGCTTGCGGTGCTCCGAGCGCGTGTAATAAGTGTCGAACAACGTTGACTTGGTGCGCGTCACGTCCTTTTGCACGTCCGACGTTTCTCCTAGCTGCTCGGAAACGTAGCGCAGATCGTCCGCGTCCTGCGCGCCGAAAAAGATCTGCACGCGAGCGGCGTTGATAAGCGTCTTGCGCCCCTCCTGGCGATAGATCTCGTCCACAGCCTTCAGCGACTGCACGAAAAACCACATGGAAACGCCGTTGCCGCCGAGCACGCTCGCCATTTCGGTCACGTTCTCGAGCTTGCCAAGGTTCTGGAACTCGTCGAGCAGCACAAGCACCGGATGCTCGTCCGGACGCGGCATGGTTTCCGACATGAAGTTCATCATCTGCGTGATCAGGACGTTGAACAACGGTCCAAGCGACGTGATCTGCTCGCGCCGTACGTCGAGATAAAGGGAGATCCGCTCGCGCTTGAGTTTGCGAATATCGAACGTGCTGCGCGAGGTAGCTCGCATCAGGCGCTCGTTGAGAAAGGGAGCCATGCCGGTCCGCACGCCGGCGTAGATTCCGGAAAACTGCCGCTCAGACATTTCGAAATATGGCAGCAGGGTTTGCAGCGTAAAATGCGAACATTCGCGGCGGCGCTCCTCGCGTAGAGAGCCGATGAACTCCAGGAGCGGCTGCTCGGCACCGTTCATAATCTCGAGGATTGTGGAGAAGGTCTTCTTCTCGTTCGGAATCGCAGGCGATTCCATGACGAAGGACGCGATGCCGGTAAAAAGGAGGCGGGCATCGTTGACCCAGTAGGGATCCGCGTTCGAAGGGGGGCGCGGAAACAATGCCGCAGCGATGTTGCGAAGGTCGATGTCGCGCTGTGCTGAGTCCAGCGAAATGAAGTCCATCGGATTGTAGCATGCGGTATTGCCGTCCGGATCAGCCGGCGCGAAACGCACCACGCGGCTCATGGTCGAACGGTAACCAGCAGCCGCCGCATAGGTCTCGCCCCGCAGGTCGAGAACCACGAGCGAATGCGGCCAGGTCAAGGCGTTCGGGATGATGAGAGACGTGCCCTTACCGGAGCGCGGCGGCCCTATGACGAAGCCCCCGATATCATCGCCATCAATCCACAATTTCTTGCCACCAATCAGCTTGCGCTGGGTCAGATGAATCTTGCCGGAGCGCTGATCGCGGCCGGGCGACAAAATCTCGGCAAGCTTGCCGCCGGCTCGACCGACGAAGACGCCGCCCACTTTCGTAAGGCCGGTTTTCGATACGTCGCTCGTGGTCATGAAGCGAGAGTCATTGCGCTTTCTCGGACGCATGAGAAACAAGCTGACCAGTGGCAAGAGAAACCCAAAAAATCCCGCCGCAATGGCGTATTGCACCCTGTCAAAATTTCTCGCAGTCACGTCAGCCCAGGCCATACGAACAACCGGCAAGGGATTAGCGTTCAGCTGGTCAAACAGGACGTGGGAGCCAGTCCGGTACCAATCTGTCGCGACATAGGCGACCATGAAGAGCAGGGCGCCCATGGCCATCGCCATGAGCACCATAAAAATTGCTGTTGCGATTTTCTGCATGGATGGGCCTCGCTAGATTGTCTCCGCCTTGGTGAACTTGATCTCGCTGATGCCGCGCCGTCCGCCTTCACTGCGGACCATCTGGACGACCACCGGAATGACCTCGCGCAGATAGTCGAGGATTTCTCTCCGTGAGAGCCCCGTACTGCCCTGCATGACCATGAGCGCCAGCCGCTCGTAGGCGGACCGAGCGGAATTGGCATGAACGGTCGTGAGCGAACCAGGATGGCCGGTGTTGATCGCCTGCAGAAACGCGAACGTTTCAGCGCCGCGTAACTCGCCTAACAACAGACGGTCGGGTCGCATGCGAAGCGAGGCTTCGAGAAGCTGTTGCGCGGAGACTTTGGCAAGGCCCTGGTCGCCCTTCGAGGCTATCAGCGTGACGTTGTTGGGAGCCGGCAGCCTCAGTTCGCGGGTGTCTTCGATCGTGATGATCCGTTCACGGGGCGGGATTTCCTTCAAGAGTGCGTTCAAGAACGTCGTCTTGCCGGTCGACGTACCGCCTGAAACGACGATCGAGACGCGGTTGCGCACCGCATACTGGAGGAACTCCATCGGCGAGGTGTCCTGCAACATTTCGACAAGTCGCTTTTCTTCGGTTGAAAGCGCCAGGCCGCTACCCATCGCCGTGTTCTCGAATGCGCCAAGATCTTTGTAGGCATCAAGGCTCATATCCATGATGACCTGTTTGCGGATTGAGATCGCCCCGCCTTCGGGAGCCGCCGGCGGCAAGATGCATTGGATGCGCTCGCCTGAGGGTAGTGCTGCCGACAGGACCGGTTTTTCTTCGTTGATGACCTGATTTGTCGCCGAGGCGACACCCGTCGAGATGTTGCGGATCCAGCCGGGCGTGACTTCGCGCTTGACGACGTGCTCCATTTCCTTGGCGCCGAGGCGTTCGATGAACAATTCACCTGGCCTGTTGATCGCAATCTCGGAAACCGAGTCTTCGTTCAAATAGGACCATATTGGCTCCAGATGCGCGCGCAGGACCGGAGCTCTTGCCCAAGGGTCGGGGAGGGGATGCAGGGCGTTCATTTCACCGGACTCCCATAGCCGCGATAAAAATGATCCTTTGGCGTCGCGTAAAGAGGCGTCGGATCGATCGCGGCCTTCGGCCGCCCACCTGCCCTCATTCGTGCAACTTCTTCCTGAACCGGATCGGCGTACAAATCCGAGAAATCGAGATCTCGCCGCACCAGCACGACGATGGACGTGCCCTGGTCGACGTAGACTGTCGGGCCAATGTTCTGCGTGTCGCGAAACGCCTCTTGCGCGAGTTGCTGCAAAGCGGTCGATGACTTGTCGAACGCGATACCGCGGGCGTCGCGCTGCGATCCATTGCCACCGTACGTTACGGTTGTGGTCTCACCGGTCACGGGATCGGTCGTCGACACCTGACGCTGTTGTCCATCCTGGCTGCTGTCGCCAAGCGAAGACAGATATTCAGAAACGCCGCCAACGACGGAGAGCATGATGGCGTTGCCGTACCGTTCAACCCAGTGCGTATCGACACGGCCGCCCATGCCGCCTCGGCCGAGCGCATCTGCACCAGACGACTTTATATCGACGGAAATACCGTCCGAGCGAATGACCCTGTTCCAGACGATGAAAACACGCTTTTGACCGCGCGCAAGCCCCGAGCGGTATTCTCCGGTCAAGCGCGAGCCTTTTGGAATGAGGACCCGCCTGCCGTCCAGCGAAAAGACATCCTCACGCACGACAGCGCGCACTGCGCCGGGAAGGTCGGTGTTAACAGCGGTTTCCAAATAGCCGCGAAGGATCGTTCCTTCAGGGATCAACGCATCGGTGCGTCGGAATATTTTGGCTTTAACGATCCCGGAAGAACTTGCCTCGGACTGAGCCAGGAATGCCTTGTTGGGATCACTGTCGGCGCCGGGGACCGGGACGATCTGACCGTCGGGGGCGATTTCGACCTGTGCCGCCTGGGCGCCGGCGTCCGTCGAGCCGGTTTCACCATTCGTCACCATCTGGTTCGATCGCAGGCGTTCCCAAACTGCTTTTTCGTGCTCTGCGGCCTCAGCCTTGCGGCGAGCCTCTTCGTCAGCCTCGGCCTTGCGGCGCGCGTCTTCCGCCTCGGCCTTGCGGCGAGCTTCCTCGGCCGCCATTTGCGCCTCCAGCGCACGCCGCTGCGCATCGAGATCCGCGCCCTCCTGCACGGTCTGATCGACATTATCGGCTTGTTGCGTGCCCTTCTGGTCGTCAGCCGGTGGCGGCACCACGATCTGGTCGATCGTGCCGTCGGCAGGTTGTGGCGGCTTGTTCAACGCCGGCGGGCGGAACTCGGGCGGGTTGAAGTTTTCCTCGCCATCGCTGCGAAGATCGCGCGATACCGGCTCCCGAGGCCAGTTCAGCCATATCAGCGCGCCCACCAGCACCACGCCGAGGCCGACCAGGGCGATTTTGGTACCCACACCCGCACCGCGGCGCGCGACTGTCGGGCTGCCGTCCAGTTGGTTATAATCGATCTGCGTCATCACCGCCCTCCGCTGGACCCGAACAGGGTGGAACCACCTGTCAGTTTCGTTGGACCGTAGACCTGCTCGACTGGATCGATAGCGTTGGGTCGAGCCCGGTTGTAAAGGCAGAGTGTCTTGCCATCGGCTCGCAAGGTGAATTGCCGTGCAACCTTGTCGATGACGGTGTATTTGCCCTGCGTGCGAACGTTGACCAGCGACTCATGGCGCTTGTCGTCGACCACGAAAATCGCCGGAATGTCACCCTTGAACTCCAGAAACACCTTGGTGCCGTCGTCGAATACGGTGCGCGGCTTCAAGCTGTCATCGCCTTTGTACGCATAGTCGTAATTGAGATCGGCATAGTTCAGGTCCTTCAAATCCGGATCGGCGGCGCTCTCCTTGGCCTGCGAGAGCAGGCGCGCGTTGATATCCTCGTCCGGGTATTTGAACCGGACCTGGAAGGATGCCCGGTCGCGGCTATTGTCAGTTGCCTGCAGCAGCAGGGAATAGACGCGCCGGTTGGTGACCACGTTGACGTTGGTCCAAGCATCGCGCTCCAGCGGCTTGACAAACAGAAATCGCGATCCGCGTTTGGGGATGATCGACCAGCCCTTCGTGTCGCCGGCGGAAACGGTCTCGATGACTTCGGTCGGACTGAGTTCGACCATCGTCGAAATACCGAGAGCGGCGCGCACCGACGTCACGTCGTCATTGTTGAAGGTGACATATCGGATGCGGCCATCGCGCGCCGCCGCGCTATGGGTCGCGCAGAAGAGAAGGGCGGCACACAGCGCCAGCTTCACGCGCCGTCTCATTGCAGGCTCCCCGCGGCCGGCGCCGATTCCTGGTCGCGGCGGTAATCCGTAACCTGAAATCCCAACGGGTTGTCGAAACGCCATTCGTTCTTGAGCGGTGTTGAGGTGTAGCGAAATTTTATCACCGCCACCCAATTATCGGCGGTGGATGAATTGTCCCGCCGCGTCGTCGTGGCAAAGCGCACCGAGGCCGTGTTGCGATTGAGCAGGGAAACCGACTTGATCTCGACCGCGACAGTGACATTGCGGCCATAGATCTTGTCCAGCGATTGCGGATTTGCAGGCGTGAAAAGCCAAGTCAGATCCTTGGACGCTGCGTCGGTGGAGTAGAGCTGCGCCAGGTCGTAATTCTGTTTCAGCTCACGCGAATCGTAGGTTTCGCGCGCACGAATGTAGCGCACCAGATTTGCCGCCGTGACGGCCTCGTTCTGCGACAAATCTCCAGGCTTCAGCGCGCGCATGATCTCGAGGTAGCCCGTCGATTTGTCGACCTCGACAACGTACGGTTCGAACTGCCGGAGCGGCAGGATCAGCACGAGCGCCAGCAGCGAAAGTACCGCCACCAGTCCGGAAACGCCGCTGACGATCCAGGCCAATGTACGCGATCGCCGCATTGACCTGTGCGTGTCGTCTTCCCAGGTGGCGCCCGCCCTGTAATAGCGTCTGTCGACGAGCTCGCTGCCGCTGTTAGCAGGTGTTTCCGATGGAGTTGACACTTACTATTGCCTCTTTTTGCGTGACGCATCCTGATCCAGGGCCGCGATCGATGATCGTTGGTGTGTTCTAGGCCAGAGGCCTGGCGTTATCGCGCGCACCTTGCTGGATGGCGGACCGAGCTGCGTCGTCCGCCCTTGCTGCTCGCGGGGATCGGAAGCTGTTTGCCACGAGCTGCCGGGCGCCCCGAGCGGCGCGGCCGGCGGCCCATCGTGCACCGGAGTAGCGCACGGCGTTTGTGCCGAAGTTTCTATAAGGGTTGTATGCGCCCACGGTGCTGAGATACCCGCCGCCATTCAGGATGGAAGCAATCGAGGGTATCTGCATGAGAACGTAGATCCCGATGATCGTCACCAGCACCAGGGGCAGCACCAGCGACATCTTGCTGTCCATAGTCGCTCCACCTGATGTGGCGGTGTTCAGCGCCGCATTGACGAGCGAGAAGTAGAAACCGAGAAAGCCGTAGATCAGGATTTGCTGGATCATCAGGAAGGTGGTCAGCGAAAGAAAGCCTTCGCTCATGCGCGAGGACCATCGGTAAAGCCATAGAATGATCCATATCGGCGCCAGGGCGAGCGTAATGAACAACATCACCTTGGCGGCGATGATCGCGGCAATGGCAAGCGCTGCGAAGATGATGGCCGACAGCAGGACGAGCAGCGACAAGAGCGCGCCAAAGATGTCATAGAAGGATCCGCTATACACCTGATTGGCGACGTCCTGGGCCCCTTTGTAGAGGTTGTCGATGAGCGCCGGAATTGCCGCCTGATCGCTGAGCTGATTGCCGGTGGCTCGCGACACGGCGCCGACGATGACCTTGCCGACCTCATCTGGAATGCTTTGGACAAGCTGATAGATCGTCGCGGAAAATGTGCCCCATCCGGTCAGCAGCAGATAGATGATGACGGCGCGACCCAGGCGATAGGCCGCTTCGAGCGGCGAAATCGACTCCCGCCCGCTCAGGATCGAATAGCCCCACCACACGATATAGAGGGTGAGCATGAGGGTGAAGACGTTGCCCATCGCATTGCCCAACTGCATATAGACGGTGCGGACGAAGTCCTCGCCGATGTTGTCAATGCCACCCAGAATGCTTGCGGCGAGACCGTTCATGAATCCTCGTCAATGATGCTGGCGAACGGCGTTGAATTGACCGGTTTTAGCGCGCCGCATTCGTCGGTGCGGGCATACGCCAAAGGCCCGCACGGCGCTTTCCGTTCGCGATTTGCGCATCCAAACAGCACTGCGCCGAGCCCAATTACAGCGCATATGCGCAGCACTCGCCTCGACAAGCGCTAGCCTCCGCTCTTGCCAAATTCCGCGAACGGATTGACGTTGCGCGGCGTCATCATCTTCTGGACCTGGCTCTGGCGAAGAAGGTCCCCCTTCAGCTTCTCATTCAGGGCCGCGACCGCGCCGTTCTGGACACCGATCAATTCGTTGACCGCGCGCGCATTTTCCAGCTGCATTCGGGTGTTCTGGTCCACTGATCCCTTGACGTCCTGTGACTGCCCGATCTGCCCACTCGCGGACTGGAGGGACTGTTGGCGCTGGGTGACGCCCTGCGAAGCCTGCGAGGTCAATGCGCTTAGCAGCGAGGCCACATTGACGCTGCCGCCATAGGCCGTGTTGACGGCGCTGGTCTCCTTGCCGGCAATCTGCTGGAGCTGCTTCACCAGCTGGAGCCCATTGATGACGGCGCCTGCGATTTTCTGGATTTCGGGCGAAAGGCCACCAAACGAAAGCGCACCGCCGTTCAGGATCGATCCGAACGAGGGAGCCTGGGCAATCGACATGTTGCCGCCAAGACCCATTTGTCCGATGCCGAGCGAACCATCACGACTGCCGCTGAGAGCCTGCAGGATCTCCTCGCTCTTTTTCAGGATATCCTTGTTCGAATCCATGATGGAGTTGGTGTTGTCCGCATTCTTGCGGGCGACATCGAGATTGGCGCCATCAATGACGGCAATCTGTGCGTGGGCCGTGCTTGCCCAAAGCGCCAGACTGGCAGCAATCGCGAATGTCTTCATGTCAGCCTCCTATTACTGTAGAGAATTGATCACGCTGGCAGCGTCAGCAGGGTCTGTGGTGATGGTCATCGAGCTGCTGTCGGCCGAGCTTGCCGCCGCGTTCTCAAGTGCGCATGGTAGCCACCGGCCGCGATCGATCCTCAACCGCTCCAATTCCGCGGGATCACAAGAGAACGGGTTTGGAGAGCCGCTGTTCGGCTGTTGCACCAGCTTGGACGACTGCGATGCCTGAACATTCTGCAACGATAGAAGTTGGCCCAGCAACGTCGTAAAATCCCCCGCCTGGGCGAGGTACTGGTTGGTGACATCGGCGTTGATCCCACGAGCCGACGAGTTCAGCTCCCACGCATCCTTGTATTCGGTAACCTGGCCAACGTTGACCGCCAGCGCGTCGATTGCAGCATTGTTGGCGCCCATCTGCGATGAGCTTGCATCAAGGCCGCCAGCCGCCTTCCTCACCGTGCCCACGGCCGCTTCCTGAGCCGTGCCGCCGGCGCCGTCGGCCGTTACGATCGAGAATGGTGGCGGCGCGGCCGCGGGAGCCTTGCCGCTCGATACATAGTCGTTGAAGTAGCTGTTCCAGCGGCCGACGCCGCCGGCCCATTGGTTCTGCTCGCCTGCGTTCGATCCGTTGTAGAAGGAGGCGAGACAGCTGTAACTCGTCGCGCCGCATTGCTTCACGCCCATTCCGAGATATTTGACGCCGCCTTCGACATTCTGCTCGTTCACGTCGCGGTCGAGTCCCATGGACTTGCCAGTGCCCTTGGTCAGCTGCATCACGCCTTTGACGCCGGTGTGGCTCCCGGCGCATGTATCGAAGCGCGATTCCTGATAGGCAACGGACAGCGCCAGGCCTTCGGGCACGCCATATTTTTGCGCATAGTAGCGGATCATCTTCACGTTGCCCGCGTCGCGCTGCAACGCTTCGGCCGGGGATCGGCGAAACATCTGTGAGCGGTATTTGTTCGAATAGGTGCAGACGACGCTTTTCTTCTTGTCGGTTTCGTCCTTCTTGGCCTCATCCGACTTCGTGCTGTGCTGCTCGTCCTCTTGCCGCTTGTCGAGGTTCGGCCCGTCGATGACCGCGATCTGGGCGACAGCCACGGTCATGGTTTCCGCTGTCGCGAGAGCCACGGCCAGACAAAAGCTGCTAAGCCGCTTCGTCATGCTCGTCCTCCCATCCGCAGAAGTACGGCAACCACATCTGCGGCTCGTCGCCGAAGGTTTCCCGGAGCCGTGCGCATTCCTTGCTGTTGGCTTCGTTCGAGGACAAGACCTTGATAAGATCGGGCATCGCCGACAAATCGAGCTTCGCTACGATCGAGTCGCTGTCGTGTTTGACGAGGAAGGTGCGTGTTTCCTTCGCGGTGCGGCGCACGAACTCGAATTCCTTCGCTGTCAGCGAGAAGCGCTCCACGTAGGATTCTTTGCTCGCCTTGGGGTTGGGGAAGAAAATGTTGGTCTTCGTTTGCTCGATCAGTGACGACGAGATGGAGGAGTTGACGACGTCTTCCGCTGTCTGCGTGCCAAAGCCGACCACGCCGTTGCGGCGACGAATGGTCTTCAGCGTCTCATTGATGAAAGCGGCGAAAACCTCGTCGTCCAGCAGCTTCCAGCCTTCATCGAGGAAAAGCATGATCGGCGAGCCGTCGATGACGTCCTCGAGACGATGGAAGATGTAGAGCAACGCCGCCGAGCGCAGCTTTCGGTCGCCCAGGATCTTCGTCATGTCGAACCCGACAACGGGTTTCGAGAAATCGACCAGATCGACGGGATTGTTGAAAAGCCAGCCCTTGTCCTTCGGGTCGAGCCAGGGTTGTATCCGCGCCGCCAGATCATTCATGCCAGGCATTAGCGAGCCCCGCAGCACTTCCGGCAGCAGGTCGAAGGTCCGCTGTTCGCGCGGTATCTTGTAAATCATGTCGACGGCCGCGTTGATGACGCGCATCTCGGCCACATCAAGCGCGCCGCCTTCCGGCGTCAGAATGTAGAGGAGTAAATCTTCCAGGAAAGAACGGTTTTCCGCCGTGTCATCAAGCTGCAATGGCGCGAACCCGGTCGGCTGAGAGGGTTCCATCACCTCGTAACGACCGCCGAGCGCCCGAACGAAGATCTCGGCGCCGCGCATGTAGTCGAAATAAACACATCGCGGCCGCGGCATGATGCGCATGGCCTGCGCCATCAGGAACGACAGCACCACGGTCTTGCCCGAGCCGGTCGGGCCGAACACCGTGAAGTGCCCGACATCGTGTACGTGGAAATTGAAATAGTAGGCTGTCTGGCTGGTCGTCTCGAGCAAGGCGATGGGCCGTTTCCAATGCAGCCGGTCACGTTGGCCGGACGGGAAATTGTGTCCGGAAAAAAGGCCGGCGAAATTCAGCGACGAGATCAACGCACGTCGCGCGATGTAGCTGAAATTTCCCGGCAACTGCGCCCAGAAGGCCAGTTCCGTGTTCAGTGTCTCGCGGACCGGCACGATCGACATGCGCGAAAGTTCGGCCGTGATGTCGGATAGCGCACGATTGAGACCAGTCATGTCCGGCGCCAATGCCATAACGCTCATGTGATGTTGTCCGAATACGACTTCGCCGCCAGCCAGCTTGTCGGCACCGTCGTGGACGGAGACCTCGACCGTCGTGCCCGCCTCGTCGGAACCCTCGACCTGGTTGGCGATAGTGTTGATCCTGCGCATCGCCGTGACACGGTCTTCGATCGCGAAACTCTGCGTTAGGACAAACTCATGCGGCAGTCGCAAGAGACCGTCCAAAGAACCCGGCGCGGTGAACGGCGGATATTCCTTGATTGACACCATGGCGCCGAGCTTGGCTTGGTCCGGACCGCGAAGTTCCAGCGCCGACTTGCCGAAAAACAGCTGCCGCGTCGCCAGCGCATCGCCAAGGGACATGCGCGGCAAAGGCATTTCCACGTCGCCACCACCGGCGAGGATTTTCGCCAGAAATTCGGCGGGCTCGGAAAAGAAGCTGTCGCGGCGCTTCACGACACCGAGAAGACGTCCCCCATATGCGCTGAAATCCTTGACCATGCCGTCGAGGATGTCATGCAGTTCGGCTATTGCCTCTTCGCGGGTTTCTTCGCCAGCGGTGCTGATACGGAATGCATTGAGCGCCTTGTCCACCCAGCCGACCCGGCCGACCATCGGGCGCCGTATGACCGTCAGATACGCCTCGTTGACGAAAAGGTTTTTCAAGCCAAGCTCGTCCATGTAGCGGGCGTCGAGCTCGGCCACGAAAGGATTGTCAAAGTCGCCTTCGATTTCCGGGGTCACGTGACGGCGGATGATAGTTGTGTAGACCGCAAACCGAGAGGTCGAAAGATTGCGGAACGTGGTGTTGCGGTTGAACATTCGGCTGTTCAACTCGGCCTGGTCCATCGTCTGGAATGGCAGGCCGCTGAGCCGGATGGCGCCGACCAGAAAGCCGCTCTTCGTCACGATCAGATTGTCATCGACATGGCGAAGGTAGGGGATGTGCATCGCAGCCGGCCTTTCGCGGCGGCGCTCACGGCCAAATTTCAGGTCCGCGTCGAGGCTCATGGCGAATAGCTCCTCGCCCCCCAGAAAGTGAGGTTCGCCACGGCTCCGCGTTTGGAGACGCGCCGCTCGAAAATATGAAAGATGTAGGGATCGCGCTGGCACAGATAGGCACTGACCAGATGCACCACGCCGAACACGCCAAGACCCAGCATGAAGCTGCTCGTGGCGATAAAGCCGATCACCGCAAGGATGCCGTTCAGTGCAAAAACTTCATAGCGCACCCCCCATTTCATCGGGGGGCGTGTCAGGGGCAGGCTGACCGGCTCGACATAGACTTCCTCGTCGTCCATGGCTCAGCTGCCTCCTGCCGTCGCGCGAACCGCGTCCACCAGCTGGGCAGCGCCGAAGATAAGAGCGATGCCAATGATGATGGAAAAAGCCATCATCCACGCCAGCCGGCCCGTCATGGCGAGGAAGCCGAGAAAACAGACCGCGATGATGGCAAATGAGCGCGCTATGTTGCCCTGCAGAACGCCGACGAACCATTCCAGCACGTTTTCAACTGGTGCCGCCGACTGCGCGTACGCAGTGGCTGGCGCGAACGCTATTCCGACCGCCGAGGCCAAGGCCAGTTTCAGAGCAAATTTGCCTGCTTTCCTGTATTCCACCCTTGGCTCCTTTCAGTTGCCGAAATCCATGACATGACCCTCCTGCCAAGCGTCTCCGCTTGCTGGCGGACCGGCCGCGAGCATTTCGGATTTGGTCAGAACGGGCTTCTTCGCGACACCGCCGAACTTCCAGCGGTTGAGGATTTTCACGATGTATTCCGCGGTCTCCGGATTCACCGGAATGCCCTGGGCCTTGTAGACGCTGTTGGGCCCGGCGTTATATGCCGCCAGCATCAGCAGCGGATCCTGGAACTCGTCATAGAGTGACTTCAGATAGCGCAAGCCAGCCCGAACATTCGCCTGCGTATCGCAACGGTTGCTCACGCCGAGATCGGCCGCCGTCCCCGGCATCAACTGCATGATCCCAAGGGCTCCGGCCTTGGACAGGCCCTGATTGGCGCCGAGATCGCTTTCAGCCCATGCGATCGCCTCGGCCAGATCGGCGTCGAAGCCTTCGTCCAGCGCGATTGAGCGCACAAGTTGGGCGACCTCAGCACGATTTCCGATTTCACATGCCCCCGGCCTTTGCGCCCCGACTGATGCAAGGGCTTGCCCCGGCGTTGCAAAGGCGACTGCGACGCGGTCTGATGCCAGGTCCCGGGCGTGCGCTTGCAACGGCATTGTAGCGGCACAAAGGGTCAACAGAAGAGCTGTTCGAGTGTTCATACTGTCGCCAAAATTTAACACTTTACTATGGCTACACGCAGCCCTAGTAAAGTGTCAACACCATATGCACCACAGGGACAGATTTCGATGAAACAGATTGCCCTTTGCACGGCTTTGCTGCTCCAGGGTACCGCGACCTATGCTGCCGGCGCCGACGCCCCAAATGCCTTCGCGCAGCCTTCGGAGCGATACCTGCTTCAGTTTGCCAAGCCGGGTGAGAAGATGTTCGTCTATGAGCGCTACGATGCTAAAGGCGCGCTCTTTCAGCGCGATGCGGCCGCCCTCAGCTCGCCGGTCAAGGTGCCGTCGGCAACCGAGCGCGTCATCAACGGCGTGGCCTATCGACTGCGCGGCCTCGCGGCCTGCCCAAAACCAAAGATTACCTACAAGACGCAGGAGTGGGACTGCACGAAGGCCGCGCAGGACTATGAAGAAGGAATCTACAACCATCGTGCTTCTGTCGTGCTTTGCAAAACGCTTGTGCTGCAGAGCAGGAAGGGGGAAGCCGACGCTGTGTCGTGTTTTTCTCTCGTTGGTGCGGGCAATACAAACGACCCGTACAACGTCGCCTACGACGATGACGAAATGGTTTTCCTCGACATGGCCGCAATCGGACGCAACAAGGACGGCAAGTCGCTGCGCCCCGATCTGGAGCACTCCGCCGACCTCGGTGGACAGTTCCAGGAATGAAACAGGCGCGCTTTGCAGTGCTGGCCGTTTTTGGTTTGTGCGTATCGGCATACGCGCAGGATGCATCCGAATCTGCCGCGCCAACGCCCTTCGCAGTATCGAAATCGGCTCAACTGCTGACCGGAGATACCTGGCGTGACGGCGACCACCTTTTCCGCCTCTATGGCGTCCAGTCATGTCTTCGCGGCACGTCGGCTGAACAGCCAAATGGGAACAAAATCGATTGCGGGAACACCTCACTGGCGCACCTGGCCGCGCTGTTCGATAGCGCGGCGGTGACATGCCAGCCGATCGGCTACGCCCTCGACAAGGCGGCCTTTGTCGTGTGCGGTGCGCAGCTGAATGGCGACACAATCGACGTCGGCACCGCGCTCATAGCGACCGGATACGCGTTTGCCGCAACGACAGCAAAGGGCAAAGCCGTCAATGAGAACTACCTCGTCGCGGAAATCAACGCTAAGATGAAACGTGCAGGTTTGTGGGCCACGACGTTTCAGCACCCTGTTCAGCTGCTGCTAAATAAGCGATCGGAGAGACAAGAATGAAGCACGACGATGAGGCGCACAAATATTACTATCCCGTGGAAGGACGCGGTGACGGCGCTATTGGCGGAGCCGCGGTGTTCTTGGCAATCATCTTGGTGCCTGCAGGGCTCTATGCGGCCTGGAATACCGTGGCCTCATGGATTTCAGCGCTCTTCTCCTAGGCCTGCAGTTTCGCGAAAGAACCGAGCAACGCGCGCATATCGTCGACGTCAATCTCGCACCAGTCGTTCCCCAACAACCGACAGAAATAAGCTGCCTTCATTTTCATCTCAACGACATCGGCCACCGGCGCAGCGGCCGCGCGCCGACGCGCGATAACCTCTCCCGCCATGACCGAATCCAATCGCCGGCCGGTCAGGGTCGTGTCCGGCCCTTCTGCCCCCATCCATCGCTTGCCGAGACGTTCAACCATGGCGACTGCCTGACGATGCGCCGCGATCAGATTCGGGACCCCGTCGGCCTCTTCCACCACTCCGTTGTTACAGACCACTTGAATGGGCATCGATTGGCTCCACGCTCATGACAATTCGTAATTGATACCGGGGAGGCGAGAAAAATAGGGATGGCTTCATCCCTCTGCTTCTCAGACTCCCGAAGCCCTGGCTTCCCCTACTTTTCGCTCATGCGGTCGCGACCGATCCGGGCAGCTCAGTGCCTTGGCCGGCGGTTTGCGAAACATCTCCCCCGCAACAACCGTGTGCAGCCTCTCCAGCGGGTCACCAGTCATCGATCGTCTCCCGTGCCGGCCAAATCCAGTTGATAAAAGCGTTGATTGAGCACGAAGGCACGATAAGATACGAAGCCTAGCGAAGCGGAACGAAACTAGAGCCTATAAGCTGTTGTTTAAGAACGGAAAGTTATTTCTCCCTCCGCCCAGAGACGGGAGTGATTTCAAAGAATTATTCAAACGATTGGCGGCGGCGGGCGCGGGTCGACTACTGGGCAAAGACGGGTTTCCTGCCGGCCCATGGACGCCCGAGCTCCTTGCAGAGGCGATTTCACAGATTGATTCCAACCGGGTTGGGGTCGATCTACGAACGGTGCAGCTTTGGTTTCAAGAGAACGAGAAGGGTATTAGCACTGCCAACATTCGTTGGCTGGCGAGGATTCTCGGATGCGATGATCCGGTCGCAACTAGCGAATGGCAGATAGAGCTTAGTGCGGCGCAATCGCGGCTATCGATCAAGAGACGAGGATGGAAGAGAGCCGGAAGCAGCGTTGCACAGGAGATTCCAGACACGGCACTGACGGCGACCTTCGACGACGAGACAGACTCCCCAGCAGTGCTGACACGGGATACTGACCCCAAAGGGCCGAGCCGGCGTTTTAGTTTGGCGAGGAAATCGGAGGCGTTTTTTAGTCGCGGATCTCCCCTGAATTTACCGGCGTCGGTGTTTGCGGGTGTCACCGCTCTTGGGTTTTTGTCGTATCTTACGGGGATTCACAGCGTGACATATGGTCGGGCGGATGGCGTCGTCAAGCAGGTTGGGTTTCTTTGGACAGCGAATTGGACATTCGTCTTCATGGTATTTTTGCCACTGTTTTTTGCCTTCGTGACAGAGCTGGTGACCTTTTGGAAAGATGAAGGCCGCCCAAAGCTTGTAGCGCAGGGCGACAAGATGGAAAGCGACGATGCCTGGGCGCGCAGCGTACAAGCT
Source organism: Mesorhizobium sp. Root695 (assembly GCF_001428185.1). Lineage (NCBI taxonomy): Bacteria > Pseudomonadati > Pseudomonadota > Alphaproteobacteria > Hyphomicrobiales > Phyllobacteriaceae > Mesorhizobium > Mesorhizobium sp. Root695. Next base: position 65,781 of record NZ_LMHO01000006.1, on the reverse strand, counting down.
TCTTCGTATTCATATTGGGCGGTGCTTTTGATTTGTGTGGTATTCGCCGGTCTTTTTCAGTGGATCGGCGTGTCTTTAATCCCGTTGCTCAAAGGTGGTGGCAGCTATGCGACGGACTGGGGCTCGTTAGCGATTGTGCGCCCTGAAGTTATATCGGTGCCGGAAGCGATCGTGTTCACGGGGCTCTCTTACCTATACATGTGCCTATGTTTTTATCTGTTCTTCGTAGGTCTAATTTTGCTTTATACAGTGATCCATGATCTTTGGAGAATTGGAAAGGCAGCGAGTAATTCGCCCGAGGTGGATTATCAATACGGCTTCCATGAAGCCAGCCTCAGGGTTATGCGTGCGATTTTTCGGTGTACTGTTTTGGGTCTTCTGATCGCCATAGTCATGAAGCTCCAGAGTGCTTACCTGACATCGCGTGGAGAGAATATTGTGGCGTGGTTGGTCGGCGATATGTCTTCCGCCTTCTATGGGCGAAATGATGTGACCGCCGTGATCAGCTACCGTAGGCCGACCCATTATAGTAGCCTTCTCATCGCTATTTCGACCTGTGCTGTATTTCTGTACGGCTCCATCCGTGTAGGTGTCGAACCTCGGTTTCGTATGTCTTTGTGGAAGATGTCAGCGATCGTAGCGTTACTCGTGGCTAGCTACTTGCTGATCGATGCATTTGCTGGCTTTTCGATCCTTCTGGGCGTTGGAGTGCTGTTCGCAATATATGGCTTGTTTGATCCAGGGTTGGGGCGACGGCAAGCGATTAAGTTGGGAAACAATCAGAGTGTATCATAGTTGGCTTGATCATTGGGATGAGCGGCGGGCGCGACGCGGTGAGGAAGGGAAGAAGTCAACCGATTTCGCCCTTGACGCGGAACGCGCCTTTCCAGGTGCGGATAAGATAACAAGTATCGAGGAATTCTGTGCCCTTGCGGACCAAGCCGTGGCCGATCCAGCCTTTTTCGATGACCCGAATGTGAGTGTTCAGGGGTTTGAAAGGCTAGATGGGTGGCTCAAATTTCCATCGGACATATCCACTGATATCGAACAGAACAATGTCGTCTCGGCGAAAATCACAGAAAGCGGGTCGTTCGATCAGGCGATGGTGATTTTTCACCATTGGAATGCAACCTTCCGGAATCGTCAGATCGCCAACTTTTTCTCGCAACGTGGCATCACGGTTGTCGAGATCGCTATGCCTTATCACTTCGAGCGCAGCCGTCCCGGCTCCGCGCACGCTGACTATATGCTTAGCCCTAATCTCGGTCGAACGATTCAATCTGTAAGGCAGGCAGTGTTAGATGGGCGAAAGCTCATACGTTGGTTGAAGATCGAAGGCTATCGAGAGATTTCAGTTCTCGGTATGAGCTTAGGCTCCTGGGTTGCGGGCCTTCTCGCGGCGCACGACTCGGCTGTGTCGAAAGCCTCGTTGTTTCTCACGGCGGGGAGTCTAGCGGATATGGTTTGGGCGGGTCGCGCGACACGATTGATACGTGCTAGTCTCGAGCCAGCGATTAAGCTGACCGAGCTCAGAAGGGCTTGGGGTCCACTTAACTTGGAGAATTACGCAGATAGTTTGGCACGGCCTGATCTCGGTCTTCACGTTGTGTTGGCTAAGAGAGACAAAGTGGTGTTGCCAGAGCTATCGGAGAGGTTCATGCAGAGGCTGAAGGACGCCGGAGCTAGGCCAAATATTTTGGAATTAAACTGTGGTCATTATTCGCTCGCCATGCCGCCATACATTTTGTTGGCCGGTTTGAGCTTGAAGCGGTTTCTGTCGCGTGCTGACAAGTCTGCCCGGCAAGCATGAGTTTGGCGTTGGCCGGTCAGTTCACCAGCAAATTCTCTGGTGGGCATCACGACACTAAAGTGATGAATCTGGGTCGCCCCCCTACCGGAACCGACCCCTGGAATTGGCCGACAACGGCGCAGGCGTGACACCGGCAAAAGTCACGACACCCTTCTACTCTACAGGCGCCGGCAATCACACCGGGCTAGGTTTGACGGCTTGTTCTCATATGGTTTCGACCCTCAAGAGGAAGCTCTTCATCAGCAGAATTCCCGACGCCGGCACAGTCGTCCATGTAGTCCCTTATCATCCCCGCTGCTGCAACAGGGTAGCAGCCGACGATGACAGCAGCGGCTCGACAGCCGCGGCGGGGGTGCTAGTCTACAGTCGGCCGCTGGGCCTGACGGGCAGGGGCATGGGAGCGGTCGCCGGCTGGGGGCGTATTACAGGCCCTTTAGGAACACTCGTCACGCGGCTAGATGTCGGCTCCGCCAGGCGGCATCTTTTCGGAAAAGAGGAAGGTCGCTGGATCAAGTTTCAACGCCTTGGCGATCGCCGCAATCGTGTCCACGCTGATATTGCCGCTCGCGCGTTCCAGTTTCGTGAATGTCGCCTCCGCCACGCCGATTAGTTCGGCCATCTCATAACGGTGCAAAGTACGTCGTTGTCGCTCAAAATCGATGATGTGCGCCAGCCGCTTGCGAATCGCATTGTCGTCCAACCGATGCGCCCATTCCGGAACTTTCTTGCCGCCGGCGAGCAGTGATGCAAAAGACAGTTGCAAGCCGTTTGCCATGATCTGCAGCGTCGTCAATGTGACATTGTTTTTGTGACGCACAGTCTGAATGTAGGTTCGATAGGCCAGTTTTTCGCCCTCGGGGGTCCGAAACAGTTCGGCCATGTGCATATGGGTTAGGCCGCGTCTGGCTCTCTCCCGCTCAAGCGTCAGTGCAATGTTGGCGCGCAGCGGGTTGTCGACCACGCCTCCGTCGTCTCGTTTCATAAATCGATGTAGTCGCACAAACCTGCCTTTTCGACCTGTCCTTTTTCGCGCCGATCGTCCATAGTAAACTGTCAAATCTGTAGCGAGGAAAGGCTATGACCATACTCAAATTCCTACTAGGGGGTGCCGTCGCCATCGCGGGCGCCGCAGCTCTTCCATCCCAATCGAAAGCGTCGGAATGGGGCTGTCAGGTCCTCCTATGTCTTTCCGGCGACTGGCAAGGCACCCCGTCGTGCCACCCGCCAATTTACAAGTTGATTGCGGCGATGGAAGCCCCGGGTTTTAATTGGCCGACCTGTCCGCAAGCCAACTCCAGCGCGGCGAGATTTGAGAAGTATGAGGATTGTCCGTCTGGCTGGCAAGCAGTTGGCAGCTCCGAATCCGATCGGCCGGGCTTAGGTCAAGAACGGAACATCTGCCGCATCGCGGCCGACAGGCTCTCCTTGCCCGTTGTTTTCAAAAACAACGCCCTCGGCGGGCATCATCGAGACGGATCACGTCCGGTCCAAATCGAAATCGACGGTAAGGTGGTTGCGGCAACAATCCAGCCTGTGGGAAACGATCGAGGGCATTCCCTTGGTAATGGCCCCACCTACTACACCATCCCTCGACCGATGCGCGGAAAGCCCTGGGTCCTCGAGTATGATGACGCGAACGGCGTGCGCCAGAAAAGCTGGTTCAATCTCAACATGCGCTAAGCCAGGCGATCGAGCAGGACGAGGCACTATGAGGGTCACAATTCACGGAGGTTTGTAGTGTTCAAGGTGCTTCTCCTGTCCACGGTGATTTTGAACACAGGCGCTGTGTTGGCGGCGGCTGGTCAGAGCGACAAGCTCCGATCAAACGTAGACAATCCTATGTGGCCCGCTTCACTGAAATGGGACTGCAAGACCGCTGCCAAAATCGTGTGTGAGCGCGATGGCAGTTGCTCGGTGGCTGAGGACCACACCGGATTTGTGCTGAACTACGGTAGCAACGAAGCTGAGTTCCCGGCCAGCAATGTCAGGATCAAACGCCACTATCAACAGACCGTGCAGGGGAGCCCTTTGCAGCAGGAAGTTAGAGTGGAACTGGCCGACAATCGCGTTCTTTGGCTGACGGCGGTGGATGCCAGCCGCACTTATTCGCAAGCGTGGGTCGGCGCACTGAGCGAGTTGAAGGGTGGCGCGGTACTGATGGAATCCGAGGGCGTGTATTGTATGCCGCACAAGTGAGTGCACCGAGAGGGGTGGCGAGCGAGCGAAGGCCGATATGGTCTGACCTGGGACGCCGGCGGTTGAGAAGAGGCCATAGTCGCCCGCCAAGTTTTGATCAGGCGGTGAGATGGGGCCATTAACATCGATCTGTTGATCTGAGGCTTGGAGTAGGCTTGACTGTGGAAACTGATCGTATTTCTGTCGATCGCAATCGGAAAGACCGGGATAAAGTGTTATAAATACTTTGCGGTGTTAAGAAATATTAACTTGCACTGGTGATGAAAGTCGCATAATCTACTTGCCGGCTGTACGATCAAAGTTAAAATGTCCCACTTCTGCAAAGTAGGGATGTCGCTTCCCCTTTGCTGAATGCTATTCTCCCTGGCGCCGTTTGTGAGGGAGACAGCAAGTGGGATTTGTTCTGATGAGCGAACGCGAGCTCCAACGCATAGAGGTTCTATCGAAGGCCATCGAGCGAAGGATGACGACTGTCGCGGCAGCACATGTGCTTGGATTAACCAGGCGCCAGGTGCAGAGGCTTTTGAAGTCGTTTCAGGCCGATGGTGCTTCCGGACTGCGCCACAAGGCGCGCGGCCGACGCTCGAACCGTCAGATTGTCGACGGCGTTCGGGACTTCACTCTATCGCTCATCCGCGAACACTATCTGGACTTCGGCCCGACTCTTGCGGCTGAGAAGCTGGCTGAGGATCATGGTGTCACCGTATCGCGTGAGACGCTTCGCAAATGGATGGCTGAGGCCGGAATTTGGCTGTCGCGCAAGCAGCGCCGGACATTCCATCAGCCGCGCTTGCGCCGCGAAGCCTATGGCGAGTTGGTGCAGATCGACGGCAGTGAGCATCGGTGGTTCGAGGAGCGGGGTGATGCATGCACCCTGCTCGTCTTTATCGATGATGCCACCGGCAAGCTTCAGCAGCTACGTTTTGTGAAGTCGGAGAGCACGTTCAGCTACTTCGAGGCGCTGGAGCTCTATCTGGAGGCGCACGGCTGCCCGGTGGCGTTCTATTCCGACAAGCACACAGTGTTCCGGGTTGCCAAGGCCGAGGCGCGGGCCGGCCGCGGCATGACACAGTTCGGCCGGGCTCTGGCGGAGCTGAACATCGAGATCCTGTGCGCCAATTCCAGCCAAGCCAAAGGCCGCATGGAGCGCGTCAATCGCGCGCTCCAGGACCGGCTTGTGAAGGAACTGCGCCTCGCGGGCATATCCGACATCGAGGCGGCCAACGCCTTCCTGCCGGCGCTCACGTCGAGCTTCAACGAGAAGTTCGCCAAGGTCCCTGCCCGGCCGGACAATCTGCATCGCGCCTTGAACGTCGCGCCCAATCGGCTCCGCGACGTGCTTTGCAAGCGCGAGCAGCGCTATGTCGGCCAGCAGTTGTCGTTCTCCTACGAACGCAAACAGATCATACTCGAGAAGAACGACATCTCGTGCGGGCTGGTTGGCAAGTATGTCGATATCCACGAGTTCGCCAACGGCCAACTGGAAGTTCGATGGAAGGCATGCTCGCTGCCCTACACCGTTTTCGACAAGGAGCAGCGCGTCACGCACACTGCGATCACTGAGAATAAGCGGCTTGGTGAAGTGCTTTCGTGGATCAAGTCTCAGCAAGACGAGGCGCGACCTGCGCCGAAGATAAAGACTAACAGCGAGCAGACCGCCTATAAGAAGCGCGGAACGAAGCCGGGCCGCAGGACGGATTTCGTGAACGATCCATCTGTCATCGCCCGGCGTGAAGAGGCATTGGCGGGGATGTTGGCTGCGGAGTAGATGTCCAGTCCGGCATTCAAAGCTAAAGCCGAGGAAGCCCTACTGGAACGCACCCGATCGGGCTGCGTAACCCGGACCAATTGACGCCCGATCGGACGCTCACGCGGTGCCAAGAAGCGCGTCACTGTCACGTCTCTAAATTGCTGCGTCCTGCCTCGAATTGCCCCGGGGGCGACATTTCTACTTTGCTGGCCGCGCGACATTCGAACTTGGTTGCAACAGCCGGCAGTTTCAGGAGTGTTGCAATCCCAGGCCGCGAGCGTATCTGCGCATCGGCTTCCTTTCTTCCGGAGGAAGACTGCTTCGTCGACGCATTCGCAGCGTTGAATGAGGTGGTTGCGGGCCGCGAAGCGGAGCTCCTCAATAGAGGAGCGTAGCGGCCAGTAAACACCGGCAGGCTGGGGAAATTGCAACGACGGTATGTTTTTCGTTGCAGTGTGAAGTTACCTTCGAGGCATGCCGTGTTTGAAGCTCCGCCATCCATCGCTGCCTCCATCGTTGGCTGCCTGGGTCCTGACAGACCAGCACGGCCGGCCGCGCTATTGGCCGACGATCTGGGTGAAGCAGGGTTGCGACGCCTTGAGCGCCTGTACGGGCAATTGAGCCGCACGCCTCCCGTCGACCGGGACTCTTACCAAGCTGGTTGCGGCCGTTTTCTAGGCGGTCTCGACACCCTATTGAAGGGCGGAATCGAGCATCATTTTGTTGAGAACTGTGATGTCAAATACAGGAAGCCGGCTCGCCGCCCGAAGCTGCTTGCTAACCAATGGAAACGACGTGCATTCGCACAAGACCGCCGCGATTTCAGGGTGCTCATCGCGCATACGGCTGAGCGTTGCGAACACGTCGCACTCTATAGCCGGAATGTCCATGGGTGGGCACGGACGCATCATGGCATCACGCCAGTACTTCGTTCCCTCAATGCCACCAATCACGATCCGATCTCTGTCACTGTCCTTTCGAGCCCAAAGAGATCATCGGTACAGTAATTCGAATCTGCCGTGAGAACCGCCAGCTTCTTTTGGGGGTTCAACTGCTTGAGCAGTGTTGGCACCAGAAGCAAACTGGACAGAGCGACCGGCACGTTCACCGAGGCCGCAACGGCTGCTTGGTGACAGATGAAAAAGCCGCAGTTGCAGTCAGGGCTATGGCGCCGTCATCAACGAGCTGCCGCGCAGCACGTATACATGCCGTCTCCAGCCGAATATCGCCCGCGATAACGACCTCCGCCCATGCCCCCTCGACAACCCGTGAAATGACGGAAGGTTGTACGAAAGCGGGTTGATCATAGCTCCCTCCGCGTCATCGGGGAACCAAGCGTCACCGTGTCGGGGATAATATGGTAAGATTCACTTCCGGTGAACTTCGGCACGGACACGACCAGCGCTTCCGTCGGATCAAGGTTTTCGTGACACCAGAGTCTGAAGAGCCAAGACAAACTGTGCCCCGACGACGCCTCGGCAGGCTGGAAAATAAGCGCTACTGAGCCTTTAAAATTCCGTGTTGCAGCGAGATGTTTTGCAGCGCCGAGCAGCATGGCGGTATGCATCCATATCTGCGCGCAGGCCAATGGTCGGGCCGTCGCCGCCGGTGCCTTGGATCACAGCCACCACGCCAGTCTCGGCAATACCAGTCTCAATGTGGTTGATGCCGAAAGACGCCAGCTTTTCAGCCACAAAGTTCGCGGTGTTGTGAACCCTGTAGTCGAGTTCGGGATTGGTGGAGGTGATGGCGCCAGGTGATAGCCTCTTGATGTATTTCCCGGAAATCATTGACGCTGCGCATTCGTGTGGTTCTCCTACCAAAATCACCGGACCCGCCCGGTGGGCGACGAGGTGTTGCGCCGCCTGCTAAATACGCAGCCCAAGCCGCATGACGTGCCGAAGCCCAAGAGTACGAGCGCTCGCCGGGCGTCGATGAAGGAGATGGCCGCAACGGCAAAGACGATCGGGAAGCCAAGCTCGATAACCGCACCCACAGGATCAGCACGTTGATCCCGGAATAGGCGCGGCCGGAGGCGGCATTGGCCGGCATGGCGGGGCGCTTGCGCCGCCGCTGTGCCCCAGGGCTGCACCCAGGGAAAGCGGCTGGCTTCCGGCTCGGCGATGATCAAGTTGGTCTCGGCCCGGTCGATACATCATGCGTCCGCCCGAGGAAGCAACAGATTCGAAAGGCAAAAAACGGTCCTCGAATAAAGAGCCGTGGTACGTCGCGATGGAGCGCGAGGCGGCGGAGGCGGACCGGGCATATCTGGCCACGATTCTCGAACCTTGGGAAATGGACGATTCCCCGGAGCATCAGGCATGGCTCCGGATGCGCTATGAGGAGGGAAATAAAGGAGGCTCAGCGAGCGGGTGAGTAGGTGGGTGTCCGCATTGTAGGCCTTGGGTCGAGCATCCTCTATCCCTGCTGTGATTGGTTGACGGCAGGGGATAATGTTGTCGCCATTGCCGTGTCATCGAAGCGACCTTGGACGAAGTCATGCCTGTGCGCCGGGTAGATTTACTGGCCGGGAAGCTCAAGAATTTCGTTATGTTGCTCCCTCATCCTTCATTTTTTCTGACCGCTCGGCTTCAATTTATTCCGCTTGTCCTGTGAAATTTTCGGCCCCAATCTCTGCCCCGAGCAGAGCATAAAAACCAAGCAGATGCTCTAAAAGAGGAGAACAAAATGAAGAGCCTACTCATGGCTTCGGCCATTTCCGCTGCCATTTATGGATCCTTCTTCGCAGCGGCCACGTCAGCGAATGCGACTAATCTGGACGCGATGAAGGCCGAGATCGCAAAGCATCAGCGGGTCCCGGAATTCGTCGCCGCGGGCGAACCGTTCGATGCCACGAATTGCATGAAGGGAAAGAAGATCCTGTCAGTGCCGTTCTCAAATAGCATCGCATTCGTGAACACTGTCATGGAAGCGATGACGACGGCTGCAAAGAAGGTCGGTTTCCAGTTTGACCAGTACAAGAACAGCGGCCAGCATTCTCAGTGGATCCAGGGCATCCAACATGGCGTCAATCAGAAATACGATCTGATCGATCTCTTCGCTCCGGACCTTCTGTCGCTCGTGCCTCAGGCACAGGAAGCCAAGAAGGCAGGCATACCCGTCGTGGCTTCGCACGACGGCGGCTTCGACCAGAAGCGCCCTGATGCATTCCTGTCCGTGCCGATCGACTACCAGAAGGCTGGTGAGCTCGAAGCCATGTGGGCGATCACCAAGACCGAAGGCAAGGCCAACGTCCTGGTTATCACGGCTCTCGACTCCTTCTCGTCTGAAGCGATCGTGAAGGGCGTGAAGACCACCTTGGAGAAGTGTGGGGACTGCAAGGTCGAATACGTGAACGTCGCGGTCGGTGACTGGTCCTCGCGCATCCAGCCTCTCGTGCAGGCTGCGCTGCTTAGGAATCCGAAGATGAACTTCATCATCCCGACCTACGACGACATGGCTCGCTACGTCGTTCCGGCGGTGGAACTGACGCAATCCAGCGATCGGGTGAAGATCGCGACGTTCAATGGCACACCCGCTATCCTCGATCTCGTGCGTCAAGGCAAGATCGACATGGACATCGGCGAAAACCTGGATTGGATCGGTCACGGCGTAATTGATGCCGAGATGCGGATCGTCTGCGGGCTTCCGCACATCAAGGATCCCAAGATCCCGCTCTACATCTTCGACAAGTCCAACGTCGAGGCCGCTGGTGTTCCCGCCAAGGCATCGGCTGGTATGGGTGACGCGTATGTTGAAGGCTACAAAAAGCTCTGGATGCTGAAATAATGCCGTCCGCTGCGGAAAAGGGCGAGGATATTCCTCGCCCTAACCTCGTCATCAAAGGGATGTCCAAGTCATTCGGTGGCGTCCAGGCGCTTTCGAATATCGACCTGACCGTAAATCACGGCGAGATACATGGCCTTCTCGGCCAGAACGGCTCCGGCAAGTCGACGTTGATTAAGATCCTGAGCGGATTCCACGAGCCGAACGGCGAAGGATCGATCGAGCTCGGAGGCCGCCAGCTCAAGCTTCCCATTCTGCCAAACGAGTCCGCAGCTCATGGCATCTCGATCGTCCACCAGTCCCTTGGGCTCGTGCAGAGCCTGACAGTGACAGAGAACCTGTTCGTCGATCGCCTCGTCAGGAAATCGAACTGGTCGATCAGATGGTCCAAGGCTCGCCAAGACGCGAGAAACCTGCTTCGCAAATATCAGCTGGATATTCATCCGGACGCTCGCGTTTCGGATATCCCCCCAGTCGAACGCGCCCTGCTGTCTATAGTTCGAGCGTTCCACGAACTGGGCGACATAGACGAGTCTGAAGGCAAGCTTCTCATCCTCGACGAGCCGACTCCATTCCTGTCGGCTGCCGACGTCAAACGGCTATTTAGTTTGGTACGCACAGTGGCGGAACGCGGGGTGAGCGTCATTTTCGTCTCGCACGATATCGACGAGGTCAAGGAGCTTACTCACCGGGCGACCGTCCTCAGGAACGGCAAAGTGGCCGCTACTCTGGATACGGCCACCAGCTCCCGAAAGGAATTCATCAAAGCGATCGTCGGAAGAGACGTCGAGTTTGAGCAACGTGTTTCGATCCAGCATTCGGGCACCGCTGCGGTCAAGATAGATGGCATGACCTCGCAGGGACTGGCGCCGTTTGATCTCACCGCGATGCGTGGCGAGGTTATAGGCCTTACTGGGCTACTGGGTTCTGGCTACGACAAGGTTCCATATCTGCTATATGGGGCTCATACTGCCAAAGGTGGTGCAATGACAATAAACGGTCGGAAGGTCCCGTTGGCATCGCAGACCACTGTGAATGCCATCAAGCAGCGGATCGTACTGATCCCCGCCGACCGCCAGAAGGAAGGAATCGTTTCGGAACTCTCGATCGCAGAGAACCTCGCGCTCCCTGTCCTCGGCAAAAACATTTCCAACTGGTTCGTGCGCCGCAGCGGCATTGACAAGAACGCCCTGCCTCTGGTGCGCGACTATGACATCAGACCTTCCAATAGCTCGCTTCCCTTGAAGGCGCTCAGTGGTGGTAACCAACAGAAGGTCGTCCTCGCGAAGTGGTTGCAGACAAACCCTGAGCTAATTCTCCTGGATGAGCCTACGCAGGGCGTGGACATTGGCGCCCGAGACCAGATCTTCAGGATGATCTCGCAGGCGGCCCGCGCTGGAGCCTGCGTTCTATGCGCGAGTTCCGATCACGAACAACTGGCGGCCATTTGCGACCGCGTGCTCGTTTTCGCTCGAGGTCGGGTAGTTGCCGAACTCTCATCGGATCAGGTTACGAAGGAACAGATCACAGAGAGCTGTTTCACGAGTCTCGAACCGGAATTCTCGAATTGACCAGCGGCAGGAGTTGAACATGGCCGATCTCACAATCCAGGGTCAGAGCATGAACCAGAGCGACCGTCGTGAAATTCTAGTGGAACTGGAGCGGTTCGGCCTCCTGTTGGTTTGGATGGCGATCATCGCGCTTTTCGCCTTCCTTCTTCCGGACATCTTCCTGACTTGGCCGAATTTCTCCAGCATGTTCGGCTCGCAGGCGGTCCTGGTGATCCTCACGCTTGGCCTGATCATCCCGCTCACTGCCGGCGACATGGACGTATCGGTGGCCCAAGTCTTGGTACTGTCTTCGATGATGTTCGCGGTCCTCAATGTCGACCACGCGTGGGGAGTCTTCCCCTCTTTGCTTGCCGCGGTCGCGGCGGGTGTCGCAGTGGGCTTGGTGAATGCCTTCTTCATCCTGTATTTCCGCATCCATTCGTTGATCGTGACACTGGGAACGGGAACTTTCCTTCACGGCATAACCCTTTGGATCAGCGACTCCCGCACGATCAGCGGAATCGATCAGAGAGTGGTCGACGCAGTGCTGACGGTCAGACTCTTCGGCATCTCGTTGAGCTTTTACTACGCAGTCGCGATGTGCCTGCTCCTGACCTATCTACTGGGCTTCACCTCGGTGGGTCGAAAGATCCTCTTTGTCGGAAAGGGCCGCGACGTGGCCCGTCTGAGCGGCATTGCGGTGGATCGTGTCCGCCTTGGCTGCCTCGTGGCTTCGGCGATCATCGCATCGCTTGCCGGAATAGTGTTCGCCGGAACCTCGGGCGCAGCGGATCCGAACTCCGGAACGTCGCTGCTGCTCCCAGCATTCGCTGCAGCGTATCTCGGAGCGACGACCATCAGCCCCGGACGCTTCAACCCAATCGGTACCTTCATCGCCGTCTACGCCCTGGTCACAGGTATTTCCGGTCTCTCCCTGATGGGTATCGATACATACGTGCAGGATCTCTTCTACGGCGGAGCGCTCGTGGTAGCCGTGGCGCTGTCGCAACTGGTTCGCGGGCGCCAAGAGTCCCTGACATAAACCGCACTGAAGCGACAATTCTACGAGGAGACTTCCATGATCGAACGCCAGAATTCAAATCGTCGCATGAGCCAGATCGTGACCTTCCCGCTGTCTGGCACGGGCGTGATGTTGGCCGGCCAGGTGGCCGACACCAAGACCCTGGATGTCGAAGGCCAGACAAAGGAAGTCTTATCAAAAATCGACGCTCTCCTAAAACAGGCAGAAGCCTCCAAGGAACAGGTCGTCTCCGCGTGGATCTGGCTGAAAGACATCAAGGATTTCGACAAGATGAACGCGCACTGGGATGCCTGGGTGGCTCCTGGCCAAGCTCCTGCCAGGGCCTGCGTGGAGTCCAACCTGGCATTCGAGGAACTCCTCGTCGAAATCCAGGTCATGGCCGTAAAATAGAGCAAGGGTGCAGTTGTGAACGGTGCTTCAACGGCCGGCGGCTACCGAGCGGCGGATCTGGTCGGCTACGCGACGGAGCTGCTGGCAGGGGTGGGTTTGCCACAGGAAAAGGCAAGCCGGACCGCTGAAATCCTTGTGGAAGGAGACATGCTTGGCCACACGACCCACGGCTTGGCCCTTCTTCCCCGGTACCTTAGCGCGTTGCAAGATGGATCGATGTCGAAAGACGGCGATCACCTCGTCGTAGCCGACAGCGGTGCCACGGCGACTTGGGACGGGAGACGACTTCCTGGTCCTTGGCTGGTCAGCACAGGCATCGAGCTTGGCATCGCGCGAGCGAAAATGCATGGGTCATTTACCCTCGCGATCCGTCGAAGCCATCATATCGCGTGCTTGGCGGCTTACCTGCAAAAGGCGACTGACGAGGGTCTCGTCATCCTCGTGGCAAGCTCGGACCCGGCGGTAGAGAGCGTGGCGCCTTTCGGCGGCACTCGCCGGATGATCACGCCGAATCCGTTGGCGGCTGGCATTCCGACAAGCGGGAAACCCATACTGCTCGACATCAGCATGTCGACGACAACGAATGCCATGGTGACACGGGCCCGCAACGAAGGGGCGGCTCTGCCACACAGCTGGCTGCTGGATGCAGATGGAACTCCAACGTCGGACCCCGGAGCATTCTTCACCGATCCACCGGGAAGCATTCTCCCGCTCGGCGGCACCGAATTGGGCTACAAGGGTTTCGGACTGGGCTTGCTGATCGAAGCTCTCACCTCGGGACTCGGCGGCCATGGGCGCGCTGACCCCGCAGAGGGATGGGGCGCGTCGGTGTTCATTCAGCTCTTCGATCCAACGGCATTCGGCGGATGGGACAGTTTCAACCGCCAACTCGACATTTTAGCCGACCGGGTTCGCCAGAATCCGCCCGTTCCCGGAAACGATAAGGTCCGGCTGCCAGGCGAACGCGGTCTCGCCCTCAAAGCTAGGCAGTCGCGGTCCGGCGTGGAGCTTCATGCCTCGATCATGCCTGCACTGAAAACATGGGCAACGAAACTCTGGGTTCAGATACCGCGAATCCAAGAACCGATTGAGCTCACCGAACAAAGCTGAAAGAGAAAACGATGGATACGATTATCAAGAACGGCACTGTCGTGACCGCCGGCATGGAGTCGGCCGCAGACGTAGGGATCGAAGATGGCAAGATCGTCGCCATTGCCGCCAACCTGGACCCGTCTCTCGCAAAGCGGGTCGTAGACGCCAAGGGCTGCTACGTCATCCCGGGCGGCGTCGATGTCCACACGCATCTGGATACGCCTGTTTTCAATTCGGTGACCGCAGACGACTTCAGGACTGGCACGATCGCCGCCGCCTGCGGCGGAACCACTTCAATCGTCGATTTCTGCCAGCAGGAGATCGGTCAATCCCTGGCCGACGCCCTCGCCACTTGGCACGAAAAGGCGAAGGGCAAGGCATGCATCGACTACGGCTTCCATGTGATCGTGGTGGACCTCACGGACGACGTGGAGGCGGAAATGCGGAAACTTCCGGCAAACGGAGTTTCCAGCTTCAAGCTGTTCATGGCCTACAAGGGGATGCTTGGCATCGACGACGGCACTCTTGTCAGAGCGCTGGATGTCGCCAAGGACGCGGGCGCACTCGTGATGGTGCATGCCGAGAACGGCGACGCTGCCGACTACTTGCGAAAGAAAGCCCTCGCCAGAGGCGATATCGAGCCGAAGTTCCACGCCGAAACGAGACCGCCGCGCGTAGAAGCGGAAGCGACCGCTCGCGCGATCGCTCTGGCAGAGATCGTAGGCACTTCGATCTACATCGTGCATCTCACATGCGAAGAGGCGCTGGAGGAGCTTTTCGACGGGCGTCTGCGCGGCGTCGACGCTCTGGCGGAGACGTGCACTCAGTATCTCTACACCACCAAGGAAGACCTCGCGCGCCCCAATTTCGAGGGCGCAAAGTACGTCTTCACCCCTCCCGCACGCTCGCGAAAGGATCAAGAGCTGCTGTGGCGTGCGCTGGCCCAAGGAACCCTCCAGACCGTGTCCTCTGACCATTCGACCTGGAACTGGAAGGGTCAGAAGGACATGGGAAAGGACGACTTCACCAAGATCCCGAACGGCGCCCCTGGCATCGAGGAGCGGCTCATGATGGTCTACCAGGGCATTCGTCAGGGCCGCATGAGCATGACGCAGTTCGTGGATATGGTCTCCACCAGACCTGCCCGTACATTCGGCCTCTTTCCACGGAAGGGCACCATCGCGATCGGAAGCGATGCCGACGTGGTGATCTGGGATCCAGAGGCGAAGTTCAAAATGGCTTCGGCCGAACTCCATCACAATGTCGACTACACCCCGTACGAGGGTGCCGACATCCAGGGCGCGCCCCGCACGGTTCTTCTGCGTGGCGAGGAGATCGTTTCCGACCGTCAGTACGTGGGACAGATCGGCTCAGGCCAATTCCTGAAACGCAAGAGGTTCCGGGGCAGCGGCACCATCTAAAGCGAAACTTCCGGAATTTCAGGAACAGGGCCGCACGTTCGGAACGTGCGGCCGGTCACGGAATCAACATGACCCAGTCCAAGGCACAGTCGCCCCGCACCCTTCGCCTGAATGTCGAAGACAATTTGATAATCGCGATCGACCGAATAGCCCAGGGAACCACGATCGGGCAGGTGACCGTCCAAGTGGAGATACCTCGTGGTCATAAGATGTCGATCCGATCCCGGCAAGCTGGCGATCTTATGATCAAGTTCGGCCAGGTCATCGGTTTGCCGGAGAGCGGACGGCAGCCGGTGACGGGCTCCATACGGTGAAGCGGAATACGTTCCGTGGCAACTAGGCGCCACAATGTAAGGCACCAAGGGGATCTTCATGAAAGCTTTAGTGACAGGTTCATCGGGGTTCGTAGGCCAGGCCCTATGCCGTTCCCTTGTTGAGCAGGGACACGACGTTCTTGCACTGGATGCCATGAAACGCGACGACGACCGCCTAACCGTCGTCTGCGACCTGCTGGACAGCCCTAAGCTGCAGGGGTTGGCAGAGGAGTTTCGAGCTACGCAGATCGTTCACTGTGGCGGGGTCTCAGGCCCTATGCTTCTGGTAGACCAACCGTCCTTAATAAGTGACATCAACGTGAAGGGCACTGTGAACCTTCTTGAAATAGCGCGGAAGACCGGAGCCGACCGCTTTATTTTTTGTTCGTCCATCGCCGTCTACGGCGGTGCATACACTGTCAATCCAGTTCCCGAGAACGTCCCTCTGTTCCCAACGACGGTATACGCGGCCACGAAGGTAGCAGCAGAAGCACTCGTCACTGCTTACGCCGTCTCGTTCGGCCTATCAGCGACCAGCCTGAGGATAGGTAAGGTGTTTGGCCCAAGCCGCGCGACTGCATGCGAGATGAAAACACTGATCTCGGATGCCCTTGAGGGACGCTCGACTTTATTGACGGCACCTCCCAGTTACCTCCACCACTACATCTACATCGATGACGTCGTCATGGCCATCGAGCGCGCCATGACAGCCAATGCAGAGTTCAATCCGGCCTACAACATCGTAAGTCCCGAAGATCCCAGCCTCGACCAAATCGTGGAATTTTTACGAGACGAATTACCTTCGGCCGACATCCATTTCGCCTGCGACGCTTCTGTCTCAGCGGAACGGATACCTACGCTTAGTTGCCAAGCCGCGTCTCGAGACCTGAACTTTCAAGCGCCGACCGCCATTCGCGAAGGAGTCCGCCGCTATGCCTCGCATATCGCTCGATGCCGGCATGATGGTAGCGCGAGGACTTCCGGATGACGAGCAATCTCCTCGCCGGACGTTCCGCTCTGATAATCGGCGGAAAAAGCGGTATCGGTGCGGCTGTGGCTCGGCAGATGACCAGCGCTGGGGCGCGCGTCGCGGTCGCCGACATTCCGCCCAATGTTCTGCCGCAAGGTTTTGCAAAGACCTTCCTGGAGTGCGACGTGCGGTGCGAGGCCAGCGTCTCCGTGGCCATTGGTGCAACTATCGAGGAATTCGGCAAGCTAGACATCCTCGTGAACAACGCGGCCGTAGCTAACGGAAAGCCATTCCTGGACATGGGCTGGGAAGAATGGAACCGGACGCTGCAGATCAACTTGAATGGCGTCGCATACGGTATGAAGCATGCCTTACCACACATGATCGAGCGCGGTTACGGGAGGATCATCAACACGGCCTCCCAGCTCGCCCACAAGCCTGCCCCCGACAACGCCGCGTATTGCGCTTCCAAGGCAGCCGTGGTCGCGCTTTCTGCATCCGTCGCGCAAGAGGTAGCCACTACCGGAGTCACGGTGAACTGCGTGTGCCCGGGTCCGACCGATACGCCCATGTGGCGGGGTAGTGACGAAGCCTGGAAGACGTGGAAGGTTTCCCAGCTGCCAATCAAGCGCGTAGGCACCCCCGACGAGATTGCGTCGGCCTACATCTATCTGGCGAGCGAGGGTGCAAGCTTCATGATCGGGCAGAGCATCTCTCCCAACGGCGGTGACGTAATGTGGTGACCGACGTGTAGCCGGCTCACGAAAGCACCAATTGTGTCCGCTACGCCTGTCGGTTGGGCGGAGCGAAGGCTTCGCCGAAAAGTATAAATCGAGGTTTAGGATGAATCATTCTGCTTTCTCTACGGGGACTTTCGTCGGTCGCATGTGGATGCCGCAGGCTCAAGGTCCAAGTGTTGTCACCCTAAGGAACGGCGACCTCGTCGATATCACTTCGAAGGTTTTACCTACAGTCCGTGATCTCTTGGAACTACAGGATCCCACGTCCGTCGTGAGGGCTGCCGACGGTCGTCGGATTGCTTCGGTTTCTGATGCCCTTGCCTTGGATGTTGATCGATCGAAGGACGGGCTACGTCTCCTAGCGCCTTGCGATCTCCAGGCGATCAAGGCCTGCGGTGTGACGTTTGCACGCTCGATGGTGGAACGGGTCATTGAAGAGCGCGCTGCCGGAAACCCAGCGCTTGCAGAATCGATCCGGGCGAAAGTGGGAGACTTGATCGGCGAGAGCCTGCGGAATCTGAAGGCGGGTTCGGAGGAGGCCGCCAAGGTAAAGGAGATCCTGATTAAGGAAGGCCTTTGGTCTCAGTATCTCGAGGTGGGCATCGGCCCCGACGCCGAGGTGTTCACGAAGTCCCAGGTGATGTCATCGGTTGGGCATGGAGACGATGTCGGACTCCACCCCATCTCCAAGTGGTCGAATCCAGAGCCTGAGATAGTTCTCGCCGTGAATTCCGCCGGCATTGTCCAGGGCGCCAGCTTGGGAAATGACGTGAACCTGCGGGATGTCGAGGGGCGGTCAGCTCTCCTCTTGGGAAAGGCCAAGGACAACAACGCATCTTGCTCGATCGGTCCCTTCATCCGCCTGTTCGATGACACCTACACTCTCGACGATGTTCGGGCCGCAGAGCTCACGCTGACCGTGAAAGGCGAAGATGGATTCGAACTCACGGGCCGAAGCAGCATGAGCGAGATCAGCCGGGACCCGCTGGATCTGGTTTCTCAGACCATCGGGACACATCATCAGTACCCCGACGGCTTCATGCTTTTCATGGGTACGCTCTTCGCACCCACGAAGGACCGCGACGAGGCTGGACAAGGCTTCACTCACAAGATCGGCGACCTCGTTACGATCTCGAACGAGAAGCTTGGATTGCTCACGAACAAGGTGCGCCTCTCCACGCAGTGCGACCCGTGGACATTCGGTTCGTCACACCTGATGCGAAACCTGGCCCATCGACGCCTGATCTAGGCAGAATGCGCGGCGCGGCAATCAACGTGAGAGCGCAGCGTCGATCAGGATGAGAATGCCGGCGGATTGGAACGCAGGGAGGGCGTAGGCCCGACTGGAGTTTCAATCCGCCGGCGGCGCGTTCCTTTTTCGGGGGCGTTCGTCTGGTGATCACGGTCGACCGGGTATGCCGGCGGTTTTTCCTGTTGGGGAGGAATCACTTTGTGCTCGGCCGCCACGTAACCGATCACCAGATGAGGCTTTTCATGAAGTTCCGGCAGACCAAAACGACGGCCGTCGCGGCGGCGAAGGGTCGATCAGCACGGCCACGGCCTGTCGCATCGAGAAGGATTTGAGGCTGCCCTCGCAAAAGAAGGTTCCGCGGCAACGGCGCCGGCCCGATCCGCTCGCTTAGATTTTCGACGCCGAGATCGTGCCGCTGCTGCGGGCGGCTCCCGGCATCCGGTCGATCGCCATCTTCGATGAGATGATCCGGCGTCATCCCGAGCTTGGAGCTGGCATTCGCCGCACGATCGAGCGCCGGGTCCGAGCCTGGCGCGCCGTCCATGGCGAGGAACAGGAGGTCATCTTCCGGCAGGTTCACGTATCCGGGCGCATGGGATTGTCGGATTTCACCGACATGGCCGCCGCCGGCGTCACGATCGCGGGCCAGCCACTCGATCACCGGCTCTACCATTTCCGGCTCGCCTATTCCGGCTTCGAGCCTGGGCATGTCGTGCTCGGCGGCGAGAGTTTCGTCGCTCTGGCGGAAGGCCTGCAGAACGCGCTGTGGTCGCTTGGCGGGGCTCCCCGCGAGCATCGCAGCGACAGCCTCTCGGCGGCATTCCGCAACCTTGACAAGGACGCCCGGGAGGACCTGACGAGCCGCTACGACGAACTGTGCGGCCACTACGGCATGATCCCTTCCCGCAACAATCGCGGCATTGCGCATGAGAACGGCTCCGTCGAAAGCCCGCACGCCATCTCAAGCGGGCGATCAATGACGCGCTGCTGATGCGGGGATCGATCGATTTCGACGACCTGGCAGCCTACCGTCGCTTTGTCGACGAGATCGTCAGCCGCGTGAATGCTCGCAACTCCAAGCGCCTCGGCATCGAGCGGGCCGAACTCCAGGAACTGCCCGCCCGGCGCACTTCCGACTACGAGGAGGTCACCGTGCGCATCACGTCATCGGGCGGGTTCACGATGCGTAAGGTGTTCTACACCGTGCCCTCACGCCTGATCGGCCACCGCCTCAGAGTGCGGCTCTTCGATGATCGGCTGGATATCTTCATCGGCGGCACGCATCTCATGACGCTGCCGCGCGGGCGCGCCTCTTCAACCGGCAAGCACGACCAGGTCGTCAATTATCGGCATGTCATCCATCCGCTGCGCCGCAAGCCCATGGCGCTGCTAAACCTCGTCTATCGTGACCAGCTCTTCCTCCGCGAGGCCTACCGGCGAACCTTCGAGGTGCTCATAAAGCGACTGCCTGAGCGGCAGGCCTGCCGCACCATGGTCGAGCTTCTCGCCATGGCGCACGAGCGCGGCTGCGAGAGCGAACTGGCTGATCTACTGACCGCCTCGCTAGAGGCACGGCGATTGCCCGACATGGCTGCCCGCCCGGCTGCCGAGTGTCGTCGTGCGTCTTGCTCCGCTCAACGCCTATGAAGCCCTGCTTGGCGCCAACCTGACAGGAGATGCGGCATTAACACGAACCCCGCTGTCGATTCCGCCAGGCTGAGCTTGCTCCTCAACGAACTGCGCCTGCCGGCCATCAAGGTTATGTGGCCGCAGTTTGCCGAATAGGCCGACAAGGAAGGCTGGCCGGCCGCTCGCTTCCTGGCTGCGATCATTGAACATGAACTGGCTGAGCGCGACCGGCGACGTATCGAACGCCATCTCGCCGAGGCGCGCCTCCTGCCGGGCAAGACCCTCGACACATTCGAGTTCGAAGCCGTTCCGATGATCTCCAAGGCGCAGGTGATGGCCATTGCCGCCGGCGACAGCTGGCTCGAGAAGGGAGCTAACCTGCTTCTGTTTGGCCCTCCAGCCGGCGGAAAGAGCCATCTCGCCTCAGCCATCGGACTTGCCCTTATCGAGACCGGATGGCGGGTCCTGTTCACCCGTACCACTGATCTCGTCCTGAAGCTTCAGGTCGCGCACCGCGAACTCGGCCTCGAGGCCGCCATAAATCGCCTCGATCGCTTCCACCTGATGATCCTCGACGACCTCGCCTATGTCACCAAGGACCGGGCCGAAACGAGCGTGCTATTCGAGCTCATCAGCGCCCGTTACGAGCGGCGCTCCATGCTCATCACCGCCAACCAGCCCTTTGGCGAATGGGGAAAGGTCTTCCCAGATCCCGCCATGACGCTCGCCGCGGTCGACCGCCTTGTCCACCACGCGCCAATCTTCGAGCTGAATGTCGAGAGCGGCGCGAGGCCATCGAGCGAAAGCGAGGGCTAGGCCGGCCGGCCTCGTATGCGACGCCCGCAAACGCCAATCCTGATTGACGCGCCGCGACAATCAACCGATAAAACCTCTTGCGCGCGACAATCAATGCCGCGATCATTAGCATCGCCGCGACACCAGATTCTCATCCAGATTGTCGCGCTATAGCAGAACGCGCGAAATGGAAATGACAATCTTCACAAACCTGGTCAATGGCGAATGGATCGCTCCCCACGAAAGCTCGCTCAATGTGAGCCCATCGGACACGAACGATCTCGTAGGTGAGTAAGCGCGAAGGCGCGCAGCTGGCGTTCGGCGGCGAAACGGTATCGCGCGACACACCTGGCTTCTATCTCCAACCGACATTGTTCACCAATGCCACCAAGGAGAGGCGCATTTCTCGCGAGGAAATATTCGGCCCTGTCATCGCAGTGATCCGTGTCAAGAACTACGACGAGGCGCTCGAGACCGCCAACGACACACCGTTCGGACTCTCGTCTGGAATTGCGACTACGAGCCTCAAGCTCGCAACGCATTTCAGCGAAAATCCGAAGCCGGGATGGTGATGGTCAATCTCCCGACTGCAGGCGTGGACTTCCACGTCCCGTTCGGCGGGCGAACGAAGTCGTCATATGGGCCACGAGATCAGGGACGCTACGCAGTCGAGTTCTACACTTCGGCGAAGACGGCCTACACGGCAGCCTGAAGCCATCAGGCAAGCTAACCGGCCTCTTCCTTCCTTGTTCTTGCAAAAGTCGAGACCTCGGCGGCCACGGTCTCTATGGCCCTAAGCACGAGACTGTCGGACAAAGTGGCACGGATGAAGAAGTGCTCCATTGGAGCGGGCTCTTGATCACACGCGACTACCCGAAGTTGCCCGTCCGCAAGTTTTTCCTCGTAGATCGGGACGGGCAGGAAGGCGACGCCCAGCTTGGCCGAGACAAGCTTTTCGGCGATGACAAAGGTGTTGCAGATGTAGGGCTTCTTTATCCGCAAGTGATATTTGGTGGCCCAGTCTAAGAGCGTGCCGCGAAAATTCTGTTCCCTTGACGTGACGATCAGCGGCATGTCGCCAAGGTCACGAACGCTAACGCTGTGTGGTACATCGAGCGACGGACTGCACATCCAGCGGAAAGGAATCTCGCCGACCGTGGTGTGCGTGAAGCGAGACTTCGACATCGAGCACGGCGCTAGGATGGCATCGATCTGTCCCGCGTAAAGCTTGTCCTCGAGCACGTGAGAAAGTGCAACTTCGACCTCGATCTGGATACCGGGGAAGTCGTCTCGGAGCTTATCGATCAATTGCGACAGCCAAGTCATCGCGATGGTCTCGACCACGCCTAGCCGAACGTAGCCGTTGAGCGACATCTTCGATGTCTTGAAGCTCGATATCTGCTCGGCCGCCTCCAGCATCTGCTCCGCCGCGGGTAGGAGATGGATGCCGTCCGACGTGAGTTTCGCCGCTCTTTGCGAGCGGTCGAACAGCTTGATTCCGAGGCTCATCTCCAACTCTTGAATACGCATTGAAATCGCGGAGTGGGTTGCATTTAGCTTCTGGGCGGCCTTCGCAAAACTGCCAAGGCGAGCAGCCCAATAGAAAGTCTCAACCTGACGCAGGCGCATGGCATCGTCCTTCCTACGACAAGTTCCAGAGCCGGAAGCGATGTACCAGCATATCAGACCGCCTGTTGGTTTTGAAGATGAATGGCGGCAACGTCCGTCAAATTCCTTGAAGGGTGCCTATCAAAATATTCCGTTTGTCCACCTCCTGTCTCCGTAGCATTTTCGCCTCACTACAGATCAGAAACGCGCGCTCCCCGATTGAAGCGTGCGAACACCCAAGTACAAGGTAATTGACAATGGTGAAGATTAACGAAGAGCGGCTTCTGGCCTCTTTGAGAGAAGTAGCGCAGTTCGGTGCATACAAAACGGGTGTACATCGGCCAACATTTTCTCCTCAGGACATGCAGGCCCGCGAGTGGCTGAAGCAACGGATGGAGAACGCGGGACTGAAGGCCACGATCGACGGCATCGGCAATGTGATCGGCAAGAGTCAGCGCCCTGGCCGCGCGCTCCTTACGGGCTCCCATTCGGAATCGCAGAATTACGCCGGCTGGCTCGACGGCATCCTCGGGGTAATGTTCGGCTTAGAACTCGCACAAAGCATCCATGATCAAGATCTCCCGCTGGCGGTAGATGTCGGTGCCTGGGTCGACGAGGAATGTCACTACATCCAGTTCCTCGGAAGCAGGTCATTCTGCGGCGATCTTAACGAGAGCGAGATCGATACGGGGAAGAACAAGGACACGGGCGAGACAGTGCGGGCTGCACTCAAGCGCGTCGATCTGACCGGACGGAAGCGCGAACACGTCGATGTCTCGCGTTACGTGGGGTACTTGGAGGCCCACATCGAGCAGGGAGACTATCTCGACACTCAAGGTCTCAAGGTCGGCATAGTGACGAGCCTTGTAGGACTCTGGCAGTATCGTCTGACATTCATCGGCGAGCAGAACCATGCTGGTGCCACCCGCATGGCGGCGCGCAAGGATGCAGGTGCTGCGCTCGTCAAGCTCACCGCTGCAATCGAGAAGCGATTCCGGGAGATTACGGCGGAGCGCTCAGTTTGGACTGTTGGACGGATTACTCTCGATCCCGGTGCGCCGTCGATCATTCCAGGGGGCGCGGAACTGGTCTTCCAGTTCCGCGACGAGTCTGTGGAGCAGTTGGAAAAGTTCGAACGCGAACTCTTCGCACTGGTCGAAGAAGCCAACCAAATGGGACCATGTCAGTGCAAGATCGATATTATCGACAAGGCTACCCCCAAGCGCATGGACGCGTCGATGCAGGCTCACCTTGAAAAGGCAGCGCGGGATCTGGCTCCTGGCAAGTATGTCCGGATGCCGAGCGGCGCGATGCACGATGCTCAGGTGTTTGCCAAACTAATGCCGGCGAGCATGTTGTTCGTTCCCAGCATCGGCGGCATCAGCCACCACTACACCGAAAACACCGCCGACGAGGATATCAAGCTTGGCGGACAGGTCTTCGCTCAGGCAGCCGAGGACATTCTCGTGAGCCACAAGCAGGCATGGTGAGCCTCGCGTTCTGATCTCGCTTGCGGTCGGTCCGGACTCTACCATTTTCGCCCCAGCTCTCTTTGAGACTAGAAGGCATAACCAGAATTCCGGTTATGCCTTCTAGTCTGGAGCTGGCCTGTGCCTCCCCGCCACAGGCCTATAACTGCAGAGCTATCGGAGGCCCCGGTCCGAATGCTATCGAGGCCAGACATGCCAAGGCGGCCATGGTCGCAATGAACCGCAACAATGCCCGATCCATCGCGCATCTGATCCGCTCGGGCTGGTTCAAGGCGGTGCATTTGAAGTCGGTGCAACAAGCTGCGCGACCACGAGAACGAGATACGCGGCCTGCTTCGGCCTTCGGCCTGAAGGTCGGACGCGTCAGTGCAGGCGGCTTCGATGCCCGGGTCCGCGCTTTGGTCAACGGTATCGGCCCGACGATCGTTGACCTCCTTACCGACAAGGAAAAGCTTGCGCGCTGCAAAGCGGAGTTCGAGGAGCGCACCGGCGGCGGTATCGGAGGAAGTAGATGGGTTGCGCCGCTTCTAGGAGAGAACCATGCACCGCCGATTGATGACGGCTGGCCAGAATATGTTTTGACGACGCGCGGGTTTGAGTGGTGTGTACCAGTCAGTGCGTGACGTTGTAAGAGCCCGGTGGAGAACCGCTATTGATGGGTGCTCCTCTGCGACGTGGATCATTTCTTCGGAACGATACGCTCCTCGAAACGGCGCCATCGGGTCACAACCTGAAGGTGCGCTCGACGCTTTGCGCTCGCACATGGTGGGGATGAGTGCCACATTCGCGCTGCCGCCTTGGCGTGGGCTTTAATAACTCCCCGAGGCAAAAGCGAAGTGGTTAGTTGCGACTGGACAATGAGCCAGCCCGATACTCGCAGGGCAGATTCGATCACAACACTTCACGATCCGACCTAGCTCCTTCAGATGTTGAACTTGTGAATATCAGGAGCGCCTGCCGAGGCTGTAGCAGTACATGCCCTCCCGTTCGGTCGTGTTCCGGCAAAGCGCTGGCAATCAGCTCTTTCCAGTGCCCTTTGTCAGAGAGAGAGGGCCTCAAGTGCCTTGTCGACTTCGTCGCTAGACCCTCATGATTACGTCCTGTTGCATCGGCAGGCCTATATTGTTGGAAAAGGCATACCACTCGTTGTAGTGGGCCGCGGTGAGCCGGGACCAATGGTCGAATGCCGCTTCCGGGCTCGGGAAGCGCCAGATTTCCACCGTCTGGAAATCATGCTGCCCGCGAATGTGATAGCGGCCCAGGGTCTCGGCGCCGGTCCTAGCCGACTGCGCTGCAATGGCCTGCCACGCCGTAGCCTGCGCGCGTTTCTCGTCGGCCGTAAGTTTGTACCAATGCGGTCGCGGCCGGGCGTAGTGGATCCAAATGCTTGTCTCGTTCATAAGGGAACTTTCTACCTGATCAGCACGTCGAGCGGGGTGACGCGACCGATAATGTGGCGAGAGGTGGTGAACATGAAATCGGACGCTTGTTCGTGGCCGCTGATCGCCGCATCGATGATTTCGGGTGAGGCGGCTTCCCAGATGCCGAGATGGTGCCAGCCATGGGCCCAGTCAAGCCGGTGACGCCCGGCGATATTTATGTTGAACCCGAGGTCGCCCCTGAAGGCGACATCGCATTCGGCATCGTAGTCGCGGCGCTCGTCGGGCGAAGCGGCCGACCAGGCATCGTTCCACTCCCAGAGCGCCAGAAATCCCCACGGCCGGTCGCTCGACGCGCCGATGCCGGCGACGACGGCGAATTCGCGTGGCCCAAGCAGCCACTCGGTGGTGAAGAGTCGATCCCAGCCGGCCTGCTCCAGCCGCACAGTCCCGCGCAGTGCTGCCGCAAGGCTCGGGGCTTCGAATACCCCGGCGATGTCGACATCATGGGCAAAGCCGGTATCGAGCACGAAGGCGTTCGGACTGGCGTGGGCGTCGAACATCTTGCGGATCGAGAGATGCCAATCCTCCCTCTCCAGTTGCTTGAGCACCCCCTGCACGCCATCGGCCGCGGCCGCATCCATCTCGCCCGGTTCGCGCTGACGCTTCAGCAAAAACATAACAACGCAGCGTCCGGCGGTCTGCGCCGAGGAAAAGACTTCGGTTTCGCCGGTGAGTAGCGTCATGCGGCACCTCGCGCCTTGGCGACCGCCTCCACCAGCGCGGCGACGCGTCGCGGATCGACCGGGTTCCACCACAGTCCGTCTTCCTTGAGCCACTGTCCGATGATTGCGCCATCGGCGGCGGCAAAGAGCTTCGGCACCTGCTCGGGCGACAGGCCTGAGCCGACGATCACCGGCAGATTGGTGCCGCCGCGCACCTCATCGACCTCCCGCCGCTCGGTCGGCGAGCCCGTGCGGGCCCCGGTGGCGATCAGCACGTCGGCATCGAACCATTCGGCATCTGTCGCCTGCTCGGTAATGCTGCGATCGGCAGTAATCGCGTGTGCGCCGAATTTGACATGCACGTCGGCAAAGATTGCGACATCACGCGCGTCGATCATGGCGCGATAGCGCATGGCTTCGGGCGCCGCAGCGTTGAGCAGACCTTCATTGGCGACATAAGCGTTGGCCCATTGGTTGACGCGCACCCACTTCGCGCCTACGGCCTTGGCAACGGCTAGCGCCGGAATGGCGCCGTTGGCGACACAGGTGATGCCGATTGGTACATCAACCGCGCCGCGCACCTCCATGCACGCAGCGGTCAGCGCTGCCACGGTCTCGTGCCCAATATGCTCGGGCCGGCTGAATGGCATGTCGCCGGCATTCTCGACGATGATCCCGTTGATGCCACCATCGGCGAGCGTCTTCGCGTCGCGCACCGCCGCTGCATAGACCTCGGTCATCGCCTCGCGCACGTAGCGGGGGGCCCCGGGGAGCGAGCGCAAATGGATCACGCCGATGACCGGCTTGCGTACCGAAAAGATGGCGTCGAGGGTATTCGGCTTGGTCGGCAGGACTTTCGGGCTTGGCATCTCAATCCTCGTGTTGCACTTGAAGTCGTGAAAGTTCGACCGGCATAGCAAAAGCCTGCAACGCTTCGGGCGTCGGATAGGAAGTCTGCGCGCCCGGATGCTCGCAGCTGAAGGCTGCGGCCAGAACCGCTGATTGCAGCGCTTCGACTGCCGAACGCCCGCGCAGCCGCTGGGCGATGAACCAGCCGGCGAGACAATCGCCGGCGCCGGTGGTATCGCGAACCACTGGTCGGATCGGACTTTCGATGGCGGTATCGGACCCGCCGCGCTCGATAAGGCGCACGCCCTTCGAACCGAGCGTCATGACGACGGCGCCGACTCCCATCGCCAGCAGGGTCGCCGCGGGCGCAGTCTCGATCTGGCGAGCCGCCCGCTCGTTACAGAACACCACCGCGGCCCCTGTGATCACGTCGGCCAACTGCGCAAGACCTGTGGCGAACGAGGCCGGTTCCAGATCGAGCGACCACGGAATTCCCGCAGCGCGGCATCGGTCGATCAACCGAGGCGCCGCGATGCCGTAGGCGGCCGTGTGTACCCAGGCGACGCCACCCAAATCCACCGCCTCGACCTGGGCTTCGGAAGGATACATCGAGACCCCCGGATCGAGGAGCAGCCGCTTTTCCCCGTGCGGTTCCAGCAGGATCACCACCTGACAGGTCCGTCCTTCGGTCACTTCGCTCTCAACCTGGATGCCGATACCTTCCAAGTCGGTGCGCACGAACTGCGCACCCGTATCATGGCCGGTTTGCATCAGCATTCGGGTCGAAGCCCCTGCCCGCGCGCACGCCGCCGCCGCGTTGGCGACGACGCCGCCCGGCGATTCGCACGACGAGGTGACATGCACCTTCTCGTCGGGCGCCGGCACGTGGTCGATAACCAGAGTGAGATCGAGGCTGACGTCCCCGACGAACAGGGCAGTTGCGGCAGTCATGGAAGGAATCCTCAGGTAAAGGCTCAGGCGACGAAGTTTTCCATCGCCGTCTTGCCGACCGCCGCGACCTTAACCGGGTCTTCGGCCCAATAGTCCTCGTTTAGCAATTCCAGCGCCCAATAGCCGTCATAGCCACGGGCCAGCAGACCGTCCCGGATTGCCTTGAGCTGCAGCGCGCCGTCTCCCGGCATCAGGCGGTGCTTGTCTTCCCAGCTATCGGGCAGCATGTCGGGCAGGTCGCAAATATGCACATGCAGCACTTGGCTCGGCCGCAGTGCCGCGATGTCGGCGAGCGTGCCGCCACTGCGGATGAAGTGGAACACGTCGAAATTGATGCCAACTGCGGGATGGTCGACCTTCTCGACAAACTGCCGCGTCTCGTTGAGTGCTGCCAGGAGGAATGGTCCAATCGGCGGATTGAGGCTCAGCGCCTCGACGCCGATGGCAACGTCATGGGCCTGCGCCAGATCGGCAGCCACCCTGACGTTCCGTACGGCGCCCTCGACCCACTCCTTACCGGTAACGCCTCGGCCCGGATCGGCGCCGATGCCGAGGCAGCGGATCCCGAGCTCTTCGCACATCAGGATTTGCCGCTTCAGCGAGACCATGTAGGCGTCGAAATCAGCCCCACGCGCCAGGAACAGGCCCGGTCCAGTCGGCGCAAGACCGATCGCGGCGATCGGCGTCAGGCCGCTTTTGGAGAGCAGTGCTTTGAGGTCGACAAGGCTGTGGGCGGCCAGATATTTATCGGCCTTCTCGATCGAGAGCTCCACGGCTGTCCAACCGGTTGCGGCAAAGGCCTTGAAATCGGCTTCGAGATCGGTCGGCAGTGTGGTGATTTCCGAAATGCAGATCTTCATGTCGTCCTCCGAGAAAGCTTCGCCACGGCCGGGTGATCGGCGTCAACCGAACTCGCCGGCGAGCGGGCATGGATGAGGCGGTCGTGGTTCGCGTCAGGCCATGTAGCGCGACAGCGTCTTATAGCCGAGGGTCAGTCCGAACTCGTCGCGGCCGTAATTGCCGACCACGTCGGCCTCGCTCTGATGCTCGGTAAAGGCCGAGGTGTTGGCAAACACGTCGTCTTCGTGCTCGATGTCGAGGTTGCCCTTGTAGCCCGAGTCGTAGAGGGCGGTGATGAGCTTGGGCCAATCGACCTCACCCCAGCCGGGGGTGCGCGCGCGCGGCCAGCCATGCGCCATGACGTGACCCTGGAAGGTCGTCGCCGAGCCGAGAATGCTGACTCGGCTCATGATGTCACGGCGTATTTCGAGATCCTTGGCGTGCACGTGGAAGATCTTCTTGGCGTACTGTCTGATGGCTTCGATGTAGTCGATATGCAGCCAGATGCAGTGCGAGGGGTCGAATTCGAGCCCGAGGTTTTCGGAAGGTACCAGCCGGAAAATTTCATCCCAGAGCTCGGGGCTGTAGGCGATGTTGTCGCCGGTGCCGGTCATGAAGTCGTGCATCGGGCAATTCTCGATTGCAACCCGGATGCCCTTCTTTTCCGCCAGGTCCATGAGCGGCGAAAACACCTCCTTGAACGGCGCAAAGCTTTCATGGACCGGGCGCGACTTACGACGCCCGGCAAAGGTCGAGACCACTCCGACTTCCATGCGCTCGGCAAGTCCGATGACCTGCCTTAGGTAGCGCTGTGCTTCCTTGCCGGCGGTATCATCCTCGCTAAGCACGTTGGGGTAGTAGCCGAGCGCTGAAATCTCGATGTTCTTGGACGCCAGATCGTCCTTGATTTCCGCGATCCGGGCATCGGTGATCGCATCCGCGTTCAGCGACGATTGGGGCCAGGCAGAGAGTTGCAGGGAGGTGAAGCCGGTGCGGTGCGCAAACGCAGACACCTGCTCTGAGTAATCGGTGAAGAATCCTAGTCGCATATGGTCCTCGTGAGACGTGGGAGAGTTGGGCGGCTCCCGCATGGGCGCAAGCCGCCTGTCAGGTCAAAAGCTGATGACGCCCTTGATGTACGTTTTGTCCTTACTGCTATCGAAGAGGCGCTGGGCCTCGTCCATCGGCGCGCGGTGGGTGACGAGGTCGGCCATGTTGAGGGCGCCGCGCTCGAGCAGACCGACCGTCCGGTAAAAGATCTGCGTGAAATCGGCGGCGATCATCGGCGAGGCGTTGAGGACGCGGATGCCACGCATGTGCCAAAGCGTGCCGTCGATGGTGGTGGTACCTTCCTGGTGGCCGAACATCACGAGGGTGCCGCCGACGCGGACCAACTCGCTGGCGCGCTTCAGACCCGACGCGGTGCCCGAGGCTTCGAATACCACGTCGCACGGCCCGCCTTCGAAGCCGGGCACGACATACTGATTGGGCATCGGGCGCGCCGGGGCGAGTTTCACGATCTGGGCGATCACGTCATCCGCATCCGACCGCAGCGCGTGGTCGGCGCCGTTGCGGAGCGCTTGCTCAAGACTGAAATCGCGAAGCGCCAGGGCAATCCGCAGCCGCGCCGGTGATTGGCGCAGGCATTGC
The DNA here is from genome assembly GCF_001428185.1 of Mesorhizobium sp. Root695. Lineage (NCBI taxonomy): Bacteria > Pseudomonadati > Pseudomonadota > Alphaproteobacteria > Hyphomicrobiales > Phyllobacteriaceae > Mesorhizobium > Mesorhizobium sp. Root695. The sequence continues at coordinate 35,552 of NZ_LMHO01000006.1, read as the reverse complement.
AGCAACCCGAGACCCATGAAGCCGCAGCCGACAACGGCCACCACATCGTCGGGCTGAATGCCGGCGATGGCGACCCCGTTGACGCAGCAGGCGATCGGCTCCACCACCCAGCGGCTCCAGTCCTCGACCGGACCGGGAATCAGCATCGCCTGGGATTCCTTGGCGACGGTGTGGGTGCTGAAGCGTTCTTGGCCGAGCAACGCCACCGCGTCGCCGATTTTGAAGCGGGTCACTTCGGCGCCGACTGCCTCCACTTCACCCGCCGCCTCATGCCCGGCAAATGCCGGAAAGCTTGCGGCTCGGTCGCTATGGAAAAGGGAGACATCGCCGTGGCAAACCCCGCAAGCCCGCACCCTGACGCCGATTTCGTCCGGACCAGGAGCGGCAATAGTCCTCTCCTTGATTTCCACCGTGCCTTTGAGTGGGAAATGCAGTGCTTGCGACTTCATGATGGTCCTCGAAATGCGGCCTGACGGCCGGTGTTGGAAAAAACGGCGGGGGTCACGAAAGGCCAGCATTGGCCCGTCCACGTCTTGCCAGCGCATCGACCGAAACCGCAATGAGCAGAACGATCCCTGTGACGACGTACCGGGTCGCTGCTGAGAGGCCAAGAAGGCCCATGCCGTTGTCGATCATGGCAATGACAAGGCCGCCAAGTATAGCGTGGACGGCCTTGCCGCGTCCGCCGAACAGACTGGTACCGCCGATGACGGCCGCAGCGATGCTGTAAAGCACGAGAGTACCGCCATCGAGATTGGTCGAAACCGAGCGAAGTCTCGAGGCATAGATGATGCCGGCCACCGCGCCCATCAGGCCGGAAATGCCGAACACCAGGACGCGCGCCCTGCCGACCGCTATGCCGGCGCGCCGCGCGGCCTCGGCGTTGCCGCCGATGGCGTAGATGTAGGTACCAAAGGCGGTGCGATTGAGCAGAACGGTCCACACGATGACGAAGAACAAAAGGATGAGCACAATCCAAGGAACCCCGGTCACGGGCGCGAAATTGCCGCGATTGACGCTGCAGAGCCCGACAATGGCGATGGCCAGAGCCGCGACGAGCCCGATGCGCACATACGTCATCAGCGGCGCACGCACGGCGTTTCCATTACGGCGGCGGTTTCGGTCAGCTACCAGGTTATCGGCGGCAAACAGCACGATGAGGCAGGCGGCGATAATCCAGCCGATCGTTGGTGGCATCACGCCGTTGGCAAGACTGACGACTACAGGATCCTGGATCGGCACGGTGCCGCCATTGCCGAGAATGATGAGCATCACCCCGTTCCAGGCCAGGAGCCCCGCCAGTGTCACGACGAAGGACGGCAGCCGCACAATGGTGATTATCAGTCCGTGGAAAATGCCTATGGCAGTTCCCGCGAGCAGACCGCAAGCGATGCCGGTATACCAAGGGTTGCCGGCGTCTCCGTAGATGAGCGTCGCCACGATGACGCCCGCCACTCCGCCAATAAAGCCGATCGACAGGTCGACTTCTCCGATCAGGAGAACGAAAACCATGCCCATCGCGAGCAGCATATAGACAGCGCCCTGCACCATGAGATTGACCAGGTTGCCCGGCGTCAGAAAATTGCCGTTCAATGCCTGGAAAATTACGGCGAGGATGACGAGCCCTACCAGCACCGGCAGCATGCCCATGTCGCCTGAACGCATTCCGGCAAATGTTTCGACGAAGGCCAACCGTCGCGCCCCCGGCGCCGCCTGCGCTTCGACCTCGATGTTCGACGAGAGTTCTTGGATGGGTGTCACGTTTCTATCCCCGGCGTGGATGACTGGGCTGCTGCGCCGGCCTGACGCAGGGCATCGCTTGCAAGCTCGCCGCGAAGACGGCCGGTGGTGATGAGTTCGACCAGTTGCTGGCTGTCGACTTCGTCGCGCTGCACCTGGGTGACAAGGCGCCCGAGCCTGAGGACGGCGATGCTGTCCGAGACGCTGAGCACATCCTCGAGGTTGTGGCTGACCAGCAGCACCCCGAGGCCGCGCTCGGCGAGCCGCCGCACCAGAGCGAGCACCTGCTTGGTCTGAGCAACGCCCAAGGCGGCGGTCGGCTCGTCGAGCACCACAAGCTTGGAATTCCACATGACCGCCTTGGCGACGGCTATCGACTGCCGCTGGCCGCCCGACAGGCTGGCCACGGGCTGGCGCACCGATTTCACCGTCGTCACCGACAGGCCCGCCAGCACGTCGCGGGCAGCGGCCTCCATGGCATTATGGTCGAGCAGGAAGCCGCATTTTCGCTCACGTCCGAGGAACATGTTCTGGACGACATCGAGGTTGTCGCAGAGCGCCAGATCCTGGTAGACGAATTCGATCCCCACGGCCGAAGCGGCCTTCGGGTTGGCCACCTTGACCGGCTGGCCCTCCCAGCTCATCTGACCGCTGTCGGCCTGATAGATGCCGGCGATGCACTTAATCAGCGTCGACTTGCCTGCGCCGTTGTCGCCGACAAGGGCAGTCACGGATCCGGCCTTGATGTCGAGATCGACGCCCAGCAGCACCTGCACGGCGCCAAAGCTCTTCTTGATATCTCGCAAACTCAGCAATATCGGCGCGCTCATCAGCAGCCTCGTCTCGGTTGGTCGAAAGACGGGGCGCGCTCGGCGCGCCCCGTCCGCAATTACTTGATGCCTGCGGCCTTGCACAGATCGGCGAAGCCGCTCACGCAGAGTTCCTTGGGATCGACAAACTTGTCGGCGACCACTGTCTTCGCCATGTTCGCGGTGGTGACACTGACCGGCTCTAGCAGGATCGAGGGTACCTTGTGGCTTTGCGCATCGTATTCGCCGTTTACGAGCTTGGCACCCGGAGTCTGGCCGGCACGCAGGATCACCGCCACCGCTGCGGCAGCCGCGACCTCGCGATAGATCGGCTTGTAGACCGTCATACACTGATACCCGCTGAGGATGTTCTGCAAGCCTTGAACAGTTGCGTCCTGCCCCGTCGTCGGGAAGCTGCGAGGCGCCACCCCATTGTTCTTGAGCACGGCGATGGCCGACTGCGCGAGCCCATCATTAGCGCTCAGTGTCGCATTGATTTCCGGATTGGCCTGCAGCGCCTGCTCGAACATAGTGAGCCCGACCTGGTTGTCCCAGTTGGGCACGCGCACCGCGCCCACTTTCACCGCCGTCTTGGCATCATAAAGCTTGTCGAGCACCGAATCGTAACCCTGCTCAACCAGTGTCGCATTGTTGTCGGTGGGCGAGCCGCCGAGGTGGAAAATTTTCGGCGACTTGACTTTCCAGTCGGCGATGCACTGCTCCAGCCCTTCGGCCATGCGCACCCCTACATTCTTGTTGTCGAAGCTGACGTAGAACTTGGCCGAGCCGTTGAGCGTCAACCGGTCGTAGTCGATCGTGACGACGCCTTTCGATTCGGCATCGGCCTGAATGGCGGCGCCGCTGCCGGAATCGAGATTGGTGATGAGCAGCACGCTAGCGCCATCGGTGATGGCCTGCTCGGCCTGAGTGCGCTGGGTCTGCGGCATGCCTTGTGCGTTGCTGATGATGTAGTCGTTAGGCGTCAGCCCCATCTGCTTGAATGCCCGTTCGAAGCCGGGCGCATCGACCGTTGCCCAGCGCGCGCTGGAGCGGGTATCGGGCAGCAGCACGGCGATCTTGCCCTTGCCGGCCGCCGCCACATTCTTAAGCGTGTCGAGGCGCCCGAAAATATCGGCCGGACCGCCAGTGGTGAAGTCGGAGGCGGCCAGGTCGACCGGCTTTGCCTCTTCAGCAAGGCCACCCCCGGTCATGGCAAGCACCAAAGCCGAGACCAGCGGCAAGCATGTAGCTGATTTCTTGGTATCCATATTGGGCATTCCGATCTCCTCCGTCTATCCCAAATATTTTGTTTAATGGCTAACCGAATTAAATAGGTCGGCTATTTCGTTGTCAAGAGGTCTGGCGCGCAGACCAATCGAAATATAAGATCAATTTCTCAACATGGAACGCAGGACTGAAGGAGCACGACACGAATGAGGGGCAGGAGGCGCATGAGGAATTCGAACGGCGAGACACAGACCCAGCCGGCCGACCAAAAGACGGTCCGACGCCACAATTTGGGCCTCGTTCTCAACAACATTGCCAAGGGGGGGCGGCGCTCGCGTGCCAGGATTTCGGACGAGACGGGCCTCAATCCGTCCACAGTTTCCAGCCTGATCGCCGATTTGATCGAGCGCGGCCTGTTGCTCGACGTGGGAGCCGAGCAGTACGGCTCGGTTGGCCGGCCGGGCCGTGCACTGGAACTCAATCCCGATGGCGGCGCAGCGCTCGGTATCGAGATCAGCGATGACGGGATCGGCGTCCTGGCGCTCGATCTTGCCGGCACGCCACGTTACCGTACCTATTTCAGCCAATCGAACAAGGGCCTGAGGCCTGAAGACGTGATGCGTCAACTAGCCGAGATGACCAGAGAAGCGCTGACCTATTTCAAGGGCAAGAACCTGAAAACCGCGTGCACTATGGCGCTGCCAGGCCTGATCGGGGCCAGCGGCGAACTGCTCGAGGCACCCAACATAGAGTGGCATCAAGTCCCCATTCTCGATTTGTGGCGTGAATTTTCCGGCCCCCTGCCCTTAGCGACGGAGAACGAGGCCCGGCTTGCAGCCTACGCCGAAATGACGAGCGGAATCGCCCGCGATCTGCGCACTTTTTTCTATGTGTCCGGTGGAACGGGCTTGGGCGGCGGCATCGTGCTCGATCGCAAGATTTTCCGAGGCGCGCATGGCTTTGCCGGTGAATTCGGGCATATCACCATCGAACGCAATGGGCCGAGTTCAGAGTGGGGCGCGCGTGGTACGGTGCAGACCTTGGCCGGCGAACGCGCCCTTGCCGAACTCGCCCAACCGGCGCCCCAAGACCGGTCCGATCGCAGCGATCCCGATTGGATCGGCCGCCAGATCGCGGCGCGCGCCGCGAAGGGCGATCGGCCTGCGCTGGAGGCGCTGCAGCAGGTCGGCCATGCGCTTGGCGTCGGCATCGCCGTCGTTTCCAACCTCTTCGACATGGAGGCGATTGTGCTGGGAGGTTATTTGACCCATTTGGGCGAATGGCTGCGCGGGCCGATCGAGCAAGAACTGTTGGCCGGCGTCATTTCGCAACGCTGGGCTCATTCGCTTGTACTGTTTTCCACCATGGGACGCGAAGCCGCCGTCCAGGGTGCGGCAACCTGGTCGCTCAATGCCATCCTCGACCGCGCCGGGCATGAAGATTTCGCCGAAATGTGGTGATGCTGCACCCGCCTCGATCGACCGATCAGCTGCCCGTTGTCCCTCAACCACCTCATACCTGAAGCGCGGATCACGGTCATCATTATCGGCGCTCGTTGAATTCGGCCGATTCGATTGCCGATGGGAAAACCGCTCGCTCTTGGGCGATTCATCCTTGACAGTAGCCAGCCTCCTTATAATTTGATGCCGCATCCAATTAATTGTAAAAGGGAATGGGAGTGAGAATATGAATAAATCCTGTGGGGCTAAAATCAGCCTGCTTTCGGGCGCCGCACTTTCGCTTGTGCTGGGCCTCGGCGTACCTGCGTCATTGGCGCAAACCGCCGTGGGCCTGAAAGTGACGGATTTCGCCGTCGGCGGACCGGAGGACGTCTTCAGCAAGCTCAATCAGTTGAAGGACTTGGCGGTAGCCGGCAAGGGCAAGATCGCCGTGCTGCTGCCCGATACCCGCTCTAGTACGCGGTGGATGACCGCCGACGCGCCCGGCTTCGAACGGGCCTTCAAGCAGATGGGGCTGACGCCTAACGACTACATCATCAGCAACGCACAAGGCATGCCCCAGACCCAGCGCATCCAGGCCGAGCAGGCCATCACCGATGGCGCCAGCGTGCTGCTCATCACCAATCTCGATTCCGGCAGTGGCGCCGCCATTCAGGCTGACGCCAACGCAAAGGGCGTGGTCGTTATCGATTACGACCGGCTGACGCTCAACGGCTCGGCCAAGTTCTACGTCAGCTTCGACAACCAGAACGTCGGCGAGCGTATGGCGCAAGGTCTGGTAAAATGCATCGCCGACTGGGGCGTCAAGGCACCGCATATCTACGAACTCGGCGGCTCCCCCACCGATAACAACGCCACACTCGTCGAAGCCGGCTACAATTCGGTGCTCGAGCCGCTCTATGGCGCCCAAGCTGCCACAAAAATCGGCGCGGTTCGCGTACCCAACTGGGACAATCAGGTCGGGCTCACCATGTTCCAGCAGGCGTTGCAAGCCAATCCGCAGATCAATGCCGTCCTCTCCGCCAGCGACGGGCTGGCACAGTCAGTGATCTCGGTGTTGAAGAACGCCGGCGTCGCGCCGCGCACTGTGCCGACCACCGGGCAAGACGCCATCCTGTTCTCTCTGCAGAACATTCTTGCCGATTACCAATGCATGACCGTCTACAAACCGATCTATCGAGAAGCAGCTGCGGCAGCCGCGGTAGCAGTGATGATCAGGGCGGGCGAGACACCGGGACCCCACCTGATCAATGGCGAATACGATGCCGAGACCCACAAGGTGCCCTCAATCCTTCTCGACCTGGTGACGGTCGACAAGGCCAACATGGCGGCGACAGTCGTCGCCGACAAGTTCGTCGATCCAAAAGATCTCTGTGCCGGTGAGTTCGGCAAGCTGTGCACGGAGAACGGCATCAAATACTGATCTAGAACTCTTTCTTCAATCCCATTGTCGAGGACACCACGCCGCGCGTGCATCTCTACCCAGCAGGCCCGGCACGTCCGATACTGACAGCTTACGCAAGGACCTTTTTGTGACCGACGTGATATCGCGCCGCAACTCCACAGTCCGGGCAATCGTCACCGGTGGAACGCAAGGTGTCGGTTTTGCCATCGCCCAGCGACTGGCGTGCGAAGGCGCGCCAGCCTTGGTGATCGCCGGCCGCGACGCCACGCGCGGAGCCGCGGCGGCAATGGCGCTGTCCGAACTGGGGACTCAGTGCCGTTTCGTGCGTACCGACGTTTCGGTAGCCGATGACTGTTACCGCCTCGTCGATGTGGCGCTAGCCGAATTCGGCAGCATCAACGGGCTCATCAACGCCGCTGGAACGGCTGAACGCAGCACGTTGCTAAACACTAGCCTCGATCAGTGGGACGCCCATTTCAACACCAATGCGCGTGGCCCGTTCCTGCTGATGCAACGGCTCGTCGCGCATCTGGTCACGAGCGGGCAATCCGGCAGCATCGTCAATATCGTCTCGATGGCGGCGCATTGCGGAGGGCCCATGGTCACTCCCTATTCGAGTTCGAAAGCGGCGCTCGCCAATTTGACGAAAAATGTCGCCAACGCCTTTGCCCGCAATCACATCCGCTGCAATGGCATTCTCGCCGGCTGGATGGATACGCCCGGCGACGACGCGATCCAGCGCAAATTCCACGGTCACGGCGATGGTTGGCAGGAAAGCGTTGCCGGATCGCTGCCAATGAGCCGTCTCGCTCGGCCGGCGGAACTCGCCGGCCTTGCCGCCTACTTGTTGAGCCCCGATTCCGGCGTGATGACCGGCGCGCTGATCGACTATGATCAAAACGTGCTCGGAGCCTGAATGCCCATGACTGCGACACCGGACATCGTCATCATCGGCTCGGGCATCGGCGGCGCGACACTGGCCGCCGGTCTGGCTGGCAGCGGCGCCAGCGTGGTGATCCTCGAGCGCGGCGAGCGGCTGCGGGACAGTCCGCAAGCACGCAACGCCCGTGCCATCTTCATCGACAAATTCTTTCGCACCAGTGAGCGCTGGCGCGATTCGCGCGGACGCCATGTCCAGCCCAGCCACTATTATTGCGTTGGCGGCAATTCGAAGTTCTACGGCGCCATCCTCGTACGCTATCGCCGCGAGGATTTTGGCGAAAAGCAGCACTACGCCGGCATCTCGCCCGCTTGGCCGTTCCCTTACGAGACGCTCGAGCCCTGGTACTGCAAAGCCGAACAGCTCTACAAGGTGCGGGGCGCGCTCGGCGAGGACCCGACCGAGCCGTTTCATTCCCGCCCATACGACTATCCGCCGGTCCCCGATGAGCCGGCGATCGCGTATTTCCGCGGCAAGCTCGCAGCCAACGGCCTGCATCCTTCGTCATTGCCGCTAGGCATCGACATCGATGCCTGGCTGGCACGTGGCCAGGACCCGTGGGACGCCTATCCCGATACCACGGGTGGCAAGATGGACGCCGAAAGTTGCGGGCTGAGTGCCGCTCTCGCCGATCCCGACATCCGCATGATGACCGGCGCCCGGGTCGAGCGGCTCGAACTTGCCGCCGATCAAAGAACCGTCAAGGCCGTGCATTACCGCCAAGGCGGCGAGTTGAAGGTGATGATGCCCAAGCTGGTGGTGTTGAGCGCCGGCGCGATCAATTCAGCCGCGCTTCTCCTGCGATCAGGAGGGGTCGCGAACAGTTCGGACCAGGTGGGCCGCAACTTCATGAACCACAATGGCGCCGCGCTGCTGGCGATCGATCCCCGGCGTCGCAACGACGCAGTTTATCAAAAGACCATCCAGTGCAACGATTTCTACTTCGGCGAAGGTGGCGACACGCGGCCGCTCGGCAATTGGCAAATGATCGGCAAAATCTCGGGCGACATGCTGCAGTCAAGTGTCAAATTCGTGCCGAGGCGGGTGCTCGATTATATCGCGCGGCACTCGGTCGATTGCTTCGTAATGAGCGAGGATCTGCCAGATCCCGAAAGCCGGGTCACGGTGAATGGCGACGAGATCAGTGTCCATTGGCAACGTACCAACGTTGAGGCCCTGCGGCGGCTGATTGCAGTAGTCCGTGGCCGGTTGCGCCAATGCGGCTATCCGATCGTTCTCACTCAGCGATACACCGAAGAAAATCCCGGGCATCAGTGCGGCACCGTCCGCATGGGCATCGATCCATGTACCTCCTCTCTAGACACCTTCTGCCGCTCGCATGACCACGGCAATCTGTTTGTAGTCGACGCCAGCTTTTTTCCCAATTCCGCGGCGGTAAATCCCTCGCTGACGATTGCTGCGCAAGCGTTGCGGGTCGCGGATCATATTCGTACGACGCTCGCCTGAACGTTTCGGGGAGCAAGTCGTCCTGACATCGCAGAGCGGCGCGAATCAGGTTTGAGAGCCAGCCGATCTCGACCCTGGCGCTTGATCTTCACCGACGAGACCGGCGCCAACACGAAGATGGCGAGGTTGCGCGCCCAGCGCCGCGTAGCTTTCGTGTGCGCGCCAGACCCCTCTTCTGCACCGGCGCGATTTCTGTCAACAGCAAGGCCAGCGCTCGAAGCTTGGTTCCCGCACCACCGCGGAGGCGCCTGGATCGGTAACCGCAAGTGCGTCGCGCCCCGTGCGCTCGGCATCGCCCCGCCCTACACGCGGTTGTATTTTCCCGAAAGTGTTCATCTCGCTTGCGGCAGCTGAGCTCAATGCATGGATCCTTCCCTTACGGTACCCTCCGCGGATGTCGCGTTTGACACATTTTTGTGCAGGCGAAGAGCTAAAAGTGCCGATGGGCGCGATGTTGACGCACCGACGATTATCGTAGAAAACCAATCTAAATCGGTTCGGCTGCTGCCGCAGCGGAACTCAGCCCAGCCAGTTTAGGGATCATGGACCATCAGGAAAAGCCGACCAGGCAACGCAGACCTGGAGGCAAGGGCAACAACGTCAAGGCGGACCTGATCGCCGTCGTCGTCGCCGTGAACAACAGCGTCCCTTGCGTTCTCACCATCTCGCAGGCAAACGCCCTGCCGTCAGGCCCGTTCGAACTCGCCCACCGTTCGCTGCAGTCGGGCCTCAGGGGATGGGTCGAACAACAGACCGGCCACCCGCTCGGCTATATCGAACAGCTCTACACTTTCGCAGATCGCGACCGGATTGGCGCGGAGGAGCGCATAATCTCGATCAGCTACCTCGCGCTTACGCAGATCGAAGATGTGGGCGCCGCGGCCAGGCGATCCTGGGCAAGCTGGTACGACTACTTTCCATGGGAGGATCACCGCTCCCGTGCGCCGGCGGTGCTGGAAAATCTTCGCCCACTCCTGAGGGAGTGGGCGGATAGCGCTGAGGACACCGCCATCCGGCTCGATCGCCGGCGGCGCACGGCGATTGCCTTCGGCTTCGACAACCGGTCATGGAACGAAGAGTTCGCGCTGCAGCGTTATGAGCTTTTCTACGAGGCGGCGCTAGTGGAGGAAGCGATACGCGCTAGACCTTCAGCCGCACCTACTCTCGTAGCCGGCAAATCGATGATCGCCGATCACCGCCGCATCCTGGCAACGGCTATTGCGCGGCTGCGCTCCAAGATCAAATACCGGCCCGTCGTGTTCGAGCTCATGCCGCCGCTCTTTACGCTTTTGCAGCTGCAGCGAACCGTGGAAGCACTCTCCGGCAGGCTTATCAACAAACCAAACTTTCGCCGGCTCATAGAGCAACAAGAGCTGGTGGAGAAAACCGGCGAAACGACCACTGAGACCGGCGGCCGACCGGCGCAGCTCTACCGCTTCCGTCACGACATTCTCGATGAGAGGCCGGTGGCCGGGACAAAATTGCCGCTTACGAGGGCTTGACACCCTTATAGTCACAAAGGATATATGGTCTTATATTCTTGTCGACTATAACTGGAGAGGCATCATGAGCGCCATCCTCCCTTCAGGCGCGTCGCTGTACGACCGCGTTCGCCGCGTAATTCCCCCGATCGAATGGCCGGTCTTTGCCGAGGACATCGAGGCCATTCTCGACCTCAAGCGGCAGCGAAACGCCGTCATCCTGGCGCACAACTATCAGACGCCGGAGATTTTTCACTGTGTCGCCGATATCGTCGGCGACAGCCTGGCGCTTGCCCGCAAGGCGATGTCGGTCGAAGCCGACGTCATCGTTCTCGCCGGCGTGCATTTCATGGCCGAGACGGCGAAGCTTCTCAATCCGCGAAAGACGGTGCTCATTCCTGATTTGCGCGCAGGCTGTTCGTTGGCCGACTCGATCACCGCCGCAGACATTCGCCTGCTTAGGCAGCGCTATCCCGGCGTGCCTGTCGTCACCTATGTCAACACGTCGGCCGAGGTCAAAGCCGAGTCCGACATCTGCTGCACCTCGGGCAATGCGAAAGCCGTCGTCGAGTCGCTCGGTGTTCCCCGGGTGATCATGCTGCCGGACGAATATCTGGCAAAGAATATCGCCACCCAGACCGACGTGAGGATCATCGCCTGGAAAGGGCATTGCGAGGTGCATGAGCGTTTCGCGCCTGCCGACATTCGCCAGGTGCGCGAGGACCATCCCGGTGTGACGGTGCTCGCACATCCTGAATGTCCGCCCGATGTGGTCGCAGAGGCCGATTTTTCCGGCTCGACCGCTGCCATGTCCGACTATGTCGGGCGACAAAAACCGCCTCGCGTCGTGCTGCTGACGGAATGTTCAATGAGCGACAATGTCGCGCTCCAGCATCCGGAACTCGAGTTCATCCGACCCTGCAATTTGTGCCCACATATGAAGCGGATAACGCTCGCCAATATCCGCGCCGCGCTCGAGCAGAACCGCTATGTCGTAACCATCGAGCCGGAGATCGCCGGGCGCGCGCGGCTTGCCGTCGAGCGGATGCTCGCCGTATGAGCGCGGATGTCCGCAGCTTCTTTGGCCGGCCTATAATCATCGGCGGCGGCATTGCCGGGTTGATGACCGCACTTCACCTGGCGCCCGAACCGGTGCTTGTCCTGTCCAGGACGCCGCTTGGAGCCGACGCTTCAAGCACATGGGCGCAGGGGGGGCTTGCTGCCAGCCTCGGCGATGATGATTATCCGGCGCTGCACCTGGCCGATACGCTCGCCGCCGGGGATGGTCTGTGCGACGCGGAAATCGCCAGTCGCATCCTCCATGCGGCTCCTAGTGCGATTGAGACCCTAGCGAACCTTGGGGTCCGCTTCGATCGGAAGCCGGAAGGCACATTGCGCCTCGGATTGGAGGCCGCGCATGGCCGCCGTCGTATCGTTCATGCCGGCGGCGATGGCAGCGGACGCGAAGTCATGCGTGCCCTGGTCGAAGCCGTGCGTTCTGCTCCCTCGATTGTGGTCGTCGAAGGCGTGGAAGCGCGCCGGCTGGCGGTCAAGGAGAATGCGGTCCGCGGTGTCTGGGCAAGCTGTTCGATGGGTTCGGTATTCTTCGGCTCGCGACGGGTGGTCCTCGCCACGGGCGGGATTGGCGGGCTGTTTTTCGACACCACCAATCCGTTGGGCAGTTGCGGGCAGGGCCTGGCACTTGCAGCCCGCGCGGGTGCTGTCCTTGCCGATCTGTAATTCATCCAGTTTCATCCGACCGCGCTCGACGGGCCTGACCGTCCCATGCTGCTCATCAGCGAAGCGGTTCGCGGCGAAGGCGCTGAGATCGTCGATGAAACCGGCCACCGCTTCCTCGAAGGTTTACAAGGTGCGGCACTCGCGCCACGCGATGTCGTTGCGCGCGCCGTCTGGAAACATCTTTCGAAAGGCCACAGCGTCTTTCTCGATGCGCGGGAAAAACCCGGCACGGCCTTCGCGCGACAGTTTCCGACGATCGCGGCAGCCTGCCGCGATGTCGGCATTGATCCGGCTCATGACCTCATTCCCATTCGCCCCGTCCAGCACTACCACATGGGTGGTGTCGCCGTGGACGGGTCCGGCCGCACCTCGGTCAAGGGGCTCTGGGCCTGTGGCGAGGTGGCCTCGACGGGATTGCATGGCGCCAACAGGCTCGCCAGCAACTCCCTGACCGAGGCCGTCGTGTGCGCGCGCTGGGTCGCTGAAAGCGTCGCTGGTACGCCTGCGCACAGGACAAAGCTTGTGCTTGCACGCGATTACCCGTCGCCCGATCCCATACCAATGCGCCCTCTCCTGTCGAACGCACTCGGCATCGTCCGCAATGGTGAATGTTTGAAAGCAACCGCGCGCGCTTTGTTGCCGCTCGCCGAGGCCAATGACGCGGCATCGGATCCGGCTTCTGTCGGGTTGATGATGACGATCGCCGCCTTGTCGCGCAAAGAAAGCCGCGGCGCCCACTACCGCGCCGACTTTCCCCATCGTGAAGCCGTTGCCAGACGTTTCAAGCTTACCCTCGCCGATGCCCTGGCGGTGGCGCGGGAACTCGCACACGTTCCGAGGCTTGAGGGGGCCAGATGATGAAGCTCGCACCACTTCCCACGGTGATGCTGGAGCCGCTTGTCCGGTCAGCTCTCCTCGAAGACCTCGGCAGAGCCGGCGACGTGACCACCGACGCGGTCGTGCCGAAGAATCATCGTGTGACGACGGTGCTGGTTGCGCGGCAGACCGGAGTCGTCGCTGGGCTTGATCTGGCGATGCTCGCCTTCCGGCTCATCGACCAGAACGTCGAATTGACCGTTGAGCGGGCAGACGGCGACGATGTCACGCATGGGGAAGTCATTGCATCCGTGGTTGGGCCGGCCCGAGCCATTCTCACAGCAGAACGGACGGCACTCAATTTTCTGTGCCATCTGAGTGGTGTCGCCACGGCAACCGCATCGATCGTCACTGCGGTGCGCGGACATGGCGCAAAAATCGTCTGCACGCGCAAGACGACGCCCGGATTGCGGGCGCTGGAAAAATACGCCGTGCGCGCCGGTGGCGGCTGCAATCACCGCTTCGGCCTCGACGACGCCATCCTGATCAAGGACAACCACATCGCAATCGCCGGCGGAATTCGCGCCGCGCTCGAGCGGGCACGAGCGAGCGCCGGCCATCTGGTCAAGATCGAAGTCGAGGTCGATACACTGGCCCAGCTGGAGGAAGTCCTCGGTTTCGCTCCGGACGCGGTCCTTCTCGACAACATGTCCCTCGAGCATTTGCGCCGTGCCGTCGCAATCGTCGGCGGTCGGGCAATCACGGAGGCTTCCGGCACGATCACATCCGATACGGCGCGTGCGATTGCCGCGACCGGCGTTGATCTGATTTCCATCGGCCGACTGACCCACAGCGCGCCGATCCTGGATATCGGTCTCGACTATCGGAGCTCATGATCGCGGGATGAACGGAAGGACGGAGATCGATGGCCGTTTCGATCGCCGGCAAGCGCACAAGAAAGACGCGGCAAGAGCAGGACCGAGGGAACAGGATGGACATGCACGCAACCAGTTCAACGAAGACATTGTCGCAGGCTCAAGCCCCTGACACGGGCATGTGGACCCTGGAGAAGGCTCGGGCAGTTCACGACGCTCCCTTCAACAATCTCCTCTTCCTCGCGCAAACCGTACACCGCGAGAATTTCGATCCCAACAAGGTCCAGCTCAGCCGGCTCCTCAGCATCAAGACAGGCGGATGCCCGGAGGATTGCGGTTATTGCAGCCAGTCGGCGCATCACGAAACCGGTCTGAAGGCGTCGAAGCTGATGGAGGTCAAGCGCGTCATCGCCGAGGCGACCAAGGCGCGTGATGCGGGCGCCACTCGATATTGCATGGGCGCGGCCTGGCGAAATGCCAAGGTGCGTGACATGGATGCAGTGGTGGCGATGGTCGAAGGCGTGAAGGCGCTGGGCATGGAGACCTGCATGACGCTCGGCATGCTCGATCTCGAGCAAACCGCTCGTCTGAAACAGGCTGGTCTCGACTATAACAACCACAACATCGATACGTCGGAACGCTACTATAGCGAGATCATCAGCACGCGCAGCTTTGCCGACCGGCTCGAAACGCTCGAACAGGTTCGCCAATCCGGCATCAAGGTCTGCTGCGGCGGCATTGTCGGCATGAAGAGCCGGAGGACCGGGAGGCGCAATTAGCCGGGCACCGCTTGCCCGCTATGACGCGACCTTGCAGGGGGCTGGCGCCCAAGGACCGGTTGCGGACGCTGGCGCCGCGCGCCGGGCTCGACTTTTCCGAACGACTATCTCGGGCTTGCCGCCTCGAGGAGACTAGGCGAAGCGGGTTGCAGCAGCCATTGCGCGGGGGATGTCGGTTGGCGCCACCGGGTCGCGGCTGTTGCGCGGCAACGCGCCGGAACATGAGCAACTACTGGAGGCAGTCGCGGCGGCGTTCTTCGGGGCTGACTACGCGGTGTTCTTCGGCAGCAACTTCGCTCTCCTGGCCGCGCTGCCGCAGAAGGGCGACCCGCTGGTCCTCGACGAACTCGCCCATGCCAGCATGCATGAGGGCGCCCAGGCCGGGCGCGCCCAGTTCGTGCTGGCCGCACACAACGACGTCAAACGCTGTCGAGGATGCGATCACGCGCCGGCGCACCGAAGGCGGCATGGGGCGCGTCTGGATCGCGGTCGGAAGTCTCTACAGCATGGATGGCGACCGCGCACCGATGGAGAGCCTCGTCGCACTTGACGATCGGCATGAAGCATTCATCGTCGTCGACGAAGCGAATGCCACCGGCGTCTGGGGGCCGGACGGCCGGGGACTGGCCACCGCATCGAGGGCGCGACAACATTGTCGTACTCCACACATGCGGCAAGGCGCTCGGCGCATCCGGCGCGCTGGTCACCGGGTAGCGAACGCTATGCGATTATCTCGTCAACCGTTGCCGGCCATTCATCTACGCCACCGCGCCATAGCCGCTGATGGCAGTCGCGGCGCGCGAGGCGATTGCCATGCTGTCCGTTGAGCCCCAGCGCCGTGTCCAGCTGCAGGAGCGCGTTGCCTTCGCGGGCGCCAATTGGCCGAGCGCTGCGGCCTGAAGCCCAGCGACTCGTAGATCCAAGCCCTTTGTCGTCGGCGACAACAGGCGCACCATGGCGGTGGCCGCGGCACTGCAGGCTCGTGGCTTCGATATCCGCGGCATTCGTCCGCCTACCCTGCCCGAGGGCACGCCGCGCCTGCGCATCTCGCTGACGCTCAACGTCGATGAAGCCGACATTTCCGCCATGGTCGAGGCGCTCGCAGAAGTGTTGGCAACGGTATGAACAAGCGCATCATCGTCACCGGAACAGATACCGGAATTGGCAAGACGGTATTTTCGGCGGGGCTCGCCGGTCTGCTCGACGGCTTCTACTGGAAGCCGGTGCAATCGGGCCTCGACGGCGAGACCGACAGCGAGGTCGTTGCGCGGCTTGCCGGCCGGCCGCCGGGGCGCGTGCTGCCGGAAGCCTACTCGCTTGAGCAAGCCCCTGTCGCCGCATCGTTCAGCCGAAATCGACGGCGTCGCGATCGAGGCGGCAAAGCTCTCGCTTCCAGCCTTGCCGGGTCCGCTTGTCATCGAAGGTGCTGGCGGACTGATGGCGCCGCTCAACCGACAGACAACGTTCATTGGCATATCCGCGCAATGGCCGCTGCCGGTCATATTGTGCGCGGGCACCACGCTCGGCACCACACCTTGTTTTCGATCGAGGCGCTGCGGGCGCGCTCTATCCCGCTGATCGGCGTCGCTTTCATCGGCGATGAAGCCGGCGCAGGCGCCGGTCAGATCGATCGCGCCGGCGCGGCCGAGCCCCAGATGATGGGCGACCAGCGGCGCGCTTGGCGGCAGGAGGTGGTCGGGCGTCGACGTGGCAAGCAACAGCAGACCGATGTCGCTGCGGTCAATGCCGGCGCTCGCCAGCGCCATGTCGCCGGCTTGCGTGGCCAGGCCCGATAGCGTGTCTTCGTCCGTTGCCCAGAAGCGTGACCGTATCACGGTGCGCCGTTCGATCCACCCGGGTTCGAGCCCGAGACGGTTCTCGATTTCCGGGTTCTCGACCCTGCGCGCCGGCGCATGATGGCCGAACCCGATGAAGGCGCGACGATCGGCTCATGGCTTCGCGCCGAAGAGTTCGCCGGCCTCCTCGATGGCGTCATAGAGCCTGTCCAATTCGTTGCAGGTGATGCAATAGGGCGGCAGGATATAGAGGACGTTGCCGAGCGGGCGCACGAGTAGGCCGCGCTCGAGGAAGAAAGTCCGCAGCTTCGGACCGATCTCGGCCAGATAACCTGCGGAACCGGTTCGGAGGTCGAGCGCTGCGATCGTGCCGGTCACCCGGCTGTCGGTGAAGTGAGGGTTGTCGCGAAAGCGTTTAAGTCCGGCGGCTGCCTCGCCCCTAAGGTCGCAATGCGCTTGGCCACCGGCTCGTCCCGCCAGATTTCGACATTGGCGAGTGCGGCCGCGCAGGCAAAGAAGGTCTTCCTTCGGTCCTCGGAAAAGTGAGCCTGGAAGATGGGGTCGGTGGCAAGCGTGGCCGCCAGAGGGATCACGCCGCCGGTCAAGCCCTCCGAGGTGCAAAGGATATCTGGAGACATCGATGCCTGCTCGCAGGCGAACATGGTTCCGGTTCGTCCCGAGCCTGTCATCACCTCGTCGGCGATCAGCAGCGTACCGGAGGCTTCTGCGATCTTCTTCAATTCGGTCAGAACCCAGGCCGGATACATCAGCATGCCGCCGGCGCCGAGCACGAGCGGCTCGACGATCAGCGCGGCGGCGCCGCCGGTCGCGGGAGACTGCTTCGAACCGATCCAGGGCCTCCTGCTCGCGTCCCGTGGCCGGGAAGGGGACCAAGCATCGCTCACGAAACGGCGAAACTATCTCGACATTTTCGCGACGACGGTTCCCGATCCTATCGAACTCGGCCTAAAGGCCGCCGAAGCTCAAGCATAACGAGCCGCGAACTGAGGGACTCTTTATGCGAATTCACGAGCGAAGTGTAGCGCTCAGAACAAGAGTGCAATGCCCGCGGCGCAGGGAATGCCGAGGGTCGAAAACTGTAATATGGAAGATTGCCGAGGTGTCGACTGTTCCTTGAGATCATGTAAGCTCTCGGTCGAGTTAGCTTTATTGCAAAAAGTCGTGACGCCGCTCTCGCCGAACATCAGTGATCAATGAGCGCGCGCCGGCGCGAAAACAGCGGTGCGGCGACGGCGAAAACCGCCGATGAAAAGCGAGGAGTAGCACGGACCTCACCCCATCTCCGGCCGCTCGAAGTCGCCGGTATCGTTGTTCATGACCCAGAGCTCACCGGCCGAGATGTCGAACCAGCAGCCATGCACCGCCAGCCGCCCCTTGCCTTCGAGGATCGAGACGCGCGGGAAGGTTCTGAGATTGGCAAGCGAGTAGCGGATCGAGATGCGCTCCAGCGCGGTCTGGCGTTCCGTTGCCGTCATGAAGGTGCTGGAAGAGACTGTTTCGGCGGCCGGCGCGATCAGGCTCATCCATTTGCCGATGAAGTCGCCCGGCGACAGGGGTGCCGCGGTGGTGTCAAGCGCGGCGCGGATGCCGCCGCAGCGGCCGTGGCCCATGACCACAATGTTCTTGACCTTGAGGCTCTGGACCGCGAATTCGAGCGCGGCCGAGGTCGAGTCAAACTCGCCTTCGGGCTCGTAGGGTGGCAGCAGATTGCCGATATTGCGCAACACAAAGAGTTCGCCGGGGCCGGCGCCGAAGATCGTCTCGGGCGCCGCGCGGGAGTCGCAACAGGCAACGATCATCGTTTCCGGCGCCTGGCCTTGGCAGGCAAGCGAGCGGTAGCGTCCGCTTTCGGCAAGATAGCGTCCGCTCATGAAATTGCGGTAGCCGGCGAGAAGGTGGTCGGGGAGCTGGGGCATCGGCGTCATATGCGTTTCCGGGTTGGCGGCGGCAGCTCGGTTCAGTTCAAAATGGCTCTATCTCTAAAAGCACGTCGTGAGCAATGGCCAAATCGCCGGGGCTCCAAACGTCGCTCGGATTGCAGACTGAGACGAAGGGGCGTGTTGCACCGCTTGACTACCTGCGCTGTGGCACAGCCCTACGGAACCCTATTCGGATCTGCTGAGATTCTAAATTATCGCATCGAGCAGGGCCGTCGCCGCGTGGAGCGCCGTATCTGGCCGACGCTCGGCCCAAAATCAGTAGGATCGGCCGCGATCACTCCGCTCGCATCGAAATGGTTCATAACGACAGGCGAGGTCCATTTGGCCGACACGCGGCAGCGGTGTTACGTATTTCGTCAACTGGTTTATCAACCTGTTCTCGACGCGATGCTTTGCCAGTTTGTCATAGGCTGTCCACTCCGCACGAGATATTCTATTTTCCGCGACAGCGAATCTGAGCCTGATGCCTGCCGGTGCCCCGTCAGGTGGACAAGCGGATGGTCCCTGCCAGCGTCACGTCATAGCCGGTGAGTTCCGCCGCGCGAATTGCCAGGTCGCCGTTCGCGAGGAAGCGGAGCAACACCTGCAGCTGTGACTGAAAATAGACGCGCTGGCGCATAAGCAAGTCAAAATCCTCCCATAGCAAAGGCACAAAGTCGAGGCCGGAGGAACGCGCCGCCGCCCGCGTTGCGACGCCGCAATCCGCCTCGCCTACACGAATGGCGGATGCGAGGTCGGGGCCGGTCAGGCAGGTCGGATCGAGCCGGTTCAGATCCGATCGGGCTGCGCCTGACTGAGCTAATAGAACGTCAAGCAGCATTTGCGCTCCGGCACCGTTCTGCCTGACGGCAATTTTCGCATTCGTGGCCAGGACGTCGCCAAGGCTCTGCAACCCTTTCGGATTGCCCGGCGCCAGTAAAAGCCCCTGCTCTCGGCGCGTCAGAGCGACAAGCACCGCGTCATGCAGACGCGGCATGGCCCGTACGGCCGCGACATTGGCCGACTCTTCGCCATCGCCTGCGCCATGAAAATGAATGGCGGCAGCGGCGATTTCGCCGCGCAGCAGTCGGGCGACGCCACCCTCGGTGCCCTCGTTCAGCGAGGCCAGACCCGAACCGGACCGGCGTAGGCACCATTCGAGCAAATCGTCCTGGCTGCCGCCGACGATCGGCGGGGCTTCGGCAGGGATCATTCCTTCCGGCCGTCCGAGGCCTGACAACACCCAGCGGTCAAGCTCGTGACGAGGAAACAGCCATTTGCCCGTCATCTTGCTGCAGGGGATCGCGTTGCCGGCGACGAGTTCATAGAGCTTGCGTTCGCCGAGGCGGAGATAGTCGGCGGCTTCGGCCGTGGTCAAGAGATCCATGCCTGCATCTATATGCATAATTTGGGTTTGTTTCAAATGTTTGACAGAACGGGAATCTTTGCAGACAAAGCCCGCGGAGGCGAGAATGCCGGATGGTCTCGACGCTTGGCAGCTGATTATCACCGGTGACGCCGCGCTTTACACGATAGTGCGGCTTTCACTAGCCGTCAGCCTGTCGGCGGTGGCGATCGCGGTTGTGGTCGGGCTGCCGCTCGGGGCCATGCTTGCGCTGACGCGCTTTCGCGGCCGCACCTTGCTGATCGTGCTGCTGAACTGTTTCATGGGCCTGCCCCCGGTCGTGGTCGGCCTGACTGTGTTTCTTCTCCTGTCGCGTTCGGGGCCGCTTGGCGTACTTGGCATTCTGTTCACGCCGGTGGCCATGATCATCGCCCAGGCGCTGCTGGTGGTACCGATCATCGCCGCGCTCACGCGCCAGACGGTCGAGGATCTGTGGCGCGAATATTGCGACGAGCTGACGGCGATGAATGTCGGGCCATCTGGCCGGATAGCGACGCTATTGTGGGACAGCCGCTTCGGTCTCATCACTGCACTCTTGGCGGGTTTTGGTCGTGCCGCCGCCGAAGTCGGCACAGTGATGATCGTCGGCGGCAACATTGACGGCTTCACCCGCACCATTACCACGGCGATCGCGCTTGAAACTTCGAAGGGAAATCTGCCGCTGGCCATGGGACTAGGGCTAATCCTCATTGCGTTGATCCTTGTGATCAACGCCGCCGCCTGGGCCGTCCGTGCATGGTCCGAGCAAAAGGCGGGTTGACCATGCGAGACCTGTCAAGCGATCTCCCCGTCACGTTCCAAAGCGTGGCGCTGTGCGCCGGTGCCACGAAAATTCTTGATCGCTTGAACCTTACGATCACCCCCGGCGCGCCGACGTTCATTGTCGGGCCGAACGGATCGGGCAAGACCTCGCTGCTCAGACTGTGCATGGGCCTTGTTGCTCCTACAGAAGGTAGAGTTAGCTGGAGCGGGCGCGACGCGGTAGGTCCCCGCCGCCTGGCCATGCTGTTCCAGCGTCCGGTCATGCTGCGGCGCTCGGTCGCAGCCAACGTCACCTACGGCCTGAAGCAGGCGGGTCTACCGCGAAGCCTTCGCAAGGCGCGCATGGAAGAAGTGCTCGCCCGCGTCGGGCTCCTGGAACTTGCCGATCGCCCAGCCAGACGACTTTCAGGCGGCGAACAGCAGCGTGTGGCGCTCGCTCGCGCCCTGGCGCGCGAACCTGAGTTGCTGCTGCTCGACGAACCTACCGCCAATCTCGATCCGGCAGCGGCCCGCAGCGTCGAAGAGATCGTGCTGATGGCGGCGCAATCCGGCATCAAGGTCGTCATGGCCTCGCATGATCTCGGCCAGGTGCGAAGGCTGGCAGGCGAGGTGATATTTCTTGTTCGTGGCCGCCTTTGCGAGCGCGCCGGCGCAGCCGATTTCTTCGACCGTCCTTCGACCCCCGAGGCTGCCGCGTTTATTCGCGGCGATCTCGTCATCTGATCGGCACACAAGGAGTTATCATATTGCGCCCTCTCTTTTCCGCCTTAGCCGCACTAGCTTTGCTCTCTTTCGGCAGCGTCGCCGCAATTGCGCAGGACAAATCCATCGTCGTTGCCTCGACCACCTCGACGCAGGATTCAGGCTTGTTCGACTATCTTCTACCGATCTTCAAGGCCAAAACCGGCATCGACGTGAAGGTCATCGCGCAGGGCACCGGGCAGGCGCTCGACACGGCGCGCCGTGGCGATGCTGACGTCGTGTTCGTGCACGCCAAGGCGCAGGAGTTGAAATTCCTCGAAGAGGGCTTTGGCGTGAAGCGCTACGACGTGATGTACAATGATTTCGTGCTGATCGGCCCCAAGAGCGATCCGGCCGGCATCAAGGGAACCACGGATATCACCGCCGCCTTCGACACAATCCGCATCAAAAAAGCGCCGTTCGTTTCTCGCGGCGACAAGTCCGGCACAAATAGCGCCGAACTGAGGCTCTGGAAGGAAGCGGGCGTCGACATCGATACGGCCAAGGGCGCGTGGTATCGCGACATCGGCCAAGGCATGGGCGCGGCGCTGAACACCGCCGGGGCCATGAACGCCTATGTCCTTTCCGACCGTGGCACGTGGCTCTCGTTCAAGAATAGCAGCGATCTCGAAATCGAGGTTGAGGGCGACAAGCGGCTCTTTAACCAATATGGCGTCATGTTGGTCAATCCGAAGAAATTTCCGACAGTGAAAGCCGACCTCGGCCAGAGCTTCATCGACTATCTGGTTTCTGCGGAAGGGCAGAAAGCGATCGCCAACTATCAGATCGACCGACAGCAATTGTTCTTTCCCAACGCCAGCCGCGACCCGTCTTAGTCGGGTCACCGTGCCTGCATTGAGGCGGGACGACGGTTTCACCTGCGTCAATGACAGTTGCAATCCGGATCACAGCTGGCCCATCATTGGGCATGAGCAGAGCGCAGCTTTCGAACGGCACGTTGACCAGCCTCGAATCGGCGCTTGCCGAACTGCTCGACGGCTTGGTTCCGGCCCCCCGCACATCCGTGCCGCTAGCGCAGGCGCGGGGCCGTATTGCCGCTGAAATGGCAGCGCTTGCAAGCCCGCTGCCTAAGCGTAACAGGGCCGTGATCGACGGCTGGGCGCTTCGTTCGCTCGATCTTGCCGGCGCATCGTCCTATTCGCCGGTGCCTTTGATGGGTGCCCCGGTGTGGGCCGAAGCCGGCGATGCGCTTCCCGATGGCTGCGACTGCGTGCTGGAAGCCAATCTGGTCGACTGCGCAGGCCCAATCGCGCAAGCCTTCGCGGATGCGATTCCCGGCGAGGGCACCCGTCGTTCCGGCGAGAATATTGCCGCTGGCCGGCCCGCCACAATCGCCGGCCGCCCCCTGTCCGCCGCCGATCTTCTGGCCGCTCGCGCCGCCGGATTTGAGACGGTCGCGGTGCGTTCGCCGAATGTTCGCCTGATCGATGTCGCGGCGATCGATGGCAATTTGCTGACGGTGGAGTTCATCGCCGAATTGCTGCAGGCGGCGGGAGCACGCGTTTCGGTTGAAACTGCCGCGCGCGATGCACGGTCGATCACCGATACGCTGGATGCTCACTCATGCGACCTGATTGTTACCGTCGGCGGCACCGGCTTTGGTCGTTCCGACGCCACCGCCGAGGCGCTGACGATGCGCGGTGCATTGATTGCGCACGGCATTGCCCTTCGGCCCGGCCGCACTGCGGCGATCGGCAAACTGGGCGCTCTTCCGATCATAGCGCTGCCCGGCGCGCCGGATCAGGCTTTAGCGGTCTATCACGCGCTGTTGCAGCCAATACTTGACCGTCTGACAGGCCGTACGGGCAGGGTCGGCATCATGCTGCCGCTGGCTCGCAAGATATCCTCGGAAGTCGGCATTACCGAGATCGCACTGCTCAGACATGAGAAATCCGCCTGGCTCCCACTTGGCGTTGGCGATCTGTCGCTGGACCATATTCGCATGGCCGATGCATGGCTTGCCATCGCCGGCGACTGCGAGGGATATGCTGCGGGCACGCCCGTCGAAGCCTTTCCACTGCGGGTGACCTGAGATAATGACGCAGACATGACCAAATCCTCTCAGTCACCAGCTTCCCGCCAGCGGCAAGGGGTTGCCCAGGATCAGTTCCTGACCATCCTGTCGCGGGAGGAAGCGATGGCCCGCTTTGAGGCGGCGCTTTTCCCACGCGACATGCTCCAAGAAGAGCGCCCGCTGGCCGACGCGCTTGGCTTGGCGCTGGCCCGCGATATCGTTGCGCCGGTCGATGCGCCGCCTTTCGACCGTTCGAATGTCGATGGCTTTGCCGTGCGATCCGCGGATATCGCATCCGCATCGGAAGCAGCCTCGCTGCGCCTTTCGTTAAATGAGGAAATCATCGCTTGCGGCGTCGCGCCTGCTGAGACTGTACGGGTCGGCACCGCAACCGCAATCGCGACCGGTGGGCCGCTTCCGCGCGGCGCTGATGCAGTCGTCATGGTGGAACATACCCAGCCTGCGGAAGATGACGCCATCGAGATCCGGCGGAGCGCAGCGCCTGGCCAATTCGTATCCTATGCCGGATCCGATATTGCCCGCGGCGAGGTCTTGCTCCGCGCGGGAACTCAGATTGGCTCGCGGGAAATCGGGATGTTGGCCACCTGTGGCATTTCGCACGTCGCTGTCGCACGCAAGCCTCGCGTTGCAGTGCTGTCGACTGGTGACGAGCTCGTCCAGCCAGGCGAACTCTTGCGCCCCGCTGCCGTCTATGATGCCAACGGCTCGGTCGTCACCGCGGCAGTCGTCGAAAATGGCGGCGAGGCGGTGTTTTTCGGCGCTATTGTTGACGACGAAGTCCTGCTCGAAAGTGCCATGCGCGAGGCACTTAAGGCTTCCGATATGCTGATCCTGTCCGGCGGGTCTTCGAAGGGCGCCGGCGATGTCAGCCACCGCATCATCTCCCGCCTCGGCAAACCGGGCATCATTGCGCATGGTGTAGCACTAAAGCCCGGTAAGCCGCTGTGCCTTGCTGTCTGCGACGGCAAGCCGGTCGTCATCCTGCCGGGCTTCCCGACTTCGGCGATGTTCACCTTCCACGACATGATCGTGCCGGTGCTGCGCCGCATGGCCGGTCTGCCGCCGAGGGCTGAGATGCAGGTAGCGGCAACAATTCCGCTGCGCATCGGTTCAGAACTTGGCCGCACCGAATTTGTCATGGTGTCTCTGATTGAAGGCGAAAACGGGCTGGTCGCCTATCCGACTGGCAAGGGCTCCGGCGCGGTCACCTCGTTTGCGCAGGCTGACGGGTTCGTGCGCATCGACGCGCTTGCCGACCACATGCCTGCCGGCGCGCTGGTCGAGGTAACGCTGTTTACGCCGCATGTGAGGGTGCCGGACCTTGTCATCATAGGGAGTCATTGCACCGGGCTCGATTTGGTGCTGGCGCCGCTTGCGCGCGCCGGCCTGTCTACCCGATCGCTTGCCGTCGGCAGCCTTGGCGGGCTGGCGGCGGCCCGGCGTGGTGAATGCGACCTGGCGCCGATCCATCTCTTCGACGACAGGACCCAGACCTACAACACACCGTTCCTGAGCGAGGGGTTGGAACTCGTGCCCGGCTGGCGGCGCATGCAGGGCTTCGTCTATCGGCCGGGCGATCCGCGCTTCGAGGGCAAGTCTGCTGAAGACGCGCTTGCCACAGCTCTTGCCGATCCGACCTGCATGATGGTCAACCGCAATCAGGGTGCGGGAACCCGCATTCTCATAGACAAATTGCTCGGGCAGGCGCGACCGGACGGCTACTGGAACCAGCCGCGCTCGCACAATGCCGTCGCAGCAGCGGTGGTGCAAAGGCGCGCCGATTGGGGTGTCACCATTGCGCCTGTCGCTCGCGCCACCGGCCTCGTCTTCGTTGCGCTGACCGAAGAGCATTACGATTTCGCGTTGGTCTCGATGCGCAAGTCGCGGCCGGCGGTCCAGGCATTCCTGACCGCGCTGCGGTCGCCCGCAAGCCGTATAGCCATGGAAGAGGCGGGGTTTCGGCCGGCTTGAATCAACCAGCGGCCAGTTTTGCCAGTCGTTCGGCCTCGGAAAGATCCTCGACTGTATTAGCGTTGAAAAACGGATCAACAGGCTCCAGAGGCCACGCCACGGTGGCGAGCCGATAGCGCGCCGTCCAGCGGTCGATCTTGCGCAGGTTCTCCTCGACCAGCGCGTTGCGCAGTTCGTGGCGCAGCGCCACACTCCACAGGCCGATCACCGGATGAGACCGCCCGCCCGACGACGCGACGGCCAGTTCGGCACTCTCGTCCTGTTGTGCCCGGTGGAAGCGCTCAACCAGATCGCCGGGCAGGAATGGGCAATCCCCGGCGACGCTGACCACCCACAGGGTTTGGGGTCTGTTCTCTGCCGCCCAGTCGAGCGCGGCAAGCACACCGGCGAGTGGCCCCGGATAGTCCGCTACAGTGTCGGCGAGAACCGGCAGGCCGAACGACGCGAAGCGGGCCAGGTCGCCATTGGCGTTCAGAACCAGTTCGTCGCATTGCGGTGAAAGCCTTTCGATGACGTGATCGAGAATTGTGCGCCCGGCGATCTCGCGCATCGGCTTGTCGCCGCCACCCATGCGGCGTGCTAATCCCCCCGCCAGAACCACGCCGAGTATCTGCGGCAACTTACTCGTCATTTTCGGCGCCCTTGCGTGCGTGCCGTGGCTGTTCCTCTTCGACGGCGGAAATATCCTGATCGAAGACGATCCGCTCCTCGCCGGAAAGCGCCGTAAACCGCTTGCCGCGCGCGCGGCCGACAAGCGTCAACCCGACCTGCCGCGCCAGCGTCACGCCCCACGCGGTGAAACCTGAGCGCGAAACCAGAATCGGAATGCCCATTCGCACCGTCTTTATGGTCATTTCGGAGGTGAGCCGGCCCGTCGTGTACAAGATCTTGTCGGCGGGGTCGACACCATGGCGGTACATCCAGCCAGCGATCTTGTCGACGGCATTATGGCGTCCGACATCTTCCATATAGCAGATCGGCTCGCCATGCCTGCACAGTACGCAGCCATGGATCGCGCCGGCCTCGAGGTAAAGCGAGGGCGTGGTGTTGATGGTACGGGTCATCTGATATAGCCAGGATGTCCGCAATTCAGCGGTCGGCAGTTCAATATCCTCCACCGCCTCCATCAGATCGCCGAAGGCGGTGCCCTGCGCGCAGCCCGAAGTCAGCGTCCGCTTCTTCAGCTTCTGCTCGTAATTCGTGTTTCGATCGGTGCGCACGACTACTACCTGGAGGTCATCGTCATATTCGACCTCGGTCACGATATCGTCGGGCTTGAGCATATTCTGGTTGAGCAGGTAGCCGAGTGCCAGATAGTCTGGGTAGTCGTTGATCGTCATCATAGTGACGATTTCCTGCGCATTGAGATAAAGTGTCAATGCGCGTTCGACCGGAACCGTGACCTCGACCGGCGCGCCCGTCTGGTCGACCCCTCTCACCCATTCCGTCAGTCGCGAATCCCCCGGATTGGGCATGATAGCCGCGATATCGGGGCGGTCTTTACTATATTTCATGGCGTTCCCGTTTATGTGCCGGCCGACGAGATTGCAGTCGGAAACTGTGTTTGTGACGTTTTACACGAAATGGCTCGCGCGTCAGCCTTATGTAGTGATAGGTCGCGAATGCCCAATGGTTCAAGAGATGGTGAAAAGGTGGAGTTTGGACGATGGCGCAACTTTCGGATGACTGCTTTGCCTTCGGCGGGCCGCTGTTGCCGGTGGACGACGCCATGGCTCTGCTCGCCGCTCGCTTGGGTGCGGTGGAAGGGACCGAAGCTCTTTCGCTTGTCCTGTCCGATGGACGCGTCCTCGCGCAGGATATTGTCGCGCCGCTGCCATTGCCGCCTTTCACCAATTCCGCCGTCGACGGCTATGCCCTGCGCAGCACGGACCTTCCGTCCGGTGCGCATAAGGCGTTTGCCGTGGCGGGTCGCGTTCATGCAGGCGCTGCCGCAACTGTCGCAACCGCGCCCGGCGAGGCTGTCCGCGTCTTCACAGGCGCACCCATGCCAGCCGGCGCAGACACCGTCTTCATGCAAGAAGATGTGGACCTCGACTGTGAGGGCCGCGTTATTCTGCCGCCTGGCCTGAAGCGCGGCGCCAATGTCCGCCCGGTAGGCGAAGACGTCACTGCCGGACAGATCGTACTACAGGCAGGGCGCCTTATGCGGCCGCAGGACGTGGCGCTCGCAGCTGCCCTTGGCCTGACCCAAATCGAGGTTCGCCGGCGCATCCGGGTCGCCGTCTTTTCAACCGGCAACGAGATCGTTGCGCCCGGCGCCCAGCGCGGCCCGACGCAGGTTTTTGATTCCAATCGGTTCATGCTGATTTCCATGCTGGCTCGCCTGGGGTGCGAAATCGCAGATCTCGGCATTCTCGGCGACGATCCCGGCTCGACAGCTTCTGTGCTCAAAAGCGCCGCTGCAACGCATGATCTGGTCCTTACGTCCGGCGGCGTGTCGACCGGCGACGCGGATTATGTCAAGGCGGCGGTGCAAAGCCTCGGCACACTGGTTTTCTGGCGCATGGCCATCAAGCCCGGCCGCCCCGTCGCTATGGGGGTGATTGGCGGGACCCCATTTGTCGGGTTGCCTGGAAACCCGGTGGCGAGCTACGTCACTTTTGTCCATGTTGCCCGTCCGGCCATATTGGCGCTCTCCGGCACGCCGCCACAGGCGCCTGTCGCTGTCCCGTTGCGCGCCGCCTTTTCCTACAGAAAGAAGGCCGGCCGCCGCGAATATGTGCGCGTCAGTCTGCGCAAGGCCGCAGACGGCGCTATCGAGGCGGTAAAATTCCCGCGCGAGGGAGCTGGGCTTCTGTCCTCGCTTGTGGAAACGGATGGCCTTGTCGAGCTTCGCGAGGAGACGACAAGCGTTGACCGGGGCCAGACGGTTACCTTTCTGCCCTATTCTAGCCTGGTCTGAAAGCCACCATTCGAATCCGGCCTAGCGTGCCCTTTTAGCTCCATGTTTTGTGCTTGGCCTCGACTGAGGAAGATTATACTTTCCGCCTATGACAACGATAAAGCTTGATCTCACTGGGCTGAAATGTCCCCTGCCGGCCTTGAAGACCCGCAAGGCTCTTAGAGCGATCAGACCGGGCGATAGGCTCGAAGTCCATTGCTCGGACCCTTTGTCGGCTATTGACATTCCCCATCTAATTAGCGAAACCCGGGATCGCATTGAGAATACCGCGCAGGACGGCGACCGGATAATATTCTTGATCGAAAGGCACATGGACCCGTGAGGTCGTCTGCCTCAATGTTGGATATGCTTTCGTGCCCTGCGGTGGGCTAGCATATCTAGGCACCGCGTTCGGAATCACTGAAAATTGGTGTGGCGTGAGGAATATTGCGCCTTCTAATGAAATCACGATGGCCTCTCGTTGAGCCCGCCGCGAAGTAAACGACGTAAAGGGAGAGAGCATGACAGTTCAAGCTCGCCGCCGCCGCGATCGTGGGCCCAAGGGCCGCGGGCTCGATGATCGCGCGCTCGCGGATGTCAGAGCGCTTTTGGGCGCCAAGCCGCTGCGGCGCGATCTGCTGATCGAGTTTCTGCATCTCATCCAGGATAAGTATGGTTGCCTTTCGGCTGCCCACTTGCGTGCCCTTGCCGAAGACATGCGGCTTTCGCAGGCCGAAGTATACGAAGTTGCCTCGTTCTACGATCATTTCGATGTCGTCAAGGAAGGCAAGACGCCACCTGCGCCGCTGACGATTAGGATCTGCGATTCCATCAGCTGCATGCTGGCGGGTGCCGAAAGTCTGGTTGCCGAGCTTGCGACCAGCATCGACCCGAGCGCAGTTCGTCTCGTGCGCGCCCCTTGCATGGGTCGCTGCGCTGGCGCACCGGCCGCGCGCATCGGCGACCACGAAGTCGATCACGCCACAGTTGAGAGCTTGCTGGGAATGTCGAAGTCCGGCGACACAAAGGTCGTGGTGCCCGGCTACACGACGCTTGAGGCTTATCGGACGGCTGGCGGCTACAAGCTTCTCCAGAAGGTGCGAGATGGCGGCCTTGCCACCGAGGCGATCATCGCCACCATGCAAAGCGCGGGGCTCCGCGGCCTTGGTGGCGCAGGCTTTCCTGCCGGCAAGAAGTGGGAGTTCGTCCGCTCATATCCCGGCCCGCGGCTGATGTCGATCAATGGCGACGAGGGCGAACCCGGCACTTTCAAGGACCGCGTATACCTCGAACGCGACCCGCATCGCACACTGGAAGGTGCGCTGATTGCGGCACATGCGGTCGAAGCCGAACGCATTTATTTCTACATGCGCGACGAATATCCGGCGGTGTTGCATATTCTCCGCACCGAGATCGAAGCGTTGGAAATGGCCGGCATCGCCAAGCCGGGCTTCATCGAACTGCGGCGCGGCGCCGGCGCCTATATTTGCGGCGAGGAAAGCGCGATGCTGGAAAGCATCGAGGGCAAGCGCGGCCTGCCCCGCCACCGCCCGCCATACATCGCCGAGGTCGGTCTGTTTGGTCGTCCCACGCTCAACCACAATGTCGAGACGCTGTGGTGGATCCGCGACATCATCGAGAAGGGCGCGGAATGGTTTGCAGCGCTCGGGAAGCCAGGCCATCCCGGGATTAGGTCGTGGTCGGTATCGGGACGCGTCAAGAACCCCGGCGTCAAGCTGGCCCCGGCCGGCGTCACCGTGCGCGAACTGATTGAGGATCATTGCGGCGGCATGCAGGACGGCCATGTCTTCAAGGCTTATCTGCCGGGCGGCGCTTCAGGCGGCATGCTACCGGCGTCGATGGGCGATATCCCGCTCGATTTCGGCGGCGAGCTGGCCAAGCAGGGAGCCTTTGTCGGTTCGCATGCCGTGGTGGTGTTCTCGGACAAGGACAGCGCCAAGGCGGCGACGGTCAATCTGCTGAAATTCTTCAAGCATGAGAGCTGCGGTCAGTGCACGCCGTGCCGTGAGGGAACCGGCAAGATGGTTTCGTTGTTGCAGAGAGACGGAGCGCTCAACGAGGTTGCGCTGCGCGACCTGGAAACGGTTATGCGCGATTCTTCCATCTGCGGCCTGGGTCAGGCCGCGCCCAATCCGGTCCACCATTTGCTGACGCATTTCCGTGAGGATATCTGAGATGACGGGTAAGGTCGAATTCACCCTTGACGGCAAGGCGGTCGCCGCAGCCGAAGGCGAGACCATCTGGGACGTGGCAAAGCGCGAAGGCACCAGTATCCCGCATCTGTGCCATGTCGATCTGCCCGGTTACCGCACCGACGGCAATTGCCGCGCCTGCATGGTCGACATCGAGGGCGAACGGGTGCTTGCAGCCTCCTGTATTCGCAAGCCGACTGCCGGCATGGTGGTAAAGACTGATACCGAGCGCGCCGAGAAGTCGCGCGAAATGGTGTTCGAACTTCTGGCCAGCAACATGCGCCCCGCCAATGACGGCCCCGATAACCAGTCGGCTTTCTGGCAGTGGGCTTCGTCGATGGGGATTTCCGGCAGCGACCGGTTCGAGTCCAAGTTCGATGCCGCCGATGCCGCCGAGTTCGACATTTCCAATCCGGCCATCGCCGTCAATCTCGATGCCTGCATCGCCTGTGGCGCCTGCGTGCGCGCGTGCCGCGAGGTCCAGGTCAACGACGTCATCGGCATGGCCGACCGCGGCGGCCATACAATCCCGGTCTTCGACATGCACGACCCGATGGGTCTGTCGACCTGCGTAACCTGCGGAGAATGCGTGCAGGCCTGCCCGACCGGCGCGCTCTACGAAAAGACGCTTATGGACAAGGTCGGCAAGACCCGCGTCATCCAGGAATTCGACAAGGTCGTCGACACACTCTGCCCGTTCTGCGGCGTCGGCTGCCAGACCAGCGTCGCCGTCAAGGACAACAGGATCGTCCAGATCGACGGCCGCGATGGGCCGGCTAACGAGAACCGCCTCTGTGTCAAGGGTCGGTTTGGCTTCGACTACGCGATGTCGCCGGAGCGACTGACCAAGCCGTTGATCCGCCTCGACGATGCGCCGAAATCCGGCGAGGCCGATATGCGCAATGTCGATCCGCTGACTGTCTTCCGTGAAGCCACGTGGGAAGAAGCGCTGGATCGCGCCGCTGGTGGTCTGAAGACCATCCGCGACGAGCATGGCGGGCAGGCGCTGGCCGGCTTCGGCTCGGCCAAGGGCTCCAACGAAGAAGCCTATCTATTCCAAAAGTTCGTTCGCCAGGCGTTCGGCACCAACAATGTCGATCACTGTACCCGGCTTTGTCATGCCTCCTCGGTCGCGGCCCTTATGGAGGGCGTCGGCTCGGGTGCTGTGTCGGCGCCATTCATGGATGCGATGAAGGCCGAATGCGTCATCATCATCGGCGCGCGTCCCACGACCAATCATCCTGTCGCCGCCACCTATTTCAAACAGGCGGTCAAGCGCGGCACCAAGCTGATCATCATGGATCCGCGCGGCCAGGATCTGATGCGCCATGCTACCCATTCGCTTCGCTTCAGGCCGGGCAGCGACGTCGCCATGCTGAATTCGCTTCTGCATGTCATCATCGATGAGGAACTCTATGACGAGCAATATATCCAGGCCAATGTCAGCGGCTTCGAAGCGCTGAAGGCAAAGGTCAAGGATTTCTCGCCCGAGGCGATGTCCGAGGTCTGCGGCATCGAGGCAAGCGTGCTGCGCGATGTCGCGCGCACCTATGCCAAATCCGAGCGCTCGATGATCTTCTGGGGCATGGGCATTTCCCAGCACACCCACGGCACCGACAATTCGCGGTGCCTGATCGCGCTTGCGATGATTACTGGCCATGTCGGGCGGCCGGGCACCGGCCTGCACCCGCTGCGCGGCCAGAACAACGTCCAGGGCGCTTCCGACGCCGGCCTGATCCCGATGTATTACCCCGACTACAAGTCGGTGGAAAATATCGACATTCGCGGCCAGTACGAGAATTTCTGGGGACAGACGCTCGATCCCAAGCGCGGCCTGACTGTGGTTGAGATCATCGACGCCATCCATGCCGACGAGATCAAGGGCATGTACATTATGGGCGAGAACCCGGCGATGTCGGACCCCGACCAGATCCATGCCCGCGCCGCCCTTGCCAAGCTCGACCATCTCGTGGTGCAGGACATCTTCCTGACCGAAACCGCGTGGCACGCCGATGTCGTGCTGCCGGCTTCCGCGCATGCCGAAAAACTTGGCACCTTTACCAACACGAACCGGCAGGTGCAGATCGGCCGGCCGGCGCTCGACCTGCCGGGCGAGGCGCGTCAGGACCTGGACCTGATCATCGACCTTGCCAGGCGTATGGGCGTCGACTGGAACTACAACCACGTTTCGGAAGTCTACACTGAGATGGCGCGGGTTATGCCGTCGCTGAAGCACATCTCTTGGGAGCGCGTCGAGCGCGAGGGGTCGGTGATCTATCCTGCCGATGGCGAGGACGTGCCGGGCAACGAGATCGTCTTCTCGTCGGGTTTCCCGACCGCCGACGGGCGCGGCCGTATTGTGCCGACTGACCTTCTGCCGCCCGACGAAGTACCAGACGAGGAGTATCCGCTGGTATTGACCACCGGCCGCATGCTCGAACATTGGCATACCGGCGCCATGACCAGGCGCGCGGGCGTGCTCAATGCCATAGAGCCCTACGGCATTGCCGCCATGAACCCATATGAGATCGAGCGGCGCAGCCTGTCGATAGGCGACGTTGTCCAGGTTGAGACCAGGCGCGGCACGGTCGAGGCAATTCTGCGCGCCGACCGCGAGGTCGCTGATGGCATGGTGTTCATGCCGTTCTGCTTCAATGAAAGCCCGGCCAACAAGCTGACGAATCCGATGCTTGACCCTTACGGCAAGATTCCAGAGTTCAAATACTGCGCGGCGCGCGTCGCGCCGCTGCCCCGACACGCTGAGGCTGCCGAGTAGCTGGGCTCAAACCTGGGTGGTGCGTTAAGCCGAGGCGGGAGCTTGCGGGGGGCCGCTTATGTGGTTTTGACGTCAGGCGTCGGGCAAGGCGACGGCTGTGTTGCCATGATGTCGGGACATAAAGCGACAGTCGACGGATCTACGACCGTCTCGTTAAGGGACGCACGGCGCGGTCTGCAGCGGATCGAGTCCAATGGCACCGAAAGCTCAAGGGCACCTCGCCGGATTGCCGCGGAAAATCGTCCCGCTGAAGGGGCGATTGCCGATTTCGTAGTAAAGAATTTGTTGGGCGAAAACTATTGTTTAGGGTTCAGCGCAGGACGCCCCTACACTTGGCTAATCGAGAAGCGGGTATGCCGCAATCATCTGCAACAATGTATTTATCCCACGGCCCGCCAAAGTCCTAACGTCAGACCGCTGCCGAACTTTATGTTTGCCATCGGCGCGTCATATATTCTCTATCGGCGACCCACAATGCCCTCGCTCTCTTGAGCCCATATGTGGACGGCACCCTTCTCGCAAGATTGTTGAGCAATGATTTGAACGATCGATCCGAGACCCGAGTTCCCAACATCATGGCGGTCTACAACGACCAATGGGTCAACGGAGTGTCTCGCGTCTCGGATCGATCGATCACACCAGTAGAAATGTTCCCCGTGTCTGGCCGATCTCTATGCGGCGCGCGCTAAGGCTGGCGGTATAGGCTTTGCTTTGCAGACATTCCTGCTTACCATTAGCTTCCAGGCAATGCGCGCGATCTTGTTCGCTAGCGCCACGGCGGCGGGTTTTGCGATTGCGGATCAGCCGGTCGCGCAGGCCAACCAGCATAAATGCCGCCTGTTGTTTAGCGGTCTTGACCGGCACAAACCGCATTGTCGGCCGGCTCAGCGCCTCGCACAGCGCTTCGGCATCGGCCGCATCGTTCTTACCGCGCTTGACGTACGGTTTGATATATTGAGGAGGAACTAGCTTCACCTCATGCCCAAAGGACTGCAGCGGGCGTGCCCAGTGGTGCCAGCCCCTCACGCTTCGGTTGCAACCACTGTCGACGGCAGCTTCTCAAAGAACGCCATCACCTCCTTGCGCCGCAGTTTTTGCGCAGCGCCGGCTCCTCAGCTGCGTTCACACCATGGAGCTGGAAGATGTGTTTTGACGTGTCGATGCCGTGCGGGGCCGTCCACCCCAACATCATCATGCGGCGGCCCTAACGTCGACCGCGAAGAGAAGCGAATGACCCGCGGGGCGACATGGTCCGGAAAATATTAAGAGGAGCTTGACTCAACGACCCCAATCAGAGAAGCCTGCCTGTTAGCTTAAGTCGCTATTCGCCGTACCGGCGCTCCAGCGCGTTGGCAATTCGCTCGCAAAGCAATTCTGAGGTCACGACTGTGAGGTGGAGACGGAGGCGATTTCCGTGTTTATCAACTATCGTAGTGACAATACCGCGATAAGAATACTCGGCGAGGTCGAGAACATCGTTGATGATGAAGTCTGGTATTTCACGAAGCCTCTTAGGGCGCTCATCCACCGGGTTCTCCTCCCAAATTGGTGGCTTTCTAGGCAGGCCGAGCCTAACTCTCTGGAATTCGGCGTAGCTCTCGGCAACGGCTTGAGCGTTGAATGAATGCCGAGTTACTCTGCCATTTTCGACGACCTGAACAATCCATCGGCCGTCGACGTTTTTCAATCGCACGTCATTCGGTTCTCCGGCAACCATATCCGTCATCCGCTTCAGCAATCAAGAATGAGCAATAACCGGAAGTTCCAAGACCCTGTAGACAAACAACTTCCCCCGATGTGATATTCAACTCTAGAGTTCCACGCAGCATGTCGTCGCTACACGATGGTAATATATTCGACTCAGTCAGATGCTTCACGCTCTCGCCATGGGCAGCAACCTGCTACGAAGAAGCCCTCACCCGTGAGTTTCCAACCGGGCTCTAAGCGAACCTATCGTCGTCTTCACGAAGACGGCATCGGCAACCTTCGGCATATCGTCGAGAGCGCAGGGCTGCCGGTCACGCACCGCCGAAACCCACCGCAGAAAAACCGTCGCCCGAAATCATAGCTACCGCGGCCCCGGCCGAATGGTTACTCTGCTTTCATGGCGGCGACGAAGCAGACTTCGTCGCCCGCAAACGTACTTTCTTCCACAGATGGGGTGATTGGGGTCTCGGTCGAGCCTAACTGAGGGCGGCTGCTCCTGTCGGGATGTGAGAACGTGGTCGATGTGAATCGCCACAAACATCGG
>NZ_LMHO01000005.1:0-202822 GCF_001428185.1 Mesorhizobium sp. Root695 | reverse complement strand
CAACTCTTTGTTTGACGCAATCCCGGACGGAAAACCGTTTCACACTTTTCCTGTAATTGCTCTAGCAGGCTTCTCTGATTGGGGTTGTTGAGGTCAAGCTCCTGTTGCGTTTTTTTCGGACCGTGTCGCCCCGCGGGTCACTCGCTTCTCTTCGCGGTCGGCGCAGGGCCGCCGCATGATGGGGTCAGGAGAGCGAGGCGTCTCAATCTGTTGAACGACCTTGGGAAAGTTCGCCCCAGGATCGTGCCTGCTAACGAGATCGCCTTGCCCATCGTCCCCACGGGAACGATCCAGGATCACCCTTGTGGGCGAAACTCTTTCTTCATTTGTCCGTTGTCCATTTCATGCCGATACGAGACCGGGTTCCTTGCCGAAGCGGAACTCGGACGCGTCGCTCCACATGCGATGTAGGATGACGGCGAGCTTGCGGGCAACCGCGACACGGGCTCGCGCCATACCGCGCCGCTTGGCGACGTTCATGCCCCACGCGCGCAGGCTCGACCATTTCTTGCTGCGCACGAGCAGTGTATGAGCTGCTTCGTAAAGCGCTGTGCGGGCCAGTTCGTCCCCGCAGCGGCTGACTTTGCCCTGGATATCGGTCTCACCGGACTGGTAGCGCGCCGGGGTCAGTCCCAGATGCGCGCCGACATCCCGCGAGCGGCGAAAGCGGTCCGGCCGGTCGATCGTGGCGCGGAAGGCGAGCGCGGTGATCGGCCCGACACCTGGAACGCTCATCAGCCGCCGACAGACCTGTTCCTTGCGAACGAGCCCGAGAACCTGCTTCGTCAGGCGGACGAACTCTCCCAGCATTGTGGCCAGGATCGTTAGCAGCGGCTCGACCAGCGGCATTACAACCGGATCTGTGCCGGCCAACTCGCGCACACGACCGGCGAAGGCGGTTCGCGACGGCCTGCCCAGCTTGATGCCGGCCTCCCGCAGGATCGCCCGGATCACGTTCTCGATGGTTCGCATTTCATTCAGCACCGTGCGGCGGGCGACGAGGAGGGATCTCCAGAGCCGGCACTGCCGGTTCTTCACATGCACCTGCCGATACCAGCCGGTGCGCATGATCTGCGCCAGCGCCCGGGCGTCATTCCGATCCGTCTTGTTAGGCATCGTCTTCATCGCCGCATTGGCCCGCCGCGTCTCGATGCAGATAGCCGGCAGGCCGCCGGCGCACAGCCCGTCGTGAAGCCAGGCCGTCAGCGAACACGCTTCCAGCCCGATCCGCTCCAGCGGCAGATCGACTTTCCGCAGGACGTCGCACAACGCCTCCGGCTCGCTCGCCGCGCGCGTTTCCTTCACGATCCGCCCGGCCGCGTCGACCACGCAAATCGCGGTATCTTCCAAAGACACGTCAAGTCCGGCAAAATACTTCATGGCTGTTCCTTCCCGATGTTTGTGGCGATTCACATCGACCACGTTCTCACATCCCGACAGGAGCAGCCGCCCTCAGTTAGGCTCGACCGAGACCCCAATCACCCCATCTGTTGAAAAACTGTTTTGTTCACGGAACGTATCGGAATCACACCCGGCANCCGATGTTTGTGGCGATTCACATCGACCACGTTCTCACATCCCGACAGGAGCAGCCGCCCTCAGTTAGGCTCGACCGAGACCCCAATCACCCCATCTGTTGAAAAACTGCTTTGTTCACGGAACGTATCGGAATCAAACCCGGCACGGATCAGAGTCAAAACGGGTATCTCTGAGTTCTTCAACAACCTGCTAGACGCCGATCACGACAGCTTGGCGACGATGGTGCGCAGCGCCGCGCCGAAACGATGGACTTCCTCGATCGTGTTGTAGTGGACCAGCGAGGCGCGGATGGCGCCGCTGTCCATCGAGAGGTTGAGACGCTTCATCAGCCGCGGCGCGTACATGTGGCCGTCGCGGATGCCGATCTGCATCTCGGCCATTTCCTCGACGATACGCTGCGGCGACAGTGTGCCGATGTTGAAGCAGAAGGTCGGCACGCGCTCATTGATGCGCGCCTCGTCGGCAACGCCATAGATGGTCGCGCCGCAGTCCTTGAGCACGGCGAGCATCTCGCGCGCCAGCACCAGCTCATAATCGCGGATAGCACCCATGCCGGCAACGATATTGTCGCGCCGCGAGCGGTTGTTGGAGGGCGCCAGATTGCGGCCGATCAATTCGAGATACTGCACGGCGGCATCCATGCCGGAGACGTTCTCGTAGATGAAGGTGCCGGCCTCGACCTTGTAGGGCGGCTCGTCGGGGATGAAATCCTCGCGGAAGGTCGGCAGCCGCTTCAGCGTTTCGAAGCGGCCCCACAGGAAGCCCATATGCGGCGAGAAATTCTTGTAGCCGGAGCAGACGAGATAGTCGCAGTCCCAGGCCTGCACGTCGATCAGCCCGTGCGGTCCGTAATGCACGCAATCGAGGAACACTTCGGCGCCGGCCGCGTGCGCGATACCAGCCACGGAAGCGACATCGACGATCGAGCCGATCGAATGCGCGGTGACCGTGCAGGCAACGAGACGGGTGCGGTCGGAAACCAGCGGGCGCAGATCGTCGACATGCAGATTGCCGTCCTCGCGCATGCGCCACCATTTGAACTTGGCGCCGGCGGACTCCAGCGCCAGCCATGTCGCGATGTTGGCGTCGTGGTCCATGTCGGTGATGACGATCTCGTCGCGTTCCCCGAGCATCTGTCCGATGCCGAGGCTGACCAGGCGAATGAACGAGGTGGCGTTCATGCCGAAGCATATTTCGGCCGGGCTATAGGCGTTGATGAGCAGCGCTACGCTTGTCCGAGCGTCGGCGACCGACTGGTCGACGGTGACGCTGCGCCCATAGCGGCCGCCACGCTGCACATTGTGCGAAACCAGATGGTTGGTCACCGCGTCGAGCACGCTCTGCGGGATCTGCGCGCCGGCCGCATTGTCCAAAAAGATGAAGTCGCCAGCCCGCTGCAAGGCTGGAAACATGGAGCGGATGGTGTCGACGGGGAAGGCGGTGGCGTCCGCATTGTCGGTCTGATGCTTGTTCACGGGTAGTCTCCTGCGAAGTGCTTGGCGGGGGGATCAGTTGGCGAGGTCAGCGCTTCTTTTCGGTCTTGAAGCGGTCTTCAAGCAGGCTGACGAGGCGGACCATCGGCCAGAGGAAGATGAGATAGACAAGGGCCGCGCCGATCAGCGGCGAGGGGTTGGCGTAGAGCGACTGCGCGTTGGTCGCTTCCTTCAAGAGTTCCGGCAGCGCCACGGTGGAGGCGAGCGAGGTGTCCTTGAACATCGAGACGCAGTTGCTGGTCATCGGCGGGATGACGACGCGGATCGCCTGCGGCAGCACCACCTTGCGCAAGGTCAAGAGGAACGGCAGGCCAAGCGCCTGCGACGCCTCGAACTGGCCGCGCGGAATGCTCTCGATGCCGGAGCGGAAGACCTCGGCCGAGTAGGCCGACATGATGAAGGCGAAGGCAGTCACGGCGGAGGCCCAGGACGACAGGCGGATGCCGAGGAAGGGCAGCGCGTAGTAGATCAGGATCAGCACGACCAGCACCGGCAGGGCGCGGAAGATGTCGGTGTAGCCGACCGCAAGCCACCGCAGCGGCTTCGGCGCATAGAGCCGCACCAGGCTGATCACCAGGCCGATGGGGATGCCGATGCCGATGCTCAAAATGCCGAGCAGCAGCGTGTTCAGGAAGCCGCGCAGCAGCGCCGGCAGGCTGGACATGATGACATCGGGGTTGAAGAAGGTATCCAGCAGCGACATGGGAGCGTTCCCGAACCCGAGAGCAAGGATGCTCAGGTTAAAACCAATCGACCTCGCCAGTGGCGAGATGGTCTGCGCGGAAGCCGGCGCTGGCGCATGAAATGAATCGTGCCGGCCTGGAAAGCCGGCACGATGTCAGCGCAGCTTTCAGCTCAGGCCTTCGGCAGCGGCATTTCCTTCATGGTCGAAGAGTCGGCGGGTGCGTCGCTGCCGAACCACTTCTTGTGGATGGCGGCCAGCGTGCCGTCCTTCTTCATCGCGCTCAGCGCGTCGTTCAGCTTGCCGAGCAGCGGATGATCCTTGGTCATCATCAGGCCGTACTGTTCGCCGGTCTTGATGCGCTCCTTGACCACCAGATCCTTCATCTTGGTGAAGGAATATTCCATGCCCGGAATGTCGCTGACGGCGGCATCGACGCGGCCGGCGCTGAGGTCGAGCAGCAGGTTCTGCTGCGTGTCATAACCCTTCACGTCGCTGAAGCCGTCGGCTTCCTGATGCGCCTTGACCCAAGTCTCGCCGGTCGAGCCCGACAGCACACCGACGATCTTGCCCTTGAGGTCGGCTTCGGCCTTGATTGGGCTTTCGGTCTTGGTGGCGATGCCCATGTCGGAATCATAGTAGGGCTGGGTGAACGACTGCGACTTCAGCCGCTCCGGCGTGATGGTGATCGACGAGATGGCGACGTCGATGCGCTTTGACGTGGTGGCGGCGAACAGCGCCTGGAAGCCGAGATCGGCGATGTCGGTGGTCATGCCGATGCGCTTTGCCGCTTCGTTGACGATGTCGACTTCGAAACCCTCGAAGGTGCCGCTCTCGTTCTTGAATTCGAAGGGCGGATTGGTCGGATAGGCGCCGACATTCAGCACATCGGCGGCATAGGCCGTGGCGGGGCCGGCCGCGATGCCGATGGCGGCGGCGAGAAGAAGCAATTTGCGACGAGTGAAGCTCATTTGTGTTCCCTCTGTTGTTGATCGGGCGGGTTGCTCCCGCACGGTTTCTTGCCGTCCCGCTTCGGGCAGGGCGTCAATTCATGGCAGCGACCATGCGGTCGAGCGCGGTCGCTATCTGGTCACGTTCACGACAGACGCACATCCGCAGGAAGGCCGTTGCCGAACTCCCGAAGAGATGGCCGGGCGCCAGCCCGACGCGCGCCGTCTCCAGGATTTTGGCGCAGGCAAGACGTGCGTCGCTTTCGCCGTCCATGGCGAAGAAGGCATACATGCCGCCACGCGGTTTCGTCGGCAGAATGACGCCCGGAATCTGCGCCAGCCTGTCATAGGCAAGATCGAGGCCGGTCCTGATCCTTTGCCTGATCTCCTCGACCAGCGGTTCGCCCTGGCGGATGGCCGCGACAGCGCCGGCCTGAATCGGAGCTGCCGTGCCGCTGTTGACATATTGCGTCATGGCGCCGAGCTGGTCGGCCACCCCTGATGGATGTGTCAGCCAGCCGATCCGCCAGCCGGTCATCGCCCAGGCCTTGGAGAAGCTGTTGACCGACAGCACCCGGTCGCCGTCCTCGGCGATCTGCAGGATGGAGGGAGCAACGTCGCCGTCGAAGTAGAGCCGGCCATAGACCTCGTCGGAGATGATCCAGATGCCGGTGCGCCGGCTGAAATCGAGCAGTGCCTGCATCTCCTCGCGCGATGCGGTCCAGCCGGTCGGGTTGGACGGCGTCGACAGGAAGATCGCCCGCGTGCGTGCATCGCAGGTCGCAAACAGCCGGTCGAGGTCGAGATGCCAGTCGCCCTTGAAGTCGAGCGAGAACGGCCGCGGCTCACCGCCGATCAGGTGGATGGCGTTGTGGATGTTGGGCCATTGCGGCGCGACATAGACGACGTTGCTGCCGGTATCGACCAGCAGTTCCAGCGCCAGATACAGTGCCTGCATGCCGCCAGGCGTGACGGTGGTGCGCGCGATCGGGATCGGCCGGCCGTGCACGCGCGTCTGGTACTCCGACAGCGCCTCGTTCAACGGTCCATGGCCGCGCATGTTGGGAACGTAGAAGGTCAGGCCTTCATCGAAGGCTGCCTTGGCGGCGTCGCGGATGAAAGCCGGCGTCACCATGTCGCCTTCGCCGTACCAGAGCGCGATCACATCGCCCAGTTCGCGCGCGCGCACGGCAAGGTTGGCGATGTTTTCTGTGTGCAGATCGCGAATCTGGGCGCGCACGCCGTCGAAAGCATAGCGCGCGCTGGACGATGACTGGGGCAGTACGAACGACAAGGACTGAAACCCCTCCCACCCGGAGCATAACGATGGACTGGCCGGGAAGCCCGTCCGGTACGGCCGTCGCCACCGATCCTGGAATGCTTATCCAAAGCGCGGCACTTTTCAAGGTGAAAGTTTTAAGCTTAAAAAGTTTGACCGGCCTGTTGCCGTACCGATACGCCTTTTTGCGCTAGCCGCGCCCGTCTCATGCCAGTTCGTCGCGTGCGGCGGCACAGTTGGCCGCGGCGCCGGCGCCGAGAAACATCGTGTCACTGGCCAGGATGAAGAAGCTGGCGCCGATGGCCGTCCATTGGCCGACCGGCTGCGGGCTGGTGCAAAATATGCCGGCGGCCTTGCCGTGTGCGATCGTCACGCCGACGATCGTGCGGATCGCCGCATTGAGCCTGTCGGCGCCTTTCGGCCCGAGCGCATCGATAGAAATCGAAAGATCGCCGGGGCCGACGAAGATCACATCGATGCCGTCGATGGCCGCGATCGCCCCGATGTTGGCCAGCCCTTCTGATGTCTCGACCTGGATCGCGACGACGATCCTGTCATTGGCGCCGGCAAGATATTCGGGAATGCGATAGCCGTAGCCGGCGGCCCGGCCGGGACCGACGCCGCGCTCGCCTTTTGGCGGATAGCGCGAGGCTTTGACGGCCATCGCGGCCTGGGCGGCGGTCGATATGCGCGGCACCAGCACACCTTGCGCGCCACTGTCCAAGGCCGCCTGGATGGCTTCAGGGGCATGGCCCGGAACGCGCACCATGGCCGGCACGCGATGCACGTCGGCCGCACGCACCATGGTCTCGATCATGTCGCGCGAGATCTGCGCATGTTCCCAGTCGATGCAGAGGAAATCGAGGCCGGACTGCGCCATCACTTCGACCGCGACGGGATGGGGAATGGCGACAAAGGAACCGACGAGGCTCGTCTTGCCGATGCATTTCTGACGGAACTCGCTCATGCCGATCCCCTTTTTCGCCGTGCTGGAATCCATATCCGCAAACCATCGCAAGGCGAAGCTATTTCATGCTTGAAATATTTTTGCGGGGCCGTAGCGTGCGATCTTCGCCGGGAGGTCGCCACATGAACAAACCACACCCCTTGCACGGCCCGAACAGACTGAAGCTCGGCGTCTTTTCGACCAATGCCGACGGCGGGCTTGCCATCACCGACGTGCCGGAACGCTGGACGGCGAGTTGGCAGGACAATCTGACCGCGGCGCAGATCGCCGATCGTGCCGGGCTGGAGTTCTTGTTGCCGATCGCGCGCTGGCGCGGCTTTGGCGGCCGCAACAAGGTGCGCGAATGGTCGTTCGAGACCTTCACCTGGGCGGCGGCACTTGCCATGGCCACCGAGCAGATCGGCCTGTTCATGACCGTGCATGTGCCGCTGGTCCATCCGCTCTACGCCGCCAAGGCGCTGGCGACGGTCGACCATATCAGCCAGGGCCGCGCGGGCTTGAACATCGTTTGCGGCTGGAACCCGAAGGAATTCGGCATGTTCGGCACGCCCCTGGTCGAAAAGGGCTACGACCAGGCGGCGGAATGGATCGAAATTCTCGAAAAGCTCTATACCTCGGCCGAGCCGCTCGACTATGAGGGCACTTATTACCGTCTCAAGGAAGCCGTCAGCCGGCCGGCCAGCCTGCAGGTTCCACGTCCGGTGACCATGAACGCCGCTTTCGGCGGGCCGGGACGAGATTTTGCCGCCGCAAGATGCGATTATCTGTTCACGACCTTTTCCGAAATGTCTGACGCCGGCAAGCACGTCGCCGACATCGGCGAGCGGGCCGACAAGGCGGGCCGCGACGTCGGAGCCTACACCGTGGCGCATGTCGTCTGCCGCCCGACGATGGAGGAGGCGCAGACCTACTATACCCGTTACGCCGTTGATATGGCCGACCATGACGCGGTCGATGCCCATATGGCGGGCAAGAAGGAATTCTCGCAATCGCACGACCCGCATGCCTATGACCGCTATCGGCAACGTTTCGCCGGCGGCGCCGGCACCTACCCGCTGATCGGAACGCCGGAAACGATCGCCGCCGACATGGCCGCCATTGCCGGGCACGGCTATCAGGGCATCGCGCTATCCTTCGTCAATTACACGCAGGAACTGCCCTATTTCTGCGATCACGTGCTGCCGATTTTGAGACAGGCGGGACTGCGCGAATAATTCATTCCTGGGAGAATCAATAGTTTATTCCGGGATGACGGCGGTAGCCTGGATCTCCACCTTGGCGCGGTCCTCGACCAGCGCCACCACCTGCATGGCGGCCATCGCCGGAAAATGCCGGCCGATCACCTCGCGATAGGCCTCGCCGATGCCCCTGAGGTTGGCGAGGTATTCGGCCTTGTCGGTGAAATACCAGGTCATCGAGGTGATGTGCTGCGGCCCCGCACCAGCTTCCGCGAGCACCGCGACGACGTTCTCGAGTGTCTGCCGCACCTGGCCAACAAAATCGTCGGTCTCGAACTGGCATTGCCCGTTCCAGCCGACCTGTCCGCCTACGAAGACGAGCTGCCCGCGTGCCGCGACGCCATTGGCGTAGCCGACAGGTTTTGCCCAGCCTTCCGGCTGCAGAATCGTGTGCATTCAAAACCTCCCGGTATTCAAAAAACCAATTTCCAAAATCGAATGCGCGTCAAATTTCTGCCATCACGCAGCGCCCATCACCTGCCGCGCAATCACCACTTTCTGCACGTCGGAAGCGCCCTCGTAGATGCGCAGCGCGCGGATCTCGCGATACAGGCTTTCGACGATATGGCCTTTGCGGACACCGTCGCCGCCATGCAGCTGCACAGCCTTGTCGATCACCTCTTGCGCCTTGTCGGTGGCAAAAAGCTTGGCCATTGCCGCCTCGCGGGTGACGCGGGGCGCGCCCATGTCCTTGGTCCACGCGGCGCGGTAGACCAGCAGGGCGGCCGCGTCGACATCGAGCGCCATGTCGGCGATATGGCCCTGCACCATTTGCAGTTCGCCCATCGGCGCGCCGAACAGTTTGCGCTCGGC
This sequence comes from Mesorhizobium sp. Root695, assembly GCF_001428185.1. NCBI lineage: Bacteria > Pseudomonadati > Pseudomonadota > Alphaproteobacteria > Hyphomicrobiales > Phyllobacteriaceae > Mesorhizobium > Mesorhizobium sp. Root695. The sequence continues at coordinate 193,861 of NZ_LMHO01000005.1, read as the reverse complement.
CACGCGTTTGATGCTTTCATCCAGCGCACGGCGGGCAAAGCCAAGTGCCGCCGCCCCGACCGTCGAGCGGAACACGTCGAGCACCGACATGGCGATGCGGAAGCCGTCGCCGGGCTTGCCGATCAGTGCCGCGGCCGGCAGGCGGACCGCATCGAACGACAGCCGCGCCAGCGGATGCGGCGCGATCACTTCCAGGCGTTCGGCAATGCCAAGGCCCTTGGCGTCGCCAGGCACAAGGAAGGCGGAGAGCCCCCTGGCGCCCGGCGCCTCGCCGGTGCGGGCAAAGACGACATAGAGGTCCGCGATGCCGCCATTGGAGATCCAGGTTTTCTCACCGGACAGAATGTAGCTGTCGCCGTCGCGGGTCGCCGTCATTTCCGTGTTGGCGACATCCGATCCCGAGCGCGGTTCCGACAGGGCAAAGGCGGAAATCGCCTTGCCGGCACGTGTCTTCGCAAGCCATTGCTGCTGTTGCGGCGTGCCGAACAGGCTGAGCGCGCCGGTGCCCAGCCCTTGCATGGCGAAGGCGAAATCGGCCAACCCGTCATGGCGGGCAAGCGTCTCGCGCGTGATGCACAAAGTTCGGACGTCGAGTGGCGCCGGATTGTCGGTGTCGAGCGCCGTCGGCTTCAGCCAGCCGTCCCGGCCGAGCTTCGCTACCAGCTCGCGGCAGGCGGCATCGACGTCATGGTGATCGACAGGGAGGTTTTTCGCGCACCATGCGTCCAGGCGTTCGGCCCACTCGCGATGGCGGTCTTCGAAGAACGGCCAGTTGAGGAAACTCTTGTCAGCCATCAATTCCCCTCGAACACCGGCTTTTCCTTGGCCACGAACGCTTTGTAGGCGCGCTCGAAGTCGCGGGTCTGCATGCAGATAGCTTGCGCCTGCGCTTCCGCTTCGATCGCCTGGTCGAGACCCATCGACCATTCCTGGTTGAGCTGTGTCTTGGTGATGCCATGGGCGAAGGTTGGGCCGGAGACGATACGCGCCGCCATGTCGAGTGCGTCGGCCTCCAGCGATGCGGCATCGACCAGCCGGTTGTAGAACCCCCAGCGCTCGCCTTCCGCCGCCGTCATGGTGCGGCCGGTGTAGAGAAGTTCGGCGGCGCGGCCCTGGCCGATGATGCGCGGCAGGATCGCGCAGGCGCCCATGTCGCAGCCGGCGAGGCCGACGCGGGTGAACAGGAATGCGGTCCTCGCTTCCGGCGTGGCGATGCGGATGTCGGAGCTCATCGCAATGATGGCGCCGGCACCGACCGCGACGCCGTCGACCGCCGCAATGATCGGCTTGCCGCAATTCAGCATCGCCTTGACGAAATCGCCGGTCATGCGGGTGAAGGCGAGAAGCTCTTTCATGTCCATCTTGACCAGCGGCCCGATGATGTCGTGGACATCGCCGCCGGAGCAGAAATTGCCGCCATTGGAGAGGAACACCACGGCGTCGACGTCGTCGGCGTAGACAAGGTCGCGGAATGTGTCGCGCAGCTCGGCATAGCTATCGAAGGTCAGCGGGTTCTTTCGCTCCGGCCGGTCGAGCCGGACCTTTGCGATCCTGCCTTCGACCTCCCAGAGGAAATGCTTCGGCTTGCGCCCGGCCATCCCGGTCATTCGCGTCCCTCCCAGTTGCTGCGGAACGAGGTCAGCATGCCGGTCAGCCGGCGCGCGTCGTCCTCGCTGACCTTGCCCAGCAATTCACCGATCCAGCCTTCATGCGCCGAGGCGATGGTGGCGAAGGCCTGCGTGCCTTCCTCGGTCAGCCGCACCATCGATGTGCGGCGGTCGCCATTGCGCCTCGCACGTGCCACCAGCCCTTCCGAGACGAGCCGGTCGACAATGCCCGTGACATTGCCGTTGGACACCAGCAGGAAGCGCGACAGGTCGCTCATCAGCATGCCCTCCGGCACCCGATAAAGGGCTGCCATCACATCGAAGCGCGGCAGCGTCGTATTGAAGTCCTTCTTCAGGCGCTCGCGCAGCTCGGCCTCGATCGTGCGCGAGGCACGCAGCAGCCTGATCCACAGACGCAAGCGGTCCTTGCCGGGTCCCGACGGCGCGGGCAGCGGGCCGGCTACCATGTTTCGCCTCCTGAGATGGAAATCGCCTGTCCGGTGATTGATTGGGCGGCGTCGCCACAGAGCCACAGCACGGCGGCGGCGACCTCCTGCGGCTGGATGAAGCGGCCCTGCGGATTGGTCGAGGCCAGGCTCGACCGCGCCTGCTCGACCGAGCGGCCGGTCTTCTCGATGATGCGCTGGATGGACTCTTCCAGCATTTCGGTCTCGACGAAGCCCGGGCACACGGCGTTGACGGTGACGCCCGATTTCGCGGTTTCGGCCGCCAGCGCCCGCATCAGGCCGACGACGCCATGCTTGGCTGCGACGTAAGGCGCGACATAGGCGTAGCCTTTCAGCCCTGCCGTGGACGCGACGAACACGATCCGCCCCATCTTGCGCGCGGCCATCCCGGCCAGCGCCGGCTTCACCGTCAGGAAGGCGCCGGTCAAATTGACGTCGAGCGTCCGCTGCCAGTCGGCAAGCGTGGTCTTGTGCCCCGGCGTGCTGCCGGCCATGCCGGCATTGGCAACGACGATGTCGAATGGCCCGCGCGCGGCTTGTGCCCTCTCGTAAAGCGACGCCATCGCCGCCTCATCGGTGACGTCGGCGGCGATGCCGAAGATGCGGTCGTTTTCACCGGCCACCTTGGCGAGTTCCGCTTCCCGGCGGCCGCAGATGGTGACGTCGATGCCGGCACCGGCCAGCGCCAGCGAGATTGCCCGGCCAACGCCGGAACCGCCACCGGTGACGAGCGCGTGCTTGCCGGGGATCATCGTGGCGGCCGTCATACTTTCAGCCCCGCCGCCGCATCCCGCTCTGCCAGCCGGTAGAGCTGGTCGCGTCCCGGCAGATAGGGATCAGGCCATTTGACACCGCGGTCGCCGAGCGTGACCGCCGCATGCAGCGTCCAGTAGGGGTCGGCGAGATGCGGCCGGGCCAGCGCCACAAGATCGGCGCGGCCGGCCATCAGGATCGAGTTGACATGGTCCGGCTCGTAGATGTTGCCGACCGCCATCGTCGCCATGCCGACCTCGTTGCGGATGCGATCGGAAAACGGCGTCTGGAACATGCGGCCGTAGACCGGCTTCGCCAATGCCGAGGTCTGGCCGGCCGAGACGTCGCAGATGTCGACCCCGGCTTCGTGCAGCAGCCGCGCGATCTCGACCGCATCGGCCGGCGTCACGCCTTCGATGCCGACCCAGTCATTGGCCGAAATGCGCATCGAGATCGGCTTCTCCGCTGGCCAGGCGGCGCGCACCGCGCGGAAGATTTCCAGGGGATAGCGCATGCGGTTTTCCAGCGAACCGCCATACGCATCCGTGCGCCGGTTGGTGACCGGTGTGATGAAGGACGACAGGAGATAGCCATGTGCGGCGTGGATCTCGAGCATGTCGAAGCCGCAGCGATCGGCCATCTCGGCCGAGGCGACGAATTCGTCGCGCACTTTGTCCATGTCGGCGCGGTCCATCGCCTTCGGCACCTGATTCTGCGGCGACCACGCGGCAGCCGATGCCGCCATCACAGGCCAGTTGCCCGAGGCCAGCGGCACGTCGGTGCCTTCCCAGCCGAGCCGGGTCGAACCCTTGGCGCCGGAATGGCCGATCTGGGCGCAGATCTTGGCCTCGGTCTCGATGTGGACGAAATCGACCAGCCGCCTCCACGCCACTTCATGTTCGGGCGCATAGAAGCCGGGACAGCCGGGCGTGATGCGCCCTTCCGGGCTGACGCAGGTCATCTCGATATAGATGAGCCCGGCGCCGCCCTTGGCCCGCTCGGCATAATGGGTGAAATGCCAGTCGGTCGGACAGCCGTCGACGGCCTTGTACTGCGCCATCGGCGAAACGACGACGCGGTTCTGCAGCCTCATGTCGCGCAGCTTGAACGGCGCGAACATCGGCGCGCGGCGCAGGCTGTTGCCGCCAGCGCCTGCCTGGCGCTGGAACCATTCTTCGGCGCCGCCCAGCCATTCCGCATCGCGCAGCCGCAAATTCTCGTGGCTGATGCGCTGCGAGCGGGTCAAAAGCGAATAGTTGAACTGCACCGGATCGAGGCCAAGGTAGCGCTCGACCTCCTCGAACCATTCCAGCGAATTGCGCGCCGCCGATTGCAGCTTGAGCACCTCGGTGCGGCGTGCATCCTCGTATTTGCGGAACGCGGCGTCGAGGTCCGGCTCGGCTTCGACATACTCGGCCAGAGCCACGGCACTTTCCAGTGCGAGTTTGGTGCCAGAGCCGATCGAGAAATGGGCGGACGCCGCCGCATCGCCCATCAGGGCGAGATTCTTGTAGGACCAGCGCTCGCACAGTACGCGCGGGAAGTTGATCCATGCCGAGCCGCGGATGTGGTTGGCATTGGTCATCAGCGCGTGGCCGCCGAGATGTTTTTCGAAGATCCGCTCACAAACGGCGATCGATTCCTGCTGCGACATCGCACCGAAGCCGAAGGCAGCCCAGGTCTGTTCGCTGCACTCGACGATGAACGTCGCGGTGTCGCTGTCGAACTGGTAGGCGTGCGCCCACACCCAGCCATGCTCGGTCTTCTCGAAGATGAAGGTGAAGGCGTCGTCGAACTTCTGGTTGGTGCCGAGCCAGACGAACTTGCATTTGCGGGTGTCGATGTCGGGCTTGAAGATATCGACGAAAGTGTTGCGCGCCCTGGAGTTCAGGCCGTCGGCCGCGACGACCAGATCATGCGTTTCCATGTACGGTTTGGGATCGGCGATATCAGTCTCGAACATCAGCTTGACGCCGAGTTCTCGGGCGCGGCGCTGCAGCAAGACCAGCAGCCGCTTGCGGCCTATGCCGCAGAAACCGTGTCCGGTCGAAACGGTGCGCACGCCATCATGGATGACGGCGATGTCGTCCCAGTAGGCGAAATGCTTCTTGATCCAGACTGCGCTCACCGGATCGTTTTTCGACAGATTGTCGAGCGTCTCGGCCGACAGCACGACGCCCCAGCCGAACGTGTCGTCGGCGCGGTTGCGCTCGAACACCGTCACGTCGTGCGCGGCATCCCTGAGCTTCATCGAAATGGCAAAGTAGAGGCCGGCTGGTCCACCGCCGAGAACCGCAACCTTCATCTGTGCGATCTCCTCTTCGCTTGCTGTCTCGTGATTATCGCGCCGGCGGCAAGATATTTCAAGCTTAAAGTTTTATGTCGAAATCATTGTGCGAACATCGGGCGGCGCGCTTGCGTGTCGTCCAGCAAGCGCGCAGCCGGCGGTCACTTTTCCGGATTCTTCGGGCTCCACAAAACGGTCTCGGCGCCCTTCTCATAGGCCATGCCATCGGGATAGCTGATCGCTTCCAGCTGCAGCCCCCACGGCGCCTGGAAATAGAGAATGGTCTGGCCAGCGGCCGGCCCTTCGGAAACCGGCAACGGCCCCATCCGCGTCTTGACGCCCTTGCCGTCGAGATAGGCTTTGGCGGCGGCGACATCGTCGACATAGAAGGCGATGTGGAAGCCGCCTATGTCGCTGTTCTTCGGCGTCAGGTCTTTCTGGTCGGGCGCGGTGTATTTGAACAGCTCGATGTTCGACCCATAGCCGCAGCGGACCATGGTGATCTCTTCGATCACCGCCTTCGGATCGACGCCTAGCACGTCCTGCATGAACGTGCCCTTGTCGTCGGCGAACGGGCCGAACGACATCGCCTTCTTGCAACCGACCACCTCGGTGAAGAAGTCGACCGCCTGCTTCATGTCGGGAACCGTGATGCCGGTGTGATCGTGCCCGCGCATGCCGGGGATCGAGCTGGCGGCGGCCATGCCGGCGCTGCCAAGGACAGCGGCGGCGAGCGTTGCGTTTCGAAGTATCCTCTTCATGTCAGTCCTCCTCCATTGGCGGGACTTGGGTCATTTGCCGGTCGCACGACCGAAGCCCGCTTTTCGGCGTGCGTGTGCATTCATGTCGGGGCTTTGATGGCGGCAGGGATGTCCAGCCAGCCCGCATCGATTTCAGGCAGCGGAATGGCTGCGATGAGGTCGCGCGTGTAGGCCTGCCGCGGGTTGTCGAACAAGGCGTCGGTGGCGCTCGCTTCGACGATCACGCCTTCGCGCATGACAATCACCTGCTTGCACAGCCGCCGGATGACCGACAAATCGTGGCTAATGAAAGCAACGGTCAGGCCCATCTCCGCCGCCAGCTTTTCCAGCAGGGTCAGGATCTGCGCCTGTGTCGACACGTCGAGGCCGGAGACGATCTCGTCGGCCAGCACGAATTTCGGTGACAGCGCCAGCGCGCGCGCGATGCCGACGCGCTGGCGCTGGCCTCCGGACAGTTCGTGGCGGTAGCGGCTGGCGAAGCTCTGCGGCAGGCCGACACGCTGCAGCGCTTCGGCGACGCGGGCTTTCAGGTTGTCGCCAAGGCCGTTCTGCTTCAGCGGTGCGGCGATGATGCTGGCAATGGTGCGGCGCGGGTTGAGCGACGACATCGGATCCTGGAAGATCATCTGCAAATTGCGGCGCAGTGGCCTGAGCTCCGCCTCAGGCAGATGGGTGATATCCAGGCCGTCGAAGCTGATGCTGCCGGCGCTGGGCTCCAAGAGGCGCACCAAAGCGCGGCCGAGCGTCGACTTGCCCGATCCGGATTCGCCGACGATGCCGGTAACCGAACCCCTCGGAAGATCGAAATCCAGGCCTTTGAGGATATCGGCCAGCGGCGCGCGGCCGATCAGCGGCTTGCGCGTCATGTCGGGCAAGGCTACGTTTAGCCCACGCACGGAAAACAGCGGCTCAGCCATGGGGTCGCTTCCAGGCCTGGTCGGCGGCAGCGATCTCTGAAGCAAGTCCGGCTAGCACCGCCTCGTCCACCGGCTTCAGCGAGGCGAAGGGGTCGGTGTAACGCGGCGTCGCGGCCATCAGCGCGCGTGTGTAGGGGTGCTGCGGGGCGGCGAAGAGAGCGGCCGTGTCTGCCTCCTCAACCACCTTGCCCGCATAGAGCACCGACACCTTCTGGCTGATTTTGGCGACGACGCCGAGATCATGAGTGACGAACAGGATCGCCGTGCCGTGTTCGCGCTGCAATTGCACGATCAGCCGCAGGATCTGCTTCTGCACGGTGACGTCGAGCGCCGTCGTCGGCTCGTCGGCGACGATCAGCCGCGGCTCGGCGGCGAAAGCGGCGGCGATCAGCACGCGCTGGCGCATGCCGCCGGACAACTCGTGCGGATAGCTTTTGAGCACGCGTTCGGGGTCGCGGATCTGCACCTCGTCGAGCAACTGGCGAATGCGGGTGTCGGCCTTTTGCCCGTTCCAGCCGAGGATGCGCACCAGCCGGTCGGTCATCTGCGAGCCGATGCGTCGTGACGGGTTGAGGGCGGTCAGCGGATCCTGCGGTATCAGTGCCGTGCGCGCGCCGATCAGCGTACGCCGTGCCTTGGGCGGAAGCTTGCCGAGGTCTTCGCCTTCAAGCCTTATGTCGCCCGCGACAACGCGCACGCTCGACGGCAGGACACCGAGCACCGCCTTGCCGATCATCGTCTTGCCGGCACCGCTCTCGCCGACCAGGGCGCGGACCTCGCCGGGCTGGACGGCAAGCGACACCGAGCGCAGCACGCGCTGGCCGTTCGGCAGCACGGCGCTTAGATCGCTGATGTCCAGACAGATGGCGCTCATCGCAGCACCGGATCGAAGCGCGTCTTCAGCGCCTCGCCGAACTGGCTGAACGACAGCACGGTGAGGATCAGCGTGATCAGCGGAAACACCAGCACCCACCAGGCCTGGTGGATAGACAGCCGGCCCTCGGCGATGATGCCGCCCCAGGTTGGATCGTCGGTCGAGATCGACAGATTGACGAAGGAGAGGATCGCCTCGACGATAACGGCGATGCCCATTTCCAGCGACAGCAGCGCGACGATCGACGGCACGACATTGGGCAGCACTTCGCGCAGCATGATGCCGATGCGGCCATAGCCGGCGATGCGGGCATTCTCGACATAGTCCATGCGTGACTGGCCCATGGTCTCGGCACGGATCACCCGGCAGAAACGCGTCCAGTCGATGATGGCGATGGCGAGGATGACGGAACTGAGACCAGTGCCGAGCACGGCAACCAGAAGGATGGCGAACAGCACCGGCGGAAACGCCATCCAGACATCGACGATGCGCGAGATGATGCGGTCGGCCCAGCCGCCGAAATAGCCGGCGACCAGCCCAAGCGTCGAGCCGACCATGCATGCGGCGATGGCCGCGGCGAAAGCGACGATGAAGGCGATGCGGCCGCCGAAGATCAGCCGGGACAGAAGATCGCGGCCGAGGCTGTCGGTGCCGAGCCAATAGCCGGGCTCGGCACCATTCATCCAGAACGGCGGCAGCCGCTCCAGCATCAGATCCTGCGCCAGCGGGTCTTGCGGCGCGACCAGCGGCGCAAAGATTGCTGCCAGAAGCGCCAGCATCAGCCAGCCGCCGGCCAACCACAAGCGCGGGGAGATACCACGCCTTGGAGTACGGCCCTCATCCATGGCGCAGCCTCGGATTAAGCAGGGCGTACATCATGTCGACGGTGAGGTTGATCAGCACGAACAGCAGCGCGAAGACCAGCACGATGCCCTGGATCAGCGGCAGGTCGCGGTTGATGACGGCATCGATCGCCATATTGCCGAGGCCTTCATAGGAAAACAGCCGTTCGACGATGACCGTGCCACCGATGAGGAAAGTGAACTGCACGCCGACCAGCGTCAGCGTCGGCAGGGCGGCATTCTTGAGCGCCTCGCGCAGGATGACCTGCGTTTCCGAAAACCCCTTCACCCGCGCCAGCACGACATAGTCGAGGTCGAGCACTTCCTTGAGCGACTGTTTCAACAGCTGCGAGATGATCGCCGCCAGGGGCAGCGCCAGCGCCACCGCCGGCATCAGCATGTGCTTCAGGAGATCCCAGGTGAGGTCGAGGCGCAGGCGAAGCAAGCTCTCGAACAGATAGAACTGGGTGACGAAGGGTAGGTCGAGCTGCGGCGACACCCGGCCGGAAATGTCGAAGATCGGCACCAGCACGCCGAACAGAAGGATCAGCACCAGGCCCCATAGGAAATCGGGAATGGAGAGTGCCGCGCCGCTGGCGATGTCGATGCCGGCCTCGACCGCCGTGCCGCGTTCGCGTGCGCCGATGACCGCCGTCGTGCCGCCGAGCGCCACCGCCATGATGAGCGCGACGATCGCGAGTTCCAGCGTCGCCGGCAGCCGGTTAAAGACAAGGCCGAGTACGTCTTGCCGCAGCGAGATCGAGGTGCCGAAATCGCCCCTGGCCACGCCGGACAGCCAGATGAAGAATTGCTGCACGATGGTCTTGTCGAGCCCATAGAGCGCGCGCAGCCGGGCGATGTCGGCATCCGTCGCGCCGGGCGGCAGCATCATGGCGATCGGATCGCCGGGCGCGACGCGGATCACGACAAAGACGACGACGGCCACGCCGAACAGCGTGATCAGCATCGTCAGAAGACGGATCAGGAATCTTTGCAGGAGCATTCTGGCGTAGGCCTAATGCGTTTCAGTGACTGGAACGAACAGCCCCCTCATCCGGCCGCTTCGCGGCCACCTTCTCCCCGAGGGGAGAAGAGGTCGCTGACGGCTGAGCCAGCTCTTCTCCCAGCGGGGAGAAGGTGGCCCGAAGGGCCGGATGAGGGGGCCTGCGCAAATTGGAAGGCACGCCGTCTTGCGACAGCGTGCCTCTCGCCTGTCTCAGGCCGGGGTCATCAGGGCCGGCAGCAGCGCGCCGGACACATGCTGCACCACATTGACGCTCTTGGCATGCACGATCGGCTGCGCATACTGCATCAGCGGCAGCACATAGGCCTGCTCGGCGATGTATTTGTCGACGGCCTTCCATCCGGCGATGCGCTTGGCCTCGTCCTTTTCGCCCCACAGCGGGTTGATCATGTCGATCAGGTCCTGGCTGTCCCACACCGAATGCGGGCTCGGGCCGTACATGGCAAAGCCGGTCGAGGTGGTCGGATCGCCGATGGCATTGCCCCAGTTGTAGAAGGCGGCCGGCGCCAGCTTGTCGGCGGCGCGCAGCTCATAGTGCTTGGCGATCTCGTAGACCTCGATCGTCGCCTCGATGCCGACCTTGCGCCACATGCCGACGATCGCCTGGATCATCTCATAGTCCTTGGGCTTGAAGCCCTTGGTCGTCTGGATGGTGAACTTGACCGGCTTTTCCGGCGAATAGCCGGAGGCAGCGAGCAGTTCCTTCGCCTTTTCCGGATTGTGCTCGACCTTGATCGACGCATCGTAGGCCGCGTATTCCGGCGTTTCCAGCGTGTCGATCGGCTGGCCGTAGCCGCGCAGCAGGCGGTCGACCAGCAGCTTCTTGTCGATCGACATGACGGCTGCCTGGCGGACGTTCTTGTCCAGCATCGCCTCGATGTCGTTGAAGAAGATCATGCCGATGTCGGAGACGTTCTTGCACGAGCCGGCCAGCCCGTCCTTGGCGATCAGCCGGTCATACTCCTCATAGGGAATCTCCAGCGTCACCTGCGAGGAGCCGGATTCGATCTCAGCGACGCGGCTCGCCGCATCGGCGACGAACTTGATCGTCACATTCTCGAAGGCCGGCTTGCCGCCCCAATAGTTCGGGTTGGCCTTCAGCCGCAGGAAGGCGTTGCGCTCGAATTTCTCGACCATGTAGGGGCCAGTGCCGATCGGCGCCTTCTCGAAACCTTCGGCGCCGACCTTCTCGTAGTAGGCTTTCGGCATGATGTAGCCGGTCAGAAACGACATCCACTTGAAATAAACCGGGTCGAACTGCACCACGTCGCCGGTGATCTTGTTGCCGTCGATCTTGAAGTTGTTGACGTTCTTCCAGACGAACTGGATCGGGTTGCCGGTCTTCTCGTCACCCGCCCGCTGCAGCGACCAGACCACGTCCTCGGCAGTGAACGGCGAGCCGTCGTGCCAGGTCACGCCTTCGCGCACCGTCATCATGATCTTGGTGCGGTCGTCGTTCCAGCCCCATTCGGTGAGCAGGCCGGGGGCGAAGGACAGGTCGGGCTTCTGCGGGATGAACTGGTCGAACACCGACTGGTAGAGGCCCTGGATGGTCGGGTTGACAGCCGAAGGCCCGGTGGTCGGATCCCAGGACGGCAGGTTGACGTTGTAGGCGATGGTCAGTTCCCCGGCGGCCGCCTTGGCGATCTGCGGCAGGCCGACGGCGGCCACCCCGAGTGCCGCGGCACTGTATCCCAGCAATTCGCGTCTGTTGATTGTCATGGTCGTTCCCCTTGTTGGTGTTCTGTTTTCTGCGCGCGGCTTCGTCAGTTCATTGTTCAGGCTCTTGGGCAGCAGCGCCTTGCCCTCTTTCGCCTGCGTGAAATCTTCGGCTCTACCTCCCGCCAAGCTGTTGCGCGAGCATGTATCCGGAAGCCGCACCGGTGCCGGCGCCCGGCCATGTCGCGGCCCCCGTGAGATGAAGGTTACCGACCGGCGTGGTCCAGCCGGCGTATCCGCGTGCCGGCCGGAACAAAAAGTTCTGCGTCAGATGATGGCTGCCGCAGACCTGGTCGCCACCGACGAGGTTCGGGTTTTCACGCTCGAGATCGATGGGTGAGAACACCGCCTGGCCGAGGATCTTCCTTCGCAGGCCGGGCGCATAGGTCTCGATGATGTCGAGGGCGCGGTCGGCGTAGAGCTCCTTGACCTTGTCCCAATGCCCTGGGGCGATCTTGCCAGTGGCATCGCCTGTGATTTCGGCGGGCAGCATGCGCACCTGCACCCACAGCACATGCTTGCCTGCGGGCGCCCGCGACGGGTCGATCGCTGTCGGCTGGCCGACGACCAGCACCGGCTCGTCCGGCAACATCCCCGCCATCGCTTGCTGATAGGTGCGCGACATGGCATCGAGCGACGGCGACAGATGCACATAGGCGAATTGTCGAAGCTCCGCTCCGGCGCGCCAGTCGGGCAGATCATCCAGCGCCAGATGGATCATCATCGTGCCGGGCGCGTGGCGGAATTTTTGCATCGCCGTGTCGAAGCCGGCGTCACCCGAACCATTGGGCAGCAGTTTGCCGGTCAGCGCCTTGGGCGCGACGCCGGCAATGACCGCCCTGGTCGCGGTATGCGTCTCACCGGAAGCAAGCCGCACGCCGGTCGCCTTGCCGGCGGAAACGATGATCTCGGCCACTTCGGCATCGGTGACGATCTTGCCGCCGGCTGACGTGACCATGCCCGACAGGGCGCGGATGATGGTGTCGGCGCCCCCCTTGCCCAGCACCATGCCGAAACTCTGGTTGGCCATCGATTCCAGATAGGGGAACACGGCACCGCCGGCGATGTCGGGGGCGAAGTCGAGATGCATGCCCCAGGTAGCGAGCGTTGCCCGCACATGCGGCGACTCGAAAGTTTGCTCCAGCCAGACGCGGGGTGAGGACAGCAGCAGTTGGCCGGTATCGAGCGCGCCGGCAATACCCTTCTTGCGCCACAGGTTCCACGCGATGCCGGCAAGCGCGCGGGCGCTCATCGGCGAACCCAGCAGCCGGAACAGATGCTCGGCCTCCGCCGGAAAGGCGGCGACCAGTCCGCGCCATGTCGCGGCGTCAGTGGCGGAGAAGGCGGCCATGCGCGCGGCGGTCTTTTCCAGATCGTTGCTGACGCCGAACCAGCGCCCGTCCGGAAAGGCGCTGGCGAAACAGTCGGCGACCGGGGCGAATTCCAGTCCCTGTGCTTTCAATTCATTTGCATATTTCTGGTGGAAGGCCGAGCCGGCAAACAGGCTCAGATTCATCGCGCCGAAATCGTGGCGGAAGCCGGGAAGGGTGAATTCGCGCGTCTGGACGGCGCCGCCGACTGTTGCGCTGCGCTCGAAAATCCCGGTTTTCCAACCTTTGAGCGCCAAATGCGCGGCGCATGCCAGACTGTTGTGGCCCGCCCCGACAAAGATGGCGTCGAACTCGCTCACGCCCCGTTCCCATTTCCTTTATGCTTAAAGATAATTGCAGATGCATATGTTTTCGTCTAGTAGGATATTAAGGGCCGAGACGAGCCTTGATCATCATCACGAAAGAGGGAACAGAGACCATGGACACGCAAAAACTCCTCGGCGAAGTCGCCGGCCAGCTTCTTTCCGGCGCCATCAAGGTGGTCGACCTGTCGGCGCCGCTCGGGCCCGACACGCCACTGATCAAGCTGCCGCCAGAGCTTGCCGTCGACACGCCCAAGGTCGAGATCCATAACATCTCCCGTTACGACAAGAACGGTCCGTGGTGGGCTTGGAACTGGCTGAAGCTCGGCGAGCATTCGGGCACGCATTTCGATGCGCCGCAGCACTGGATCAGCGGCAAGGATTATCCGGACGGCGCCACCGACACCATTCCGGCGCAAAACTTCGTCGGCCCGGTCAATGTCATCGACTGCTCGAAGGAAGCCGCCGCGGATCCCGATTTCCTGCTCACCGTCGACCACATCAAGGCATGGGAAGCCAAGCACGGTGCCATCAATGCCGGCGAGTGGGTGGTGATGCGCACCGACTGGTACAAGCGCAACGGTTCGGAAGCCGAGTTCCTCAATGCCAACGAGACCGGCCCGCACACCCCTGGACCGACGGCCGAAGCCATCCAGTTCCTGATCAGCAAGGATATCAAGGGCTGGGGCAGCGAGACGATCGGCACCGATGCCGGCAAGGCAGGCGGCATGGAGCCGCCATTCCCGGCGCACACGCTGATGCACAAGGCCAACCGCTACGGTCTTGCCAGTCTCTGCAACCTCGACCAGTTGCCGCCAAAGGGCGCCATCCTGATCGCGGCGCCGCTCAAGATCGAACACGGCACCGGCAGCCCGATCCGCGCGCTGGCGCTGGTTTCGAAGGGCTAGGCGAAAGCACGCTGAAGTGAGCCAAACGGATCACATCATCGTCGGCAGCGGCATCAACGCGCTGGTCTGCGCGGCGATGCTCGGCGGCAAGGGCGCCAAGGTGCTCGTCCTCGAGCGCAACGACCGCATCGGCGGTTGCATGCGCACCGAGGAGATCACCGCGCCCGGCTTCATCCATGATGTGATGGCCACGACCTTCGTGCTGTTCATCACCTCGCCGGCCTTTGCGGCGCTGGGCGCCGACCTGGCGCGGCATGGGCTGGAGTTCTGCCACACCGGCACGCCGACCGGCGTGCTGCGGCCGGACGGTAGCCATGCCGTGCTCAGCACCGACCGCGCCGCAAACGTCGCGGCGCTCAATGCGATCGCGGCAGGCGACGGCGACCGGCACGCGGAGGATGTCGGCGGCATCGAGCGCAATGCCGGCCTGCTGTTCGGCCTGCTCGGCGGCAGCCTGTGGTCGTATCCGACGGCGAAGCTGCTGGGCGGTGATGCCTGGCGGCGCGGCCCGCGTGGCCTTGCCGCCTTTCTCGGCGAGGCACTGGTGCCGGCGCGCGGCTGGCTGGAAAACACCTACCAGTCCGAAACCATCCGTGCGCTGTGGGCGCCCTGGGTGCTGCATGCCGGCCTTGGGCCGGAAGATGCTTTCTCCGGCCAGATCGCCAAGGTCATCGCTTTCGCGCTCGAGGCGGCCGGCGCACCGATCGTCAAGGGCGGGGCGAAGAACCTGCTGGCAGCCTTCGAGGCGCTCATCGCCGAGCGCGGCGGTGTTATCTCCACCGAAGCGGACGTTGCCTCCATCATCCTGACTGGGGGCCGCGCCACCGGCGTGCGGCTGGCCTCGGGCGAAACGGTCCATGCCAAGAAGAGCGTCATCTGCTCGGTGACGCCGACGCAGCTCTACGGCCGGTTGCTCGGTAGCGAGGCTCCCAAAGCCGACGTTGAGGCAACGCAGAAATACCGTTACGGCAAAGGCAATTTCCAGATCCACTACGCCTTGGACAAGCCGCCGGCATGGCGCGGCGAAGGCCTGGATAAGGTGGCATTGCTACACCTGACGCCCGGGCTCGACGGCGTATCGAAAGCCTGCAACGAAGCGGCGCGCGGCATGCTGCCGGAGGTGCCGACCATCTGCGTCGGCCAGCCGCATGCGCTCGATCCGTCGCGCTGCCCTGAAGGCAAGGCGATCCTGTGGCTGCAACTGCCCGAGGCACCTCGCCACATCAAGGGCGATGCCGCCGGCACGCTGCAGGCGCCGGCTGACGGGCAATGGACAGACACGCTGCGCGAAGCCTATGCGGATCGTGTCGAGGCCATCCTTGCCGGCCATATCGATGGTTTCAAGGACAGCGTCATCGCACGCCGCGCCTATTCCCCGGCCGATCTGGAGGCAATGAACATCAATCTGGTCGGCGGTGACCCCTACGGCGGTTCCTCGACCATCGACCAGTCGTTCCTGTGGCGGCCGCTCAAGACCAGCCGCAACCACCAGACTGGTATCAAGAACCTCTACCATATCGGCGCCTCGACCCATCCGGGTGCGGGCCTTGGCGGCGGCTCCGGCTTTCTCCTGGCGGGGAGACTGTGATGGAGCAGAAGGTTGCCGAAAAGCGCCAGCGCATTTCGACCCTGGGGCAGATCGGCCTGCAGCAATTCGCGCCCTATCTGATGAACCGCATCATGGGCCGCTACAACGCCACCTTGCGCGATGATTTCCGCAAGCAGGGCCTGACCATCCCGCAGGTTCGCACGCTGGCCGTCCTGTCGGTCACCGACGGCATCACCGTCAACGACCTCTCGGTCTATACGGTCATCGAGCAGTCGACCTTGAGCCGGACGCTCGACTCGCTGGAGGGCCAGGGTCTTGTGCGGCGCGAGCAAGGTGTCACCGACAGCCGCATCCGCCACGTGTTCCTGACCGATGACGGCCGTGCCGAGTTCACCCGCGCCTGGCCAGCCATGCATGACGCGTTCGAGGCGATGTTCGACGACGTCGACGATGCCGAATACGTGGCGCTGATCGCGACACTGCAGAAGATGCTCAAGAACATTCGCAAGCACGACATCTAGACCTACGCGCCGCCAGTGCCAGGCGACAATAGGCCGGCGGCAACGGAAGGATTGAAGAAATGGCCGAACGTTCTTTTGCCAAGGAAGTCGAAAAGCTCAGGCTCGGCGCCGGCGAGGAATTTGCCGGCGAAGGCATCCTCGCCATCACCAAGGCGCTGCTGCAATGCGGCGTCGGCTATGTCGGCGGCTATCAGGGCGCGCCGATCAGCCACCTGATGGACGTGCTGGCCGACGCGCAGGACATTCTGGGCGAGCTCGGCGTGCATTTCGAGGCCAGTGCCTCGGAAGCCACCGCCACCGCCATGCTGGCCGCTTCGGTGCATTACCCGATCCGTGGTGCGGCGACCTTCAAGTCGACCGTCGGCACCAATGTCGCCTCCGATGCGTTGGCCAATCTCGCTTCCGGCGGCGTCACCGGCGGTGCGCTGATCATCGTCGGCGAGGACTATGGCGAGGGCTCCTCGATCATGCAGGAGCGCAGCCATGCCTTCGCCATGAAAAGCCAGGTCTGGCTGCTCGATCCGCGCCCCAATCTGCCCTCGATCGTCAAGGCGGTGGAGGACGGCTTCGAGCTGTCGGAGATTTCCAACACGCCGGTCATGCTCCAGGTCCGCATCCGCTGCTGCCACGTTCACGGCCATTTCATCGCCAAGGACAACAAGCGGCCGCCCATGACGGTCGCCGATGCGCTTGACGCGCCGCGCCGCGACACCGGCCGCATCGTGCTGCCGCCCGCCTCCTTCCTGCACGAGAAGGAGAAGGTGCAGAAGCGCTGGCCGGCGGCGGTGGACTTCATCCGCAAGAACAAGATCAACGAATTCTTCGGGTCGGACCACGGCTCGGTCGGCATCGTCATGCAGGGCGGCATGTACAATTCGGTTATCCGCGCGCTGCAGCGGCTCGGCCTTGCCGACACCTATGGCGACACCGACGTGCCGCTCTATGTACTTAACGCCGTCTATCCCTTGATCGATGACGAGTTCCTGTCTTTCTGCGAGGGCAAGCAGTCGGTGCTCGTCGTCGAGGAAGGCCAGCCCAACTACATCGAGCAGGCATTCGCTTCGATGCTGCACAAGGCCGGGCGTGGCACCAGGCTGGTCGGCAAGGAGCATTTGCCCATGGCCGGCGAATACACCGGCCAGGTCATGCTCGACGGCATCGGCGCCTTCCTGCGCGCCGAGGCGCCGCATCTGCTGCCGGGCGAGGTGCGTGCCCCCAACAAGATCGGCGACGGCGTCGACGCAGCCGACCTGATCAATGTCGTGCCGGGCCGTCCGCCGGGCTTCTGCATCGGCTGCCCGGAACGGCCGATCTTTGCCGCGACAAAACTGGTCGAACAGGAGCTGGGCAAGCATCACATCGCCTCCGACATCGGCTGCCATCTGTTCTCGATCATGCCGCCTTTCGAACTCGGTGCCACCACCATGGGCTACGGGCTAGGGCCGGCTTCGGCCTCAGCGTTCAATTCGCCCGACGCCAAACGCCGCTCGATCTCCTTTGTCGGCGACGGCGGCTTCTGGCACAACGGCCTGACCTCTTCGATTGGCAATGCGGTGTTCAACAAGAACGACGGCGTTATTGTCATCGTCGACAATTTCTATTCGGCAGCGACCGGCGGACAGGACATCCTGTCGTCCCGCGCCGGCAACAAGACCAAGTCGACGAAGCATCCGATCACCGAGGCGGTCAAAGGCATGGGCGTCAAATGGCTGCGCCATGTCGACCGCACCTATGACGTCACCAAGATGCAGGACACGTTGCGCGAGGCGCTGACGACGGAAGAAAAGGGGCCGAAGGTCATCGTCGCATCCTCCGAATGCATGCTCAACCGGCAGCGCCGCGAAAAGCCGTTGGTCGACAAGGCAATCAAGGGCGGCGAGCGCGTGGTGAAACCGAAGTTCGGTGTCGACGAGGACATCTGCACCGGCGACCATGCCTGCATGCGTCTCTCCGGCTGCCCATCGCTGTCGGTGAAGTCAACAGACGATCCGCTGCGCGACGATCCGGTGGCGCATATCGACCAGAGCTGCGTCGGCTGCGGCAATTGCGGCGAGGTTGCCGATGCGGCGGTGCTGTGTCCGTCCTTCTACCGCGCCGATGTCGTGCACAATCCGAGCCGCTGGGACCGTTTCCTGGAATCCACGCGCCGCGCCGCCATCAGCCTGTTGCAGCGCCGCCGCGAAAGCCGGCGCCTGACCTTCGCCGATGCTTGACGCTGTCCCGCCATTTCGCCCGGGGGCCGGGGCCGAGGGTGACGAGCGCGTCATCAAGCTTGCCGTGCTGGCGGTCGGCGGCCAGGGCGGCGGCGTGCTGGCCGACTGGATCACCGATGTCGCCGAGCGCAACGGCTTTGTCGCGCAATCGACCTCGGTCGCCGGCGTCGCCCAGCGCACCGGCGCTACCATCTACTATGTCGAGATGGCCCGCGACACCGGCCGGCTGCCGGTCTTCGCATTGTCGCCCTCGCAGGGCGATGTCGACATCCTGATCGCCGCTGAACTGATGGAAGCCGGCCGCGCCATCATCCGCGGCTTCGTCACGCCTGAGCGCACCACGCTGATCGCCTCGTCGCACCGCATCGCCGCCGTGTCGGAAAAAATCGAACCGGGCGATGGCCGGGCCTCGTCGTCCAAGGTGCATGCTACGGCGGAGGCCGCTTCGAAGCGATTCATCGCCTTCGACATGGAAAAGATCGCCGCCGACAACGGCTCGATGATCTCGGCCAGCCTGCTTGGCGCACTGGCGGGGTCCGACGCGCTGCCGTTCACCCGCGAGAGCTATGAGCAGGCGATCGGTGCCGGCGGCCGGGGCGTCAAGGCCAGCCTCGCCGCCTTCGGCGCTGCGTTTGACCGCGCGCGCGGCACGGCAGCGCCGGCGCTGAAGCCGGCCGAGCCCGTGATTGTCGAATCTGCCTTGGGCACAGGAAAGGTGAGTGGCCCGCAAAACCTGCTGGAAGGCTGGCAGGCTTTGGCCGCCCGCATCGACCTGTTGCCAATGGCTGTGCGCGACATGGCGCTCAGGGGCCTGCGAAAGGTCGTCGACTATCAGGATATCGCCTACGGGCGCGAGTATTTCGACCGGCTGGACAAGGCGGTCGCACTGGACGAGCCGGATCGCGACTATAACCTGTCGATCGCCGCCGCAAAGCATCTGGCCAACGCGCTGTGCTACGACGATATGATCCGCGTCGCCGATCTCAAGACACGCTCGACGCGTGACAAACGCGTGCGCCGCGAGGTCGGCGTCAGGGACGGCTCGATCCTACAGGTGACCGAATATTTCCATCCGCGCATCGAGGAATTCTGCGGCACGCTGCCGGCGGGTCTGGGCAGCTACATCGAAAGCCGGCCGAAGCTCGCCGCCTTTCTCGACCGCCGCATCAACCACGGCCGCCGCATCCGCACCGACAGTTTTGCCGGCTTTGCAGCACTCTGGTTCATCGGCGGCCTGCGCCGCTGGCGCCGCAGCCTGCTGCGCCACAAGGTCGAGATCGCGCATCTCGATCGCTGGTACGCGCTGGCTCTCGACCATGTGCCCCAGGATTATGCGCTGGCTGTCGAGATCCTCAATTGCCGACGGCTGATCAAGGGCTACAGCGACACCCATGTTCGTGCGCAGTCCAAATTCGACCGCGTGCTGTCGGCGCTCGATCTGGTCAAGGGCCGCGCCGACGCCGCCGACTGGATCCGCCGCCTGCGCGAGATGGCGCTGAAGGACGAGAACGGCGACATGCTCGACGGCGCGCTGAAGACTGTGGCGACGCTGGGGCCGGATCCACTCGGCTGAGATATCTAGCGGCGGCAACGGATTGAAGCGCCGCAAGCGCATGCAGCGGCGCGGCTTTAGGGAACAGATGCAGCAGGCCTGAATCGACGCGCCGGCGCAGATGTGCGCCGAGTCGGCCCGGCCGCTAGTCGGATTGGTCGGCCGCAACCAGTTGTTCAGGCTTGAACCCGGCATGTTGCGGGGTCCACACCTCGCCCTCGCGATTGAACCAGTGGCACAGATACATGCCCGAGGCCGCGCCATCGCTGACCGTCATCCTGGGGCCTCCGGATTTCAGCTTGACGACGTCTCCGGTCTTGAAATTGTTGGGCATTTTTGACCTCCCATGCTGAGCCACGAGTTTCACATCAAACCGGGGTCCCGACAATGGCAGATGTGCTTCGCCGGCATCGCAATCCTTTGCACCAGCAGTGCATCCCTCGAGCGCATCGCGGCGGTCCGTTCTATCTCTTCGGTCTTAACCTTTCCGTAAATATTTGGCCTCTACTTGGACAGCGATGGCCTCGTGGCGGAGCGGCTACGCTGGAGACGGCAAATCTCTGAAGCCTCGGTTCGATCCCGAGGCGAGGCCTCCACTCAATCCCCCTGCACATTCTGTGCGTTCCGGAAATTTGGAAGTGACGGCCGCAGGCGCAAGGTTCAGGCACGCCTTGTCCAATATGCCTTTTGGACCATCTATGACCCATGGTCTCAGGCGTCGCATATTTTCAGCATGATCTGTTCGGCTTAACCACGGCGTTTCCGGACGGTTTCCGTTACCTGTCGGACCTTATTACGCGCGATGACGAGTCCTTTATGGTCGGCGAGCTTCAGGAACTAACATTCGAACCGTTCGATTTCCACGGTCATCTCGCCAATCGCCACGTCGCCAGCTTCGGAGCGCGTTACGACTATCAGCAACGCCAAGTGATCGAGGCGCCCCCAATACCGGAGTTTCTGCTGCCGCTTCGACAAAAGGTCGCTGCGTTTGCAGGCATTCCGGAACAGGACTTCGCCCAGGTCCTGATCAATGAATATCGACCTGGCGCCGGCATTGGCTGGCATCGCGACAAACCGCACTATGAGTCGATTGCGGGCGTTTCGCTCTTGGCGCCATGCGATTTCAGGCTGCGCCGCAAGAATGGCGAGAAGTGGGATCGCCAGACCATTACGGTCGAGCCGCGATCGGCCTATCTCATATCAGGTCCGGCGCGCAGCGAATGGGAACACAGCATTCCGCCTTTGGCCGAGCATCGCTACTCAATCACGCTCCGGACATTGCGCGTATGGGGCGGTGAGACTGGGCGTTGAGGTCGGCAAGCGTTACCGAATGGTTGATCGGCGATGTGCCGTGTCAATCGGCAATCTTGCCCAATGTGTCGGCGACGACCGCGCCGCGCTTTCCCATGGGCAGCGCCGCGCCTGTGGTCGAGTCGATGGCCGTCTGATGCTCCATTTCGGCGTTGATGGCGGCGCCGGCGATGAGGATGATGACTGAAATCCATGTCCACATCATCAAGCCGACAACCGCGCCAAGCGACCCGTAGGTGGCGTTGTAGTTGGCGAAATGCTGAAGATAGAACGAGAACAGCCACGATGCCACGATCCACACCGCTGTCGCAATCAAAGCTCCCCAGCTCAGCCATCGCCATTTCGCATGCTCCCGGCTTGGCCCGAAGCGATAGAGCAGGGAAATGCCGGTCAGCATGGCACCTATCAGGACCGGCCAGCGAGAGACCGCAACCAACGTTTCCATCCAGGCATCAAGGTAGAAATAGCGCAACAATGTCGGGACAACGCCGACCGTCAGCAACAGCACGATGCCGATCAGCAAGGCGCCCACCGTGAACAGGATCGACATCAGGTTGAGGGTGATGAAGCTGCGTTTCTCGCGCTCCTCATAGGCGATGTTCATCGCATCGAAGAGCGCCTTCATGCCGCTGTTGGCGCTCCAAAGCGCGATGCCGAGGCCGATGAAGAAGCCTGTTCCGAGAGCGCCCGGTTTCTGTCTGGCCAGGGCCTGCAACTGGTCTCGAATGAGATCCAATCCACCTGACGGCAGCAATCCGCCGAGATAGGCGACGTGGTCCGCGACTGTGACCGGGTCCGCGACAAAACCATAGATTGAAATGAATGCGGCCAGCGCCGGAAACAGTGCCAGCAAAAGGTAGAAGGTCGCGCCGGCCGCCACCAGCAGAACCCGGTCCTTGTTGAATTCTTCCCACAAGCGCCAGAAGATATCCTTCCAGCCGAGCGCCGGGATCTGCGACGGCCAGGCTGCTTCGCGCCCGCGATCTCCACGCTCAGACCGAAGACTGGCCTTGCTGCCTTCTGTCGTCGATGCCGCGCGATTGGCCGCTTCTGCATCGATCAATGAGGATGGCTTGCCGCTCGCCTGCTGGCTTCGTTGCGCTTTCGACGCCATCGGGCGCGCCTTACTCAGCGCCACGTTCGGCCAGGATGCCCGCTTCATGGGTCGAACCAATCTGCCGGATCTTGGCGCCTTTGCGCAGACGCACTTTGACCGGTGTGTCGAACACTAAGTCTTCCATAGCCCGCCTCCATGTCCCCGAACCGATGTCCGAAGCGTGCCCGATAACGCGGGGGCAGGGCACCCTGTTCCCGCGATCCCGCATCAAGGGTCGCCGACGGTTGAACAGCATGCGGAGTGAGAAAGATTTCTCGCCGAACTCGTGCATCTTTTGGCAATGAAGGGCGTTGGAAGGTGATCCCCATCAAACGGTGAGTCCCATGAAGGCGTTGACCAAGGACGATCTGAAAGCAGAAGCGGAACTGTCGGAGGATGCAGACCTCATCGTCAATCGAGCCGCCCATTTTGTTGGAGATTGGATTGAGGAGCATGTGATCGAGAAACCGACCATCGTGCCGGTTGGTGTCGACGCCGCTGAAGAACTCGCCAGCCAGTGCATCGCGGATGCGGAAGAAGAAGGCATTGCCGCGGAAGATATTCAGGATGAAGTCGGCGACCTCACGGAATATATCGCCGAAGCAATCGTCGAGGAAGGCGGTTGGATGGCGCCTATAGATGTTCAAAAGGGCAGGGGGCGTGACAACAGGCACTACTCGGAGCGCGGCATGCTCAACGCTAAGGACGGTCGAAGACACAGGTGAAGTTGTTGGTGCCGCTTGCGTGACTCGAACACGCGACCCCCGCATTACGAATGCGGTGCTCTACCAACTGAGCTAAAGCGGCCCGGGAGGCCGAGGCCTCCAAGATGCGGGGGTGATAGACGCAACCGGCCGCGAATTCAAGATGCGACTTGGCAATTCATGCGAGGATGTCGTGCCGCCGTCGAAAGCCGGCCTCCGCGTTGTTTGCCAATCAGTCGCGACGTGACATCACGGCGTGGCGTGCACCTTCCTGCGCGCGAAAATCGATGAAAATGCTGATTTTGTTGCCGGAACGGCGCCGGCATGGACTTTGGACACCTCTCCAAGGCAGAATGCGCCGCTCGCCCGTTGATTGATTGGCCGCCTGCGGCTAACGATCACGGCAAGGTTGGCGAACGGACAGAGGGACCCGCTTGGACGCGATCGAAAAAGCGATCCGGAACGCCTTGGAGAGAGGCAATGCCGAGGACCGCGCGTTCCGCGAACGGGTCTATCGATCGGCGTTTGCCGCGCTCGATCGCGCGCTCCAGGCCAATCCCGGCGTGACCGTGGAAGTCGCCATCAAGCGCCGCAAGGCGATCCAGGCGAAAATCACCGAAATCGAATCCGAGTTCCTGCCGGCGGTGCCGGATGTCGGCCCGCAAGGCGATGCACCGGCGGTCGAGCTTGGGGCTGGCGCGGCGCCTGCGGTCGAGACCGGCCAAAAGGCACCGTCACCCGCCGTCGATGGCCCCGCGCAATCCGCTTCCGATGCGCCACGCTCGCGCGTGCTGCCCGTCGTTCCCGACATCATGCCGGACGCCGCTCTTCCCGACGCTCCGGCCATCGACATGTCGGCTCCGGCCTCGGCCGGCGCGGCGACGGAAGTGGCGCCCGATCGCGATGAACGGCGCATTCGAGGGCGTCGCTTGCCGCTGACCGCCATCTTCCTGACCGTGACGCTGCTTGCCGCTGTCGGCATTGGCCTGTTCTTCGCCGTGCAGACGGGCGTGTTCAAGACACAGGCGCAGCTCGATACCGCCCCGCCGCAAGCGCCACCGACCGTCGACGACGACGATTTCGCACCGGCCGACGGGGGCCCGGCAAAGCCCGGTGCCGCGGACCAGGCGCGCGACTGGATCAACGTGTTTTCGCCGGCCGATGCGTCGCATGTCAGCGCCCCGTCGGACGCCAAGGCTGAGGTGATGAAGGACGATACCGGTTCGTTCCTGCGCATCCGTTCCGGCGCCTCCGGTTCGGCGATCAGCTTCGATGTCGGACAAGGCGTGCTGGAGAAGCTCGCCGGCAAACATGCCGTGTTCGACATCATCGCCCGCTCCGAAGAAGGCAAGGAGACGCAGATTTCCGTCGACTGCAATTTTGGCGAGTTGGGTGACTGCGGCCGCAAGCGCTATGCGGTAGGCCAGCAGCAGAACGAATATCTGTTCGACGTCCAGTTTCCCGACAAGCGTCCGGGTTCGGCCGGCACGATCGCGATCAATTCCGACTTCGACAAGCAGGGTAAGGCCGCCGACATCTACGAGATTCGCGTCTCCGTCGAGCCTTAAGAGCGCCGGACAGGACTAGCGGTCGAGCAGCGCCTGCAGCGTCTCGATGCGGTCGGCCTCGTTGGCTGGCTTGTCCCAGCGCAGCCGCGAAATGCGGGGAAAGCGCATGGCGACGCCTGATTTGTGCCGGGTCGAGCGGTTGAGCCCTTCGAAGGCCACTTCCAGCACCAGGCCGTTGTCGCGGTCGGCCCGTACCGAGCGCACCGGGCCGAAGCGCTCGACCGTGTTGTCGCGGACATATTTGTCGATCTGCTTCAGCTCCTCGTCGGTGAAGCCGAAATAGGCCTTGCCGACCGGCACCAGTTCCTCCTCGCCTTCCCCGCCCGACCAGACGCCGAACGTGTAATCCGAATAGAAGCTGGAGCGCTTGCCATGGCCGCGCTGCGCATACATCAGCACCGCGTCCACCGTGTGCGGATCGCGTTTCCACTTGAACCACGGGCCCTTCGGCCGGCCGGCGACATAAGCTGAGTCCCAGCGCTTCAGCATCACACCTTCGATGATCGGGTGCGGCGGTGCCCGCCGCAGCTCCTCCAGCGCCTGCCAGTCTGTGAAATCGACGAAGGGCGACAGATCGAAACGACTCGGGTCGAGCGTCCCGGCGAAGCTTTCGAGGCGGCCGCGCCGCTCGCGAAACGGCAGCGCGCGCAAATCCTCGTCGCCGATCTGCAGCAGATCGTAGCAGCGCATGAAGGCCGGATACCGCTGCTGCATCTTCGGCGTCACCGTCTTGCGGTTCAGTCGCTGCTGCAAATCCGAGAAGGTTCCCGTTGCCTCCCGGGGATCGCCCACCAGCAACTCGCCGTCGAGGGTGGCGGAAAAATGCATGGCGTCGGCGAGGTCCGGAAAGGCGCCGGAGACATCGTCGCCGGTACGCGAATAGAGCCGGCGGATGCCGCCTTCGGCCGCCGCCTGGACGCGGATGCCGTCCCATTTCCATTCGGCGGCATAATCCGCCGGATCGAGCTTTTCGAGATCGCCGTCACCGACCGGGTTCGACAGCATCACCGGGCGAAACAACGCCATCGCCGTATTCCTGGGCTTTTCGGCCTTGCCTTCCAGCCACGCGAACAGTGTCGTGTAGGGCGGCGACAGCCCGTGCCAGAGCTCCTCGATCTCGCTGACATCGACGGCGCCGAAATCCGCCAGCGCCTGTTTGGCCAGCCGCGCCGACACGCCGATGCGCAGGCCGCCGGTGACCAGCTTGATGATGGCAAAGCGCGCCGAGATGCCGGCGCTGTCGAGCAGCCCTGCCAGCACCTTGGGGCCGTCGGACCGGCTAGCCGCCTGCAGTTTGGCGACGACCTCGCCAAGCGTGGGCTCGCGGTTCGGGATGTTTCCGGGCGTTTGCGGCCAGACCAGCGACACCGTTTCGGCAAGATCGCCGACATAGTCGTAGGAATAGCCGAACAGCACCGGATCCATGCGCTCGGTGACCAGCGTGCGCAGCATCGCGGGCTTGACCGCGGCGATGTTGAGATCGCCGGTGATGGCGGCCAGCGCCAGCCCGCGGTCGGGATCCTCCACAGTGCGGAAATAGTCGGTCAGCAAGGTCAGCTTGCCGTTGCGCGACGGCGTCAGGACAAGACGGTCGAGAAGTTCGGCGAAGCGGTTCATGCCCTCAATCGCCCTCGTCCTCGTAGCCGACCAGGTGCAGCGGTCGCGCCGCGATGCCTTCGAGTTCGCACCAGCGAACCAGCGCTTCCTCGCGGCCATGCGTCACCCAGATTTCCTCGGCTCCGGTCTCCTGGATGGTGGCGGTCAGCTCGTCCCAGTCGGCATGGTCCGAGATGATCAGCGGCAATTCGACACCGCCTTGCTTGGCGCGCTGGCGAATGCGCATCCAGCCGGAGGCAAAGCACGAGATCGGATCGGGAAAGCGGCGCGCCCAGCGGTCGGCGAAGGCCGATGGCGGGCCGACGACGATGGCGCCCGCGAAATCTTGGTCGCCGCCCTCCACCGTTGCCGGTTCGAGAGTGCCCAGGTCGATGCCCTGGCTCTGGTAATACTCGCTAAGTTTGGCCAGCGCGCCATGGATGTAGAGCGGCCGGTCGTAGCCGGCGTCGCGCAACAGCCGCATCACCCGCTGTGCCTTGCCCAGCGCATAGGCGCCGACCAGATGCGAGCGTTCGGGAAACTGCGCCGCCGATTTCAGCAGGCGGGCGATCTCGTCGGTATCGGGTGGATGGCGAAACACCGGCAGGCCAAAGGTCGCTTCGGTGATGAACACATCGCACTGGATCGGCTCGAATGGCGCGCAAGTCGCGTCCCTCTGCCGCTTGTAGTCGCCGGAAGCGACGATGCGCGTGCCCTGATGCTCGACGGATATCTGTGCCGAGCCCAGCACATGGCCGGCTGGATGGAAGCTGACGCTGACACCGTTGAGGGCAATCGTCTCGCCGAGCTGTGCCGCTTGCGTTGTTCCCGCGAAGTCCTCGCCATAGCGCAGACCCATGATGTCGAGCGTCTGTTGCGTCGCCAGCACCGAGCGGTGGCCGGAGCGTGCATGGTCGGAATGGCCATGCGTGATCAGCGCCCGGTCGACTGGCCGCACCGGGTCGATGAAGAAATCGCCCGGCGGGCAATAGAGGCCCTCGGGCCGGGGATGAAGCAGGTCGCTGGCGCGCATGATCCCCAAGATAGGATATAATTCCGCTGCGGGAAGCCTGTTGTAAGTGACTGCTGACTCCCGCATACAGCACCGCCGGCTCGATCCGCCGACAGGACCCATCGCCATGAAACCGCTTCAGGCCTCGTCCGGCGACTTGAACGCCGATCGCCGTGCCGACTATGCCGAGATGCTTCATGCGGATGGCGATCATGCGGCGGCGGCGGAATTGCTGCTCGGTGCGCTGGAAATGACGCCGCTATGGGCGATGGGCTGGTTTCGCCTCGGCGAAATACAGCTTGCGGCGGGCGCACCGGATCTGGCTGCGCAGGCCTGGACGATGTCGCTGCAACTCGATCCATCCGATCATCAAGGCGCTGCGCTGAACCTGCAATTGATCGGCAAGGCGCCGGCGGTCGATGCACTCCCCAGTGCCTTCGTGGAGACCTTGTTCGACCATTATGCCGAGAGTTTCGATGAATCATTGGTCGACAGACTGGGCTACCGGCTGCCTGAGTTGCTCGATCAGGCCATTCGAACGGCAAGGCCGGGGCGCTTCCCGCTGGCGCTGGATCTCGGCTGCGGCACCGGCCTGATGGGGCAGAAGCTGCGGCCGATCGCCGATCGGCTGGAGGGCTATGACATCTCGGCCAGGATGCTGAAGCAGGCGCGGGCCAAGGGCGCCTATGATTTCCTCGGCAAGGCCGATCTGCGGGATTTTTCCTATGCCGGTCCGAAAGCCGATCTGGTGACGGTGGCCGATGTCTTCATCTATGTCGGCGCGCTGGGCGGCGTTGTGAAGACGATTGCCGGCTTGCTGGCCAGCGATGGCCTTTTCGCGTTTTCCGTCGAGAGGCTGGCCGGCAGTGGCGATTTTGTCTTGCAGCCATCACGCCGCTACGCGCATGCGCAACACTATGTGCGGGACATCCTGGCTGCCAACGGATTTTCGGTCCTGTCGCTGGAAACAACCGTGATCCGGCAGGACCGGCGGGAACCCGTCAATGGGCTGGTCGTTGTGGCAGGCAGGTTGCCAGCGGGTTGAGGCTGCAATCTCTCGTCGGATTCGCGAAAAAGTCCGATTTGCATGCGCGACTGATATTTGCGATCTGGTCGCGTCAGGGCGGGATATCAGAGGAGCATAGTCGATGCGCTGGAACATGATGATCTTGGCATCTTGCCTGCTGACTGCCGGCTGCGTCGGCGGCACTTCGATGTCGGAACGCCAGGACGCCAACATCCAGTCTTCCCTGCAGTACGACAGCGTGCCGTGCGACCAGTTGCTGGCGCAGCGCAACGGTTTGGCGCAACAATACAACCTTCCGACCAAGGCCAAGCCGACCTTCTCCAATCCGGCGATGGGCTTCGGCCCGTTCACGCCGGACATGCGCTCCAAGGCCAAGCGCGACACCGACAAGGCGAGCGGCGAGATCGATGCCATGAACCGGTCGATCGATCGTCGCGAATGCGGCCAGCCGGACAAGCAGAAGAAGTTCGCCCTGCCAGGTTAGTACCCCGCCTTGCGGTCCACGAGATTGTCGAGCTTTTCGCCGCGCTCGAAGGCGTCCATCTGGCGCAGCATGATTGGCGCCAAATGGACAGGGTCGGAGGTCGCCGCCGCGTGAGGCGTCACGAACACTTTTGGATGTCCCCACAGCGGACTGGTCTTCGGCAACGGTTCAACCTCGAACACATCCAGGCTCGCCTCCTTCAGCGTGCCGTCGCCCAGCGCCCGCAAAATATCGGCGTCCTTCTGCAGGCGGCCGCGCCCGGCATTGATCAGCACCGAGCCGCCGAGGCCGTTGCGCTTCCTCAATTCCTTCAGCACGCCATAGTTGATGATGCCCTTTGTGTCCGGCGTCAGCGGCAAAAGCACCACCAGGATGTCGGTTGCCTTGAGGAAGGGAATGAGTCCGGCCTCGCCGGAATAGGTCGCGACGCCTTGCATCGGCCGCTCGCCTCGCGACCAGCCATTGACGGCAAAGCCGAGCGATAGCAGCACCGAGGCCGCGGCGCGGCCGAGACTGCCGAGCCCCATGATACCGACCGAAATGTCAGCGGCCGGCCTTTGCGGTGGCTCGTGCCAGATCTTCTTCGACTGCTGCGACCGGTAGAGCAGGCCCTGGCGGTGATGGTCGAGAACCCGCCAGACAACATATTCGGTCATGTACTGGGTGAGGTTGTCGGCGACGACCTTGACGATCGGCACGTCGGGCAGGCCGGGGTCGGCGAAGATATGGTCGACGCCGGCGCCGATCGAGAAGATGGCGCGCAGATTGGGCAGCGACGCCAGGATGTTCGGCTTCTGCTTCCACACCACGGCATAGGTGATCGACGGGTCGCTGGCGCCGTTTGGCTCCAGCACCACCTCGCGTTCGGCCGACAGGAGTTCGCGCCAGCGCTGCGGATGAAAGCCGGTGACGGCAAGCAGGATGCGGCCTTTTTCCATTGCAGTCTTCTCGTCCCTGTTTACGCTACCGTTCATCATTTCCGGGAAACGCTGAACCGCTCTCTTTTGTTTGGAGCAGTTCCCAACGGAAAGCACTATGCGCTTTTCCCGGGAAAACCGTTTCACACTTCCCGGAATTGCTCTCGTCACTCGCTGACGATGCCGACCGGCGCCGTCTCTATCTTGAAGGCGGCCGAAATCAGCGCCCGAGTATAGTCTGTTTGCGGGTTTTCAAAAATCTGCTGGGAAGAACCGGCTTCTACAATCCTGCCATTGCGCATGACGATGACGTCGTTGGCCAGCGCGCGGATGACCTTCAGGTCATGGCTGATGAAAAGATAGGCGAGGTCGTGCTTGGCCTGCAGGCTGCGCAAAAGGTCGACGACCTGCGCCTGCACGCTCATGTCGAGCGCCGATGTCGGCTCGTCCAGCATGACGAAGCGAGGGTTGAGCACCATGGCGCGTGCGATGGCAACGCGCTGGCGCTGGCCGCCGGAGAACTCGTGCGGATAGCGGTTGCGTGTCGCCGGGTCGAGCCCGACCTCCTTCAGCACATCGGCCACTTTGTCGTCGCGCTGGTCGGGCGACAGCTTCGGCTCGTGGATCTTCAGGCCTTCCTCGATGATCTCGGCGATCGACATGCGCGGGCTGAGCGAGCCGAACGGATCCTGGAAGACGATCTGCAATTCGCGCCTGAGCGGCCGCATGGCGTTGAAGGACAGCTGGTTGATGTCGCGGCCGTTGAACTGGATGCTCCCGGTCGACGAGATCATGCGTGCCAGCGCCAGGCCGAGCGTTGTCTTGCCCGAGCCGGATTCGCCGACCACACCCAGCGTCTGGCCGGCGCGCACGGTGACATCGATGCCGTCGACCGCCTTTACATTGTCGACGGTGCGGCGGAAGAAGCCCTGCTTGATCGGGAACCAGACCTTTATGTCCTTGCCGGTCATCACAGGCTTGGCGGCGGCATTGGCCGCCGGCGGTTTGCCTTTCGGCTCGGCCGCCAGCAGATGCCTTGTATAGGCATGCTGCGGATTGGCGAAGATCTCCTTGGTCGGGCCGGTCTCGACGATCTTGCCCTTGGTCATCACGCAGACCCGGTCGGCAATCTTGCGCACGATGCCGAGATCATGGGTGATGAACAGCATCGACATGTCCTTGCGGCTCTTCAAGCCGGCCAGCAATTCGAGGATCTGCGCCTGCACGGTGACATCGAGCGCCGTCGTCGGTTCGTCGGCGATCAAAAGTTCTGGCTCGTTGGCCAGCGCCATGGCGATCATCACACGCTGGCGCTGGCCACCGGACAACTGGTGCGGATAGGCATCGAGGCGCTTGTGCGGATCGCGAATTCCGACCTCGTTGAGCAAGGCCAGCGTGCGCCCCCTGGCCGGGCGGTCGGCCATGCCTTGATGCAGCTTCAGGATCTCGACGATCTGATGCTCGATCGTGTGCAGCGGATTGAGCGAGGTCATCGGCTCCTGGAAGATCATGGTGATCTTGTTGCCGCGCACCTGCCGCAACTGCTTCTCGCTCATCACAAGCAGGTCGGCGCCCTGGAACAGGATCCTTCCCGAGGGGTGGCTGGCGCTGGGATAGGGCAACAGCTTCAGCACCGACAGTGCCGAGACCGATTTGCCGGAGCCGGATTCGCCGACCAGCGCCACCGTCTCGCCCTTGGCGATATCGAACGAGATGTGGTCGACCGCCAACGACTGGCCGCCGCCCTGGCCGAAGGCGACGCTGAGGTCCTGTACGCTGAGCAGGGGGGCTTCGCTCATCGGAACGTCTTGCGCGGATCGAAGGCATCGCGCGTCGCCTCGCCGACGAAGACCAGCAGCGACAGCATCAGCGAGATGACGACGAATCCGGAAATGCCGAGCCACGGCGCGTTGAGGTTGCGCTGCGCCTGCTTGAGTAGCTCGCCAAGCGAGGCGGAGCCGGGCGGCAGGCCGAAGCCGAGATAGTCGAGCGAGGTCAGCGTCGAGATCGAGCCTGAGAGCAGGAAGGGCATGAAGGTCAATGTCGCCACCATGGCGTTGGGCAACAGGTGCCGGAACATGATGGTGCGGTTGGGCACGCCGAGAGCGCGCGCCGCGTTGACATATTCGAAATTGCGGGCGCGCAGGAACTCGGCCCGCACCACGCCGACCAGCGCCACCCAGGAGAACAAGAGCATCAGGCCGAGCAGGATGAAGAAGCCCGGCGGCAGGATGGCGGCGACGATGAGCAGGAGATAGAGCACCGGGATGGCCGACCAGATTTCGATGAAACGCTGGAACAGCAGATCCGTCCAACCGCCGAAATAGCCTTGCACGGCGCCGGCCGCGACGCCGATCAGTGCCGAGCCGGCAGTCAGGATCAGGCCGAACAACACCGAAATGCGGAAGCCGTAGATGACGCGCGCCAGCACGTCGCGCGCCTGGTCGTCGGTGCCGAGCCAGTTCCAGTTGCCGACGATGCAGGCAGGGTCGGCAGCGCCTTGCGGATACTGGTTGCAGCGCGTCTTGGCGTCATACTGCCAGGACGGCTTGGCAGGGGCCGCTTCCGGAATGGCGTTGTTGACGGTCTGGTAGGAGTAGCGCACCGGAGGCCAGATCATCCAGCCATTGGCGTTGATCTCGTCCTGGATGACCGGGTCGCGATAGTCGGTCACGGCATAGAAACCGCCGAATTTTTCTTCGGGGTAGGCGACCAGAACCGGAAACAGGATCTCGCCCTTGTAGGAAGCGATGATCGGCTTGTCGTTGGCGATGAATTCGGCAAACAGCGACAGCACGAACAGGACGAGGAAGATCCACAACGACCAGAAGCCGCGCCGGTTGGCTTTGAAATTCTGTATGCGGCGCTTGTTGAGCGGCGACAGAAACGGCCGCTTGATCAGCGCGGGTACCGCCTCCGCCGTGGCACTAGTCTCCGACATCAGACGTCTCTCCGCTCGAA
Organism: Mesorhizobium sp. Root695; assembly: GCF_001428185.1. Lineage (NCBI taxonomy): Bacteria > Pseudomonadati > Pseudomonadota > Alphaproteobacteria > Hyphomicrobiales > Phyllobacteriaceae > Mesorhizobium > Mesorhizobium sp. Root695. Next base: position 161,498 of record NZ_LMHO01000005.1, on the reverse strand, counting down.
ATCGATGCGCGGATCGACCCAGGTGTAGAGCAGGTCGGACAACAGCCCGACGAACAGCCCCAGAAGCGAGAAGATGTAGAGATTGGCGAATACCACCGGATAGTCGCGCTCGACCACCGACCTGAAGCCGAGCAGGCCGAGGCCATCGAGGGAAAAGATGTTCTCGATCAGCAGCGAGCCGGTGAAGAAGGCCGAGATGAAGGCGCCGGGAAAGCCGGCAATGACGATCAGCATGGCATTGCGGAAGACGTGGCCGTAGAGCACCTGTCGTTCCGACAGGCCCTTGGCCCGCGCCGTCACCACATACTGCTTGCGGATTTCTTCGAGGAACGAGTTCTTGGTCAACAGCGTCGTGGTGGCGAAGGCCGACAGCACCAGCGCGGTCAGTGGCAAGGTCATGTGCCAGAAATAGTCGACGATCTTGCCCCACCAGGATAATTGATCCCAATTGTCCGAGGTGAGGCCGCGCAACGGAAACCAGTCCCAGAAGGACCCGCCGGCAAACAGCACCATCAGCATGATGCCGAACAGGAAGCCCGGGATGGCATAGCCGACAATGACGATGCCGCTGGTCCAGACGTCGAACGGAGTGCCGTCCTTGACCGCCTTGCGGATGCCGAGCGGGATCGAGATCAGGTAGGACAGCAGTGTGATCCACAGCCCGATCGAAATCGACACCGGCATTTTTTCGAGGATCAGGTCGAGCACGGAAATGTCGCGGAAATAGCTGTCGCCGAAATCGAAGCGGGCATAGTTCCACAGCATCATGCCGAAGCGTTCGAGCGGCGGCTTGTCGAAGCCGAACTGCTTTTCCAGCTTCTTGATGAATTCCGGGTCGAGCCCTTGTGCCCCGCGATATTTCGAACTGACGTCGCCAGCGACATCGAAGTTGCCGCCAGCACCCGCGTCGCCGCCACCGCCGCCGAGGCGGTCGCTGCCGCCCTGGTTGGTCAGTCGGGCGATGACCTGTTCGACCGGGCCGCCGGGCGCGAACTGGATGACGGCGAAGGATATCGCCATGATGCCGAACAGGGTCGGGATCATCAAAAGGATGCGGCGCAGGATATAGGCGCCCATCAGGCCTTCTGCCCCCGTTGAGCGAACATTTCAGCCTTTGCCAATTTTTGCCGCCTTGCCTTTATCGAACCACCACAGCGTCTCGACCGGAAAGCCGAAATCGGGTTTCTGCTCGACAAAGCCGAACATGTCCCAATAGGCGACGCGATGATTCGCCAGATAGTATGTTGGAATCCAGTCCAGCCGCGCGCGCAAGACCCGGTCGAGCGCTCTGAGCGCCGTGACGAGTTCGATTCGGCTTTTCGCCTTGCCGGCTGCCACGATCAGCGCATCGATGGCCCTGCTTTCGGTGCCGGGATAGTTGCGCTGCCCCGGCGTTTTCGCCATTCGAGAGTCATAGAGAATCTCCAGGCCGTCGTCGGTCGGCGTCGCCCCGATCGACCATGCGAGCACGGTGAGATCGAAGTCGAAGTCGCTGTGTCGCTGTTCATATTGCGTCGAATCGACCTGCCGGATCGAGGTGTCGATCCCGATCGCCTTCATATTCTCGGACCATGGGGTGAAGATGCGAACGATGCCGTCATCCTCCGCCAGCATTTCCACACGCAGCCGCTCGCCCTTGTCGTTGACGACGAAACTGCCCGCGCGCTTCCAGCCGGCTTGCGCGAGCAATCTCGAAGCTTCGCCCAGCAGCTTGCGGTCGTGGCCCGAACCGTCGGAGGCAGGCTGCACCACCGCTTCGCCGAAGACCTCCGGCGGCAATTCGGCCCGGAACGGCTCCAGCAGCGCCAATTCCCCGGGCGAGGGCATGCCTTCGGCCTTGTAATCCGACCGTTCGAAGTTCGATTGCGAGCGCTCGTAGGAGCCAAAAAACAAAGCCCGCTTCATCCATTCGAAATCGAAACACCTGGCTATCGCCTGCCGCACCCGCTCGTCGCGGAACTGCGGACGCCGCTGGTTCAGCGCGGCAGCCTGCATGGAGGGCGTTTTCTCACCGGGAAATTCGCGTTTGACCACCTTGCCGCCTTTCAGCGCCGGAAAGTCATAGCCTGTCGCCCATACCCGCGCGGTGAATTCCTCGCGAAAATGCGTGTCACCTTTCTTGAAGGCTTCGAAGGCGGCCTGCCGATCGAGATAGAAGTCGATGCGGATGCGGTCGAAATTGTAGAGGCCTCGGTTCACTGGGAGGTCGCGGCCCCAATAGTCGGCCACGCGGTCATATTCGACAGTCTGTCCGGCCGCCACGCGCCCAATCTTGTAGGGTCCCGAGCCAAGTGGCGGTGTCATCGTCGAGGCATCGAAATCATTGGCCGTATAAAAGGCCTTGGAGACGATCGGCATTCCCACGATCTTGAGGATATTTTGCGCCGACTGTTCGCCATTGAAGGTGAGATCGAGGGTGGCGGGATCGGCCGCAACCGCGTCGGTCATGTACCGCAACGCCTGGGAAAGGTTCGGATGGCCCTTGTCCTTATAAAGCTTCAGCGCGAAGACAACGTCTTCCGCGGTCAGCGGCGAGCCGTCGTGGAAACGCGCTTGCGGTCGCAGCGCGAAGCGGAAACCGTTGCGGTCTGGCGACAGGGTAACGGTTTCGGCAAGCAGGCCATAGACCGCATCCGGCTCATCGAGCGCGCTAGTCATCAGCGAATCGAAACAGAGTTCGGTGCGCGGCGGCGCCTCCCCCTTCAACACCAGTGAATTCAATGTGTTGAAAGTCAGGAAGCTCTGATTGAGGGTCGAGTTCGGCGGCGCGAAATTCATCTGGCCGCCCTTGGGGGCATCCGGATTGACGTAGTCGAAATGTGTGAAATCCGGCTTGTATTTGAGGTCGCCGAAGGCCGACAGGCCATGCAGCTTGGTGCCGGTCGCAATTTCGGCAAAAGCCTTGCCGGGCAGCAGAGTTGCCGCAGCTGCTGCCGTGCCGAGGGCGAGAAAGTCGCGACGAGGCAGGACCGCCATCAATCGCCGCCCCTGTATTTGGCCGCCAGCGCTTTTTCCTTGTCGGGAATGACCCACCAGGAATCGATGTCGGCACCGACATAGGCGGGTTGCTTGTCTGGAAAGCCGAACTTGTTCCAGTAGGCCAGCCAGACCGCGGACCGGTAATATTGCGGCACGACGTAGAAATTCCACAGCAGGATGCGATCGAGCGCGTGGGTGGCGGCGACGAGATCGTCGCGATCGGTGGCGAAGATGATGCGGTCGACCAGTGCGTCGACGATCGGATTCTTGATGCCCATCAGATTGCGCGAACCTGGCGAGTCGGCGGCTTTAGAGCTCCAGAAGTCGCGTTGCTCGTTGCCCGGCGAATCCGACTGCTGCAGAATCCCGGTGACGACATCGAAATCGAAATTGTTGACGCGGTTGATGTACTGGGTCTGGTCGATGATGCGCAAAGTGGCGTCCACACCGATCTTGCGCAGATTGGCGATGTAGGGGCTGGCGATCACTTGATCGGTGTCGTTCCAGCCGAGGATTTCGAACTTGAACGGCACGCCGGTCTTGGCATTGACCATCTTGCCGCCCTTGATCATCCAGCCCGCCTTGGCGAAAAGATCGACCGCCTGTTTCAGGTACTTCCGTTCCGCTTGCGGCGAATCGTAGACCGGCAGCTTGAATTCCTGGGTGAAAAGTTCGGGCGGCAGCTTGTCGCGGTATTTTTCCAGGATCTCCAGTTCCTGGCCTTGCGGCAATCCGCTCGACGCAAGTTCGGTGCCCTGGAAATAGCTCGATGTGCGGGTGTTGAAGCCGAAGAACAGGGTGCGGTTCATGCTCTCGAAATCAAACGGGATGGTCAGCGCCTCACGCACCAGCCGGTCCTGGAACAGCGCCCGCCGCTGATTGAGGACGAAGCCCTGCATCGGTTCCGGCGCCTTGGTCTGGAAGTCCTTCTTCACGACGTCGCCGGCCTGGAATGCCGGAAAATTGTAGGCCGTCGCCCATTTGCGCGAGCTGTATTCGCGGTTGATGTCCTCCAGCCCGCCCTTGGTGAAGGCCAGCCACGCGGCGTTGTCGTCGAGGATATAGGTGTAGCGTCGCGTGTCGAAGTTCTCGCGCCCGATCTTCACCGGTAGCTTGGCCGCCCAGTAGTCCGGCATACGCTGCCAGATGATTTCCGAGCCCGGCTTGAAGCTGGCGATCTTGTATGCGGCGGACCCAAGCGGAATTTCCAGCGTCGGCTTGGTGACGTCGCGCTTCTTGCCGTTGGCGTCGGTGCCTTCCCACCAATGTTTCGGCAGCACGGCAAGGTCGCCGATGATCTTGGGCAGTTCGCGGTTGCCCTTCTGGTTGAAATGGAACTCGACCTCGCGGTCGGAGATTGCCACCGCATCGGTGACGTTTTCGAAATAGCGGCTGTATTGCGGGCTGTTGGCCTTGAGCACCTGGAATGACCAGATTACGTCGTCTACGGTGATCGGCTGGCCGTCATGCCATTTGGCACGCGGGTCGAGCCGGTAGGTCGCGGAGGAATAGTCGACCGGATATTTGTAAGCGTCGGCGATCAGCGGATGGCTGGTGCTGCCCTCATCGGTAGCCTGCTCCATCAGCGTGTCGTAAAGCAGTCCGCCACCGAACCCGACGAGGCCGGCGGCCGGCGACCCCTGCACAATATAGGGATTGAAGCTGTCATAGGTGCCGGGCACCACCGAATTCAGCGTGCCGCCCTTGGGCGCGTCCGGGTTGACGTAGTCGTAGTGCTGAAAATTGTCGCCGTATTTGGATTCGCCGATCAACGATGAGGTGGTGCGCCATTCATCGGCGCGGGCAGCCTGCAATCCCGCCGCCAGAAGCGCTGCCGCCAGCATCGACTTGAGAAGCGTTCGGCCAACCGTCATGCACTATCCTCTTAGCAATGCCCGTTATGGGCAATCTAGATGATTTGGCGCTCGTGAAAACCGCCATGCGCGGCTTTGTCGCCGCATATGCGCTATTCCTAACAAAAAAGCCGGGCTGAACCCGGCTTTTTCAAGGTCGTCGAGATGATATCTGGTTATTGGGCAGGCGCCGGTGCTGGAGCGGCAGGAGCTGGTGCGGCGGGCGCTGCTGGCTTGGCTGGCGCGGCCCCTTCAGCCGGCTTGGCCGGGGCTGCTGCATCGGCAGGCTTGGCGGGCGCGGTTGCGTCGGCGGCAGCGCCCGGCGCCGGCAGCGGCTTGGGATTGTCGGACAGCGTGCGCAGATAGGCAATGACGTTGGCGCGGTCCTCGTCCTTGGGCAGGCCGGCGAAGCCCATCGCGGTGCCCTTCACGAATTTCTTAGGCGAGGTGATGAAGTGGTTGAGGTTGTCGTAGGTCCACTTCTCGGTGCCGCCCTTGGAAAATTCCTTCATGCCGGCCGAATAGGCGAAGCCTGCATGCTCGGCCACCGGGCGGTCGACGAGGTCCCACAGATCGGGGCCGACCTTGTTGGGGCCGCCCTTTTCGCCGGAATGGCAGGCCTGGCATTTCTTGAAGATGGCGGCGCCCTGCTCGACATTGGCGGTCGCCAGCAGGTCGGCGATCGGCTTGGCTTCGGCAGCCGGCGCGGCCGGGCCGCCTTCGGCTGGCTCGGCGGCCTCGATAGCGAAGCCGGGCTTTTCCGGCGGCGGTGATGCAAACAGCGCATCGGACACAAGGCCGACCGAGAAGACGACGAAAACGGTTCCGAGCAATCCGGCGAGCAGTTTGTTGACTTCGTTGGAATCCATACGCCCCTTGCTCCCTTTTCCGGCGGACCGAACCGTCCACTCCGTCCGTCGGTATCGTGACCCACCCTGCCAGGGCGGTCAAATCGGGCGGAAACTAGGTCTTTTGCTGCGGCGTTGCAACACCTATAAGGGCGCTTCCAGTGAGACCTTTTGCCACTTTCCTTGTCCTCTTTGAGACGCCTTGCACCCGAGATGTCCACGCTGATCCTGATCCCGGCCCGCATGGCCTCGACCCGCCTGCCGGGCAAGCCGTTGGCTGACATCGCCGGCGCGCCGATGATCGTCCATGTCGCCCGCCGCGCCGCCGAGGCCGGCCTTGGCCGGGTGGTGGTGGCGACCGACACGCAAAGCGTGGCCGAAGCGGTGCGCGCACATGGTTTCGAGGCCGTGATGACGCGCACGGACCACGAATCCGGCTCCGACCGCATCCATGAGGCGCTGGTCGCGCTTGATCCTGAGCGCAAGGTCGAAACCATCGTCAATGTGCAGGGTGACCTGCCGACCATCGATCCCCAGATCATCGCCGCGTCGCTCAGGCCGTTCGATGATAGCGCGGTGGACATCGCCACGCTCGGCGTCGAGATCGTCCGTGACGAGGAAAAGACCAATCCCAATGTCGTCAAGATCGTCGGTTCGCCGCTCTCCGGCACCAGGCTGAGGGCGCTCTATTTCACCCGTGCCACGGCACCCTGGGGCGAGGGACCGCTCTATCACCATGTCGGCCTCTATGCCTATCGTCGCGCCGCGCTCGAGCGTTTTGTCGCGCTGAAGCCGTCGCCGCTGGAACGCCGCGAGCGGTTGGAACAGCTGCGGGCGCTGGAGGCCGGCATGCGCATCGACGCCGAGATAGTCCAGTCGCTGCCGCTTGGCGTCGACACGCCGGAAGACCTCGAACGCGCCAGAACCATCCTTGCAAACTGAAAAATCCCTTCGAAGCTGAGACCCCTTGAATCGAGAATTGGCCCATGCCTGAAAAGACCAACAGAATATCCTTCCAGGGCGAGCCGGGCGCCAATTCCGACACCGCTTCCCGCAACGTCTATCCCTCGATGGAGCCGTTGCCGTGTCCGACCTTCGAAGACGCGTTCAACGCGGTCGAGACGGGCAAGGCCGACCTCGCCATGATCCCGATCGAGAACACCATTGCCGGGCGCGTCGCCGATATCCATCATCTGTTGCCGGAATCGAAGCTGCACATCATCGGCGAATATTTCCTGCCCATTCATTTCCAGCTGATGGTGCTGCCGGGCGTCAAGCGCGACGAGATCAAGACGGTGCATAGCCACATCCATGCGCTTGGCCAGTGCCGCAAATACATCCGCAAGAACGGCTGGAAGGCGATCGTCGCCGGCGACACGGCTGGCGCCGCCAAGATGGTCTCCGAGGTCAAGGACCGCACCATGGCGGCGCTGTCGCCGGCGCTGGCCGCGACGCTCTACAGGCTCGACATCATCGAGCAAAATGTCGAGGACACGGACAGCAACGTCACCCGCTTTGTCGTCCTGACCAAGAACAAGCAATGGGCGGAGCGTCCGTCACCCGACGTCAAGATGATGACAACCTTCATCTTCCGCGTCCGCAACGTGCCGGCCGCGCTCTACAAGGCGATGGGCGGTTTTGCCACCAACGGCATCAACATGACCAAGCTGGAGAGCTATCAGCTGGGCGCGTTCACGGCGACGCTGTTCTACGCCGACATCGAGGGCCATCCCGACGATCCGCTGGTCAAGCTGGCGCTGGAAGAGCTTCGCTTCTTCTCGCGCGAAGTGCGGATTCTCGGCGTCTATCCGGCCAGCGCGTCGCGTGAGCAGTGGAAAGTGGCGGATTAAATCAGCCCCAGCCCAACGGCACGTAGTCGATCTCCATAAACGCCGTGACCTCCGGCACCCAGCGGTCGCGCACGAAGGCGACATGGTCTGGATGGTCGTTGTACCTGGTATAGGCAGCCTGGTCGGCGAACTCCATCGAGAAGCCGAAATGATAGTCGTTCTTGGGGCTGATCTGCCGCAATTGCTCGAAATGCGTGACGCCCCTGATCGCGGTGAGGATTTTCTTGGCGTCGACCAGGAACCTCTTTTCCTCCAGCGAGTGCGGCGGATGCTTCAGCGTGAAAACGACGGTGTGACGGATCATGTCCTGCTCCTGCAATGTCTTTCAATAATCGCTGCCATCATTCCGAGTCGACCCAGGCGCGGATGAGGTGGTGCGCGATGGCGCCTTTCGGTGGCGTGATCAAATTGCCGGGATGCTCCCTGGTCAGCATCAGATGGACCTCGTCGCGGGCAAACCAGCGGCAGTCCTCCAACTCGTTGAGGTCGGCCTGGATATCGTCGTTGAGCGGCTCGCCAAAGCAGCCGATCATCAGCGAATAGGGAAACGGCCAGGGCTGGCTGGCGTGGTAGACGACGCGGCCGAGCCTGATGCCGGCCTCCTCCAGCGTCTCGCGGCGCACCGCCGCCTCGATCGTCTCGCCCGGCTCGATGAAGCCGGCAAGGGCCGAGTACATGCCTGGTGCGAAATGCCGGCCGCGCCCGAGCAGGCACTTCTCCCGCGTCGCCGTCAGCATGATCGCCACCGGGTCGGTGCGTGGAAAATGCTCGGTACCGCAATTCGGGCAATGCCGCTTGTAGCCGCCGGCCCGCATCTGCGATTCGGTACTGCATTTGCTGCAGAAACGATGGCTGGCGTGCCAGGCAAGCAGGGCCGCCCCTTGCGCCATCGCGCCGGCAGCTGCCTCGTCGATCAGCCCTTGCATGTAGACCGAGCGATAGTCGATGGCCTTGATCGTTTCCGGCAATTGTTCGGCGTCAACGCCGGCCGGCACGGCCAGCACCGGTCCTTTTTCGGAAAAACCGAGCAGGATGCCTTGCGCCAGGGAAACCTTGAAGGGCTCGCTCTCGGCGGCGCCGAACCAGGGGTCGAGACCACTGCCATCCCCGAGCTTCAGATAGAGCCGGCCGCCATTCATCAGAAGCAGCCGTGTCGCCGGATCGGCGAGCGCCTTGTCGACGGAATCGTCGGCGCGGTTCTCGGATTGCCGGTCGATGGTGTTGCCGGCAAAGCCGACGAACTGGCTCGGCTCGCGCAAGGGCGCGTCAAACAGGCGGAAGCTCATGGAGACTCTGGCGTACGTTGCAGGATGGACACGGGGAACGCTTATAGCGCCGCCTTGATCGTTTCGGCAAACCGCCGCAGGTCGGAACGTTGATAGGGCTCACGCAGGCCGTGCCCCCACACCGGGCCTGGCCAGCCGGGGTCGCCTTCCGAACGCGCAATGACATGGATGTGCAGCTGGCGCACGATGTTGCCGAGCGCGCCGGTGTTGATCTTGGTGCAGCCGGTCGCTTTCTTCAGTCCCTGTGCCACCATATTGGTCTCGAAGGTCAGCATCGCCTGGTCGAGCGGCGTCATGTCGTGGATTTCCTCCGCGCCCGGCCGCTGCGGCACCAGGAGCAGCCATGGCCAGCGACGGTCGTTCATCACGCGCAGTTCGCACAGCCCAAGCCACATCAACTGCTCGCTGTCCGCCTCCAGCCGGGCGTCCAGCGTGAATCCGGCCTTCAGGCCCGGCAGCATCGGCGTTTCCCTTGCTTTTCTTGGTTTCCTCAAACGCAGGAACGCTAGAGCGGCGGCAAGGGGGCTGCAAGCGAATCATTGCGCCGCTCACGGTTTGGTGCGCCAATTCCATATTTTTACGATTTCCTCGGCGCACTTGCATTTCGTCGCACAATTGCCGATATGGAAAGCGGGAGGTTGGTGGTGGACGGTCCACTCGCCAACCGGGTCAGGTCCGGAAGGAAGCAGCCCTAACGAGCCCGGAACGGGTCATTGTTCCAGCCTCCCGCCTCACCGGCCCCTCTCGCGACATTGACGACGCATTGCAGCGCGGGCGAGACTATGCGCAGGAATTGGCCGCCTTCGTGTGTGGCCATTTGGAGCTTTACGGGCGAATGAGCGAAGCCGGAAATTCGGGAACGGACAAGGCCGTCGCCTATCGCGTTCTGGCGCGCAAGTACCGTCCTTCGAACTTCTCCGAACTGGTCGGCCAGGAGCCGACGGTGCGCACCCTCACCAATGCCTTTGCCACCGGCCGCATCGCCCAGGCCTGGATGCTGACCGGCGTGCGCGGCGTCGGCAAGACCACGACGGCGCGCATACTCGCGCGCGCCCTGAACTATAAAACCGCTGATATCGACCAGCCTTCGGTCGACCTTGCCGTGCTCGGCGAGCATTGCCAGGCGATCATGGAAGGCCGCCATGTCGACGTGATCGAAATGGATGCCGCCTCGCACACCGGCATCGACGATATCAGGGACATCATCGAGCGCGTGCGCTATGCGCCGGTCTCGGCCCGCTACAAGGTCTACATCATCGACGAAGTGCACATGCTGTCGACGCAGGCCTTCAACGGCCTGCTGAAGACGCTGGAAGAGCCGCCGCCGCACGTCAAATTCATCTTCGCCACCACCGAAATCCGCAAGGTTCCGATCACCGTCCTGTCGCGCTGCCAGCGTTTTGACCTGAGGCGAATCGACGCCGGCGCGCTGGTCGCGCATCTGTCCTCGATCTCGGCCAAGGAAGGCATTTCGGTCGACGACGATGCGCTGGCGATGATCGCGCGCGCCGCCGAAGGCTCGGCCCGTGATTCGCTCTCCATTCTCGACCAGGCGATTGCCCATGGCGCCGGCTCCGTCAGTGCCGATGCGGTTCGGGCGATGCTGGGGCTCGCCGACCGCGCCCGCATCGTCGATCTGTTCGAGCATGTCATGAAGGGCGATGTAGCGGCAGCGCTTGGCGAATTCCGTTCGCAGTATGACACCGGCGCCGATCCGGCCGCCGTGCTGACCGATCTTGCCGAATTCAACCACCTCGTCACCAGGCTGCGTTTCGTGCCGACGGCCATCGAGGATGCCTCGCTATCCGAGGACGAGCGGCAGCGCGGCGCGGATTTCGCCAGGACGTTGTCGGTCAGGGTGCTGTCGCGGACATGGCAGATGCTGCTCAAGGGCATCCCCGAGGTGCAGTCCTCCAACCGGCCGGTGAGTGCCGCCGAAATGGTGTTGATCCGGCTCGCTCACGCCGCCGACCTGCCGACGCTGGATGAGGCGCTGAGATCGCTTGAGGGCACGGCGCCGGTGCAAAATGGCGCGCCGCGCCCGAATGGTGCGCCCGCAGGTTCCGGCAATGGCGGTGGCGCCAGCGCGGTGGCGCAGACGCGCATGCCTGCCGGGTCGGGCGGCGCACAGACCATGCGGCTGGTCGAAGCCACGCCTGCCCCCGCCGCCTTCGTCGCTCCGCCGGAACCGGTCGTGGAGACGCAATCGGCGCCGCTGAAATCGCTGGCCGACATCATTGCCCTGGCCGATGCGCAGCGCGACATCGCCTTCAAGGTGCAGGTCAAGAGCTATATCCGCCTTGTGCGCATCGACCCCGGCCGGATCGATGTCGGCCTGACCAGCGACGCGCCCAAGATGCTGCTCAACGACCTGACGACGAAGCTGCGCGCCTGGACCGGCCGCAGCTGGCTGGTCTCGCTGTCGAAGGAAGAGGGTGGCCAGACGCTTGCCGAAATGGAATCGGCCAAGCGCGAGAACGCCTTCCTCGATGCCAAGAGCGACCCGACGGTGGCCGCCATTCTGGCGCGCTTTCCCGGCGCCAAGATCATCGACGTGCGCATTCCAGACGCGCCGGAAGCCGAAACGGCAGAGGCCGACGTGCCCGTCGAGCCGCCGGGTGACGACGATGAAACCTGATCCAGCCACGAATCCGCAAAGGACCCGACCATGAAAGATCTTCTCGGCCTGATGGGCAAGGCGAAGGAAATGCAGGCCAAGTTTCAGGCCATGCAGGATGAGATCGCCACGCTTGAAGCGTCCGGCCAGGCGGGCGGCGGCCTGGTCAACGTGACGCTGACCGGAAAATTCGAGATGAAGTCGCTGAAGATCGATCCATCCTTGTTCAAGGAGGAAGATGTCGAGATCCTCGAGGATCTGGTGCTGGCCGCCCACAATGACGCCAAGACCAAGGTCGAGCAGATCGTGCAGGAAAAGACCAAGGCGCTGACCGCCGGTCTGCCGATCCCGCCGGGAATGAAATTGCCCTTCTAGCGTTCGGCGCCCATGACCGAAGAGCCCTCCGAAAGATTGATCGAGCAGCGTATCCGCAACAGGCTCTACGAGGTCCTGGAAATCCTGGCTGACTGCGACGGTGGCGTCGATCTCGTCGGCATCAAGGGTTACTTCAATCTGTTCGAGGATTTCGTCCATCGCCCGTCGATCGAAGCCGGCACGTCGGCGCTTTCGAAGGACGAGCGCGCCATCGTGCTGGAGATCGCCGAATTCCTGGAAGCGGCCAGCGAGACAAATCCGGACTTCACCAGGGCCGAGTTCATCGAAAGCGACTGGCCGGCAAAGATCGCGCCGACGGCCAGGGATGCGCGGACGCTGTTTCTCCGGCGCGGCCTGTTTTCGGAGAAGGTCGAGGAGCTCGAACCTGGCCAGCCGGCCGCGGTTGCGGCCGGGCGATAGGTCCGGTTCCAGGCAAAAACGTGACGCGGTTATCCCTGGAAAAAGAGCTGGCGCTTTCCCCGGCAATTGCGGCGAAACAAAGAGAGAGCGGTCATCGCTTTTGTGAAATGATGGCTCGATCTATCTGGAAAGCCACGAAATTGTGCCAATTTGGCAACAGTGCGTTGTTAATAACGTTTTGGCCATCATTTTGCCCGAAAGTGTCTCATTCTTGCCGCAGCCTGGGGGCGGGCACGAAGTGAGAGGGTTACCTTTTGATTTCCACGCGATGGAAGACGCCGCTGTTGTTCGGCGCCGTCATTTCACCCCTGTTTTTGGCTGCCTGCAGCCAGACCACTTCACACGGCATGTCCGTCGCCAGCCTGACCGACGCCATCACGCCGAGTTTCCTGAGCTCCCGGGCCTATGGCCATACGCCGAAGGACAAGGAATGCCTGGAACGGGCGATGTTCTTCGAGTCCAACCGTTCAAGCCGTGATGGCATGATCGCTGTCGGCACGGTGGTCATGAACCGGCTGCGCTCCGGCAACCACGGCAGCACCATCTGCGAAGTGGTGGGGGAGCGCGGGCAGTTCGCGCCCGGCGTCATGACACGGCCAATGAATTCGCGGGCGATGCCCGATGTCGAGGAGGCAGCCGACGCCGTCCTCAAGGGCGAGCGCAAGGTGAAGCTGAAGAACACGATGTATTTCCACACTGCCGGGTTGCGCTTCCCCTACAAGAACATGCACTACACCATGGTTGCCGGCGGCAATGCCTTCTATGAGAAGCGCGGCCGCAACTGGCAGCCGCTGCCGGATGAGCCGCAGGTCGCCATTGCCTCGGTTGCGCCCGACAAGTCAGCCGCGCCGGTGACGCTGGTTGCATCCGCCGAGCCGGCACTTCCGGCCAGGATGACAGCCGTTCGATCCGCTCCTGCCCAACAGACCTATGTGACCGCAGCCGCTGCGCCGGCCGCGAAATCCGCGCGTGTCTCGGCGGAGCCGACGGTGGTGGCGATGCAGGAGCCGATGGAGGAACCGGATGCCGCCCGTTTTGGCGGAATCTTGAACACAAGGACAAAGGTTATCTCCTCGGTTGAGGACGCGCCGCAAGAGGCGTCGATGGGGTTCCAGTCGACACCTGACAACACAGACGCCATCGGCGCGATGATTGTCAGCCAGGGCCGGCCGCTCGAAGCCAACTGAACGAATCGCACTCCATAGGGTCCGCCGATTCAACATGGCGGATCCGGTGCCGACGTGGGCTGTTTCAAAGCGCGCTGAAAAATTCTAGATCAGAGCGATGTCCAAGCGAATCGCCGGTCCCGAGATCGAACGCCTGATCCAACTCCTGGCCAAGGTGCCGGGGTTGGGGCCCCGTTCGGCCAGGCGTGCCGCCCTTCATCTGATCAAGAAGAAGGAACAGCTGCTGTCGCCGCTGGCCGCCGCCATGGCCGAGGCGGCCGACAAGGTGCGCATCTGCTCGACCTGCGGCAATGTCGATACATCGGACCCTTGCATGATCTGCACCGATCCGCGCCGTGATGCCGGCACCATCATCGTCGTCGAGGACGTCTCCGACCTGTGGGCGCTGGAGCGTGCGGCGGCGATGAATGTGCGCTACCACGTGCTCGGCGGCACGCTGTCGCCGCTCGACGGCATCGGCCCCGACCAGCTCAACATGCGCTCGCTGGTCGATCGCGTCGCTGGTGGCGAGGTCAAGGAGATCATCCTCGCCGTCAACGCGACGGTCGAGGGCCAGACGACCGCGCATTACCTCACCGACCAGCTATCCGGCTTCGACATCAAGGTGACACGGCTGGCGCATGGCGTGCCGGTCGGCGGCGAACTCGACTATCTCGACGAGGGCACGCTGGCCGCGGCGCTGCGCTCGCGGACGGCGTTTTGACGCAATTGTCGGGCAGGAGAAGCAAATGATTCCTGCTTTCGTGAAATCAGCCTTCATCTTTGTCTGCCTCGTCTTTGTGGCGATGGTTTCGGTCGCTCCCGCCTCTGCCGCAAAGATCGACGACCAGTTCCGCGCATGGCTGCAGAACGACCTCTGGCCGCAGGCCAAGGCCAAAGGCATTTCCAAACAAATCTTCGATGCCGCCTTCGACGGCATCAAGCCCAATCTGAAGCTGCCCGACCTGGTCAAGCCGGGCGAGAAGGCGACCACGCCGCGGAAGCAGCACCAGGCCGAATTCGGCTCACCCGGCGCCTATTTTGCCGAGAAGACGGTGCGCGCGGTGACGGCAGGCGGCCGCGCGCGTGAAGCCACCAATGCCAGGACACTCGCGGCCATAGAAAAGCGCTATGGCGTGCCGGGCGAAGTGCTGCTGGCGATCTGGGGCCGCGAGACCGGCTTCGGCGCGGCCAAGATGCCTTATAACGCTTTCGAAGTGCTGGGCACCAAGGCGTTCATGTCGACCAAGAAGGATTTCTTCCGCACCGAGTTGCTTGCGGCACTCGAGATAGCCGAGCGCGGGCTGGCCCCCGTCGGTGCGATGAAATCGTCCTGGGCTGGCGCGCTCGGCCAGCCGCAATTCATGCCAACATCGTTCCTGAAACATGCCGTCGATTTCGACGGCGACGGCCGCGTCGACATCTGGAACTCGACGCCGGACGTGCTGGCCTCGATCGCCAACTATCTCGTCCATTATGGCTGGGTGAAGGGCCGCGGCTGGGGTTCCGAGGTGACCGTGCCGGAAAGTGTTTCCTGTTCGCTGGAAGGCCCGGACCAGGGCAAGAAGATCTCCGAATGGGCGGCAATGGGCATCAAACGCGTTGGCGGCAAACCGTTTCCGGCGAGTGAGTTGAAGGCCGAGGGGTTTCTGCTGATGCCGGCCGGGCGCAGCGGCCCGGCCTTTATCGCTACCCCAAATTTCTATGTGCTGAAGGAGTACAACACCAGCGACCTCTACGCGCTGTTCATCGGCCATGGCGCCGATCGCATCGCCCATGGCGATCAGAATTTTGCCGGCAACTGGGGCGCGGTCGGCGGGCTGCACCGTTCGGAAATCGCCGCCCTGCAGCGGGCGTTGGAAGCCAAGGGCTATGATGTCGGCAGCGCCGATGGCCTGCCTGGCTTCAAGACCCGCCGTTCGATCGGCACATGGCAAGCCAAGAACGGCCGCGCCGCCACCTGCTTTCCTGATGCCGACCTGGTCGCAGCGCTGAAGTAGCCGCGAAATTAGCAGATTTTTCCCGATTGGCGACATTGAATAGCCCGCGCATGCGTCGACTCGCCATTGGCTGTTCTGGTCCAATACGCCGTCTTGCAAATGCTCGTTGCCGGCTGGCGGGTCGCCGGATATGGTGTTGACCAAATGGACAAAAACCACGACGGTAAGTGGGTAGAGGGCCGTTGTGGCCTCGAAAAGAATACTGCAATCCTGAGCCGGGAACTCAGGGATCAACAAAACAGGGAACAATCACGATGATGATGGAAAAGTTTGCTCTACGCTCCCGCTTCTTGCTCGCGGGTGCAGCCATGTCCGCGCTGCTTCTGGCCGGCGCACCAGCCGACGCGGTCACGCCCGCCGACACGCTGGTCGAAGGTTTCGCGATCGACGACATCATCTCCATGGATCCAGGCGAGGCGTTCGAGCTGTCGACCGCCGAGGTCACCGGCAACACCTATGATCTGCTGGTCCGTCTCGACCTCAGCGACACCTCCAAGGTCAAGGGCGACCTCGCCGAGAGCTGGACTGTCTCCGACGACGGCCTGACCTACACCTTCAAACTCAAGCCCGGCCTCAAATTCGCCTCCGGCAATCCGATCACCGCGGCCGACGTCGCCTGGTCGTTCGAGCGCGCCGTCAAGCTGGACAAGAGCCCGGCCTTCATCATCGGCCAATTCGGCATCAGCGGCGATAACGTCACCGAAAAGGCCAAGGCGGTCGACGACAGCACCTTCCAGTTCACCGTCGATAAGGCCTATGCGCCGAGCTTCGTGCTGAACTGCCTGTCGGCAACGGTCGCTTCGGTGGTCGATGCCAAGCTGGTCAAGGAACATGTCGCGGCGGTCACGCCAAGCGCCGACTACAAATGGGACAATGATTTCGGCAATGCCTGGCTGAAGACCGGCTATGCCGGCTCCGGCGTCTTCAAGCTGCGCGAATGGCGCGCCAACGAGGCTGTCGTTCTCGAGCGCAACGACAATTACCACGGCGAAAAAGCCAAGCTTGCCCGCGTCATCTATCGCAACATGAAGGAAAGCTCGGGCCAGCGCCTGGCGCTCGAAGCCGGCGACATCGACGTTGCCCGCAATCTCGAGCCGAACGACCTCGACGCCATCGCCAAGAACGCCGACCTCACCACCACCAGCGCGCCGAAGGGCACGGTCTACTACATCAGCCTCAACCAGAAGAACGCCAACCTGGCCAAGCCGGAGGTGCGCCAGGCGTTCAAATATCTGGTCGACTATGATGCCTTGAGCTCGACCATCCTCAAGGGCATCGGCGAGATCCACCAGACCTTCCTGCCCAAGGGCGTGCTCGGTGAACTCGACGAGAATCCGTTCAAGCTCGACGTCGCCAAGGCCAAGGAATTGCTGGCCAAGGCCGGTCTGCCCGACGGCTTCAGCGTAACCATGGACGTACGCACCGGCCAGCCGACGACCGGCATGGCGGAATCGATCCAGCAGACGCTCGGTCAGGCCGGTATCAAGCTCGAGATCATCCCCGGCGACGGCAAGCAGACTCTGACCAAGTATCGCGCCCGCAACCACGACATCTATATCGGCCAGTGGGGTCAGGACTATTTCGATCCGAACTCCAATGCCCAGACCTTTGCCTCGAACCCGGACAATTCGGATGCGGGCAAGTCCAAGACGCTGGCCTGGCGCAACGCCTGGGACATTCCGGACCTGACCAAGGAAACGGAAGCGGCGCTGCTCGAAAAGGATGCGGGCAAGCGCGCCGATATGTACAAGGACCTTGAGAAGAAGGTCCTAGACACCAGCCCCTTCGTCGTCATCCACCAGCAGCTGGAAGTCGCAGGGCTGCGCAAGAGCCTCAAGGGTTTTGCGCTCGGCCCGAGCTTCGACAGCAATTTCGTCGGGCCGGTTTCCAAGGAATAGTGTTCGCGGACACGCCGCATGAGCGCGGTTGAAAAAGAAGTGGCGGCGGGGCGCGACAGCGCCCGCGCCGTGGCCATTGCATCGTCGCTTGGCCGTTTCCTGGTCATCGCGATCACGACCTATCTTGGTCTGCTCGCGGTCACCTTCTTCATCGGCCGTGTCATCCCGATCGACCCGGTGCTGGCGGTGCTCGGCGACCGGGCGCCGGCCAATGTCGTCGAGCGAACGCGCCGCGAGATGGGCCTCGACCTGCCGCTGATCGAGCAGTTCTACATCTATGTGAAAAATGCCCTGAACGGTAATTTCGGCACCTCCGTGCTGACCACCAATCCGGTCATGAGCGACATTCGCCGCGCGCTTCCGGCCACCACGGAACTGGCGACGCTGGGGACGCTGATCGGTGCACTGTTCGGCGTGCCGCTTGGCGTACTGGCCGCAGTCAGGCGCGGCAGTCTCATCGACCAGATCGTGCGCATCATCGGCCTGATCGGCTATTCCGTGCCGATCTTCTGGCTCGGCCTGCTGGCGCTGGTGTTGTTCTACGCCAAGCTACAATGGGTCGCTTTTCCGGCGCGGCTCGACGTCGTCTACGAATACACCTTCACGCCGATTACCGGATTCTATCTGCTGGATTCGCTATGGCAGGGGCAGTGGGATGTTTTCTATGACGCCTTCCGCCACATCATCTTGCCGGCCTCGCTGCTCGGCTATTTTTCGCTTGCCTATATCAGCCGCATGACGCGCTCGTTCATGCTCAACGAACTGTCGCAGGAATACATCGTCGCGGCGCGCGCCAAGGGCCTGTCGGAAACCCGCATCATCTGGGGCCACGCGCTGCGCAACGCGGCGGTGCCGATGGTGACGGTGATCGCGCTCTCCTATGCCGGGCTGCTCGAAGGCTCCGTGCTCACCGAAACCGTCTTCTCGTGGCCGGGCATCGGCCTCTACATCACCAACTCGCTGCAGAACGCCGACATGAATGCCGTGCTGGGCGGCACCATCGTTATCGGCTCGGTGTTCATCGCTATCAACCTTCTCTCCGATCTGCTCTACCGCGTGCTCGATCCGAGGACGAAGTCCGCATGAGCGTCGAGACCGTCCAGAGCCGTCGCGACTGGCTGCTCAGCGAGCGTCCGGCCTCGCGCAACCAGGCCAGGCTCGGCCGCGCCTATGTGGCGTGGCGGCGCTTTTCCGCCAACCGGCTGGCGTTTCTCGGCCTGCTCATCATCATTGCCCTGCTGGTCGTTGCCGCGCTTGCCGGCGTGCTGGCACCCTATTCGCCGACATTCGGCGATCTGAAGAACGCACGTCTGCTGGCGCCGAGCGCCGAGCACTGGTTCGGCACCGACGATCTCGGCCGCGACATCCTTTCGCGCATCCTCTATGGCTCGCGCTGGACGCTCTACGTGGTCATCCTGGTTGCCATCATCGCCGCACCCATAGGCCTCCTGGTCGGCACCGTTGCCGGCTATGCCGGCGGCTGGACCGATGCCGTCCTGATGCGCATCACCGACATCTTCCTTGCCTTCCCCAAGCTGATCCTGGCGCTCGCCTTCGTCGCCGCACTTGGTCCCGGCATCGAGAATGCCGTGCTGGCCATCGCCATCACCTCCTGGCCGCCTTACGCACGTATCGCGCGGGCAGAGACGCTGACGGTGCGCAATTCCGATTACATCAAGGCCGTGCAACTGATGGGCGCCTCGCCCTTCCGCATCGTGTTGCGCCACATCATGCCGCTTTGCATCTCCTCGCTGATCATCCGGGTGACGCTTGACATGGCCGGCATCATCCTGACGGCCGCCGGGCTCGGTTTCCTTGGCCTCGGCGCGCAGCCGCCGCTGCCGGAATGGGGCACGATGATCGCTTCGGGGCGCCGCTTCGTGCTCGACCAGTGGTGGGTGGCCGGTGCGCCGGGCTTCGCCATCCTCATCGTCAGCCTAGGCTTCAATCTGCTCGGCGATGGCCTGCGCGACGCGCTCGATCCCCGCAGTGGTGACCAATGAGCGGTGATCAATGAGCACGCTGCTCGACGTCGACGACCTGCGCGTCACCTTCCCGACCCGCACCGGCCTGATCGAGGCGGTGCGCGGCGTCTCCTTCACGCTTGGCCGCGAACGTCTCGGCATTGTCGGCGAGTCCGGCTCCGGCAAATCGCAGACCGGCCGCGCCATCATGGGGCTGACGCCGCCGCAGGCGCGGATATCGGCCAACAAGCTTGCTTTCGACGGTATCGACCTGTTGGCGGCATCGCCACGCGAACGCCGGAAGCTGCGCGGCAAACGCATCGCCATGATCCTGCAGGATCCGAAATACTCGCTCGACCCTGTAATGAGCATCGGGCGCCAGATTGTCGAGACGCTGCGCACCCATGAAAAGGTCGGCAAGGCCGAAGCGCGTGATCGTGCAATGGCGATGCTGGAAGCGGTGCAAATTCGTGACCCCGCCCGCGTCTTCGACCTGCATCCGCATGAAGTGTCCGGTGGCATGGGCCAGCGCGCCATGATCGCCATGATGCTGATCGCCGGGCCGGAAATGATGATTGCCGACGAGCCGACCTCGGCGCTCGATGTGACCGTGCAGCTCGATGTGCTCGGCATCCTCGACCGGCTGGTCAGCGAGCGCGGCATGGGCCTGATCTTCATCTCGCACGATCTGCGCCTGGTCTCGTCCTTCTGCGATCGCGTCATCGTCATGTATGCCGGCAAGGTGGTCGAGCAACTCAAGGCGTCGGAACTCGGCCGTGCCCAGCATCCCTACACGCGCGGCCTGCTCAACTGCATGCCCAAGATCGGCGCCGACCGTCACCCGCTGCCGGTGCTCGATCGCAAGCCGGAGTGGGCGGCATGACCGCAGCGATCGCCGTCGACAGGCTGGAGGTAATCTTCGACCGTTTTCGCGCGCTGAAGGGCGTCAGCCTCGACGTGCAGCCGGGCGAATCCTTCGGCCTGGTCGGTGAATCCGGCTCCGGCAAATCGACGCTGCTCAGGGCCATCGCCGGCCTCGCGCCGGTCGCTTCGGGCAGCATCGCCGTCAATGGCAAGACGCTCGGCGCGCGCCGCGACAAGGCCTTTTATCGCGAAGTGCAGATGGTCTTCCAGGATCCGTACGGCTCGCTGCACCCGCGCCAGACCGTCGACCGGCTGCTGCAGGAGCCGCTTGCCATCCATGGCTTTGCCGATGGTGAAAAGCGCATCCAGCGGGCGCTCGACGAAGTCGGTCTGGGAAACGGCTTTCGGTTCCGCTATTCGCATCAGCTCTCCGGCGGTCAGCGCCAGCGTGTGGCGATCGCCCGTGCGCTGATCCTTGAACCATCGATCCTGCTGCTCGACGAGCCGACCTCGGCGCTGGACGCCTC
This sequence comes from Mesorhizobium sp. Root695, assembly GCF_001428185.1. NCBI lineage: Bacteria > Pseudomonadati > Pseudomonadota > Alphaproteobacteria > Hyphomicrobiales > Phyllobacteriaceae > Mesorhizobium > Mesorhizobium sp. Root695. The sequence goes on along the minus strand of NZ_LMHO01000005.1, from coordinate 140,851 downwards.
GGTGCAGGCCGAAGTGCTCAACCTTCTGGAAGAGGTCCGCAAGCGGCGCAAGCTGACCTTCCTGATGGTCAGCCACGACCTCGCCATCATCACCCATATGTGCGAGCGGCTGATGGTGATGCAAAGCGGCGAGGCGGTGGAGAATCTGGCGGCGGCCGATCTTGTCGAGCGCCGCGTGACCAAGGACTATACGCGCAATCTCTTGCGAGCCAGCGACGGGTTTGTCAGGACAGCGTGAGCAGTCTCAGGCGGCGCCGCCTTCCGGTATGGCATCACCTGTCGGTTCAGCACTATCCTGCCCCTGCTTCGGCTCTTTGATCCGGAACCAAGCGACATAGAGCGCCGGCAGGAACAGCAGCGTGATCGCCGTACCAGCGATGATGCCGCCCATCATGGCAAACGCCATTGGCGCCCAGAACACCTCACGCGCGATCGGGATCAGCGCCAGGCTGGCGGCTGCCGCCGTCAGCGCAATCGGCCGCATGCGGTGTTCGGTGGCTTCAATGACTGCCGCCCATCGGTCCTTGCCCTCCGTGACGAGATCCTCGATCTGCACGATCAGGATGACCGAGTTGCGGATCAGGATACCGATCAGCGCCAGCACGCCGAGGATGGCGACAAAGCCGAGCGGCGCGCCGCTCGGCAGCAATGCCGCGACCACGCCGATCAGTCCCAGCGGTGCGACGGCAACCACCAGGAACAGGCGCTGGAAGCTTTGCAGCTGGATCATCAGGATCGTCGCCATGATGAACAGCATGAGTGGCACGACCGCCGCGATCGGCCCCTGGCTGTTGGCGCTCTCCTCGACCGAGCCCGCCGTGGCGATCGCATAGCCGACGGGCAGCTTGCCGATAAAGGCATCGACCGAGGGTTTCAGTTCGTTGACCACGGTGGCCGGCAGCGCGTCGCCGACCAATCCGGCGCGCACGGTGATCGTCGGCACGCGGCTGCGCCGCCACACCGTCGGCTGTTCCAGCTCGTAGTGGAAGTTGGCGACGGCGGCGAGCGGTATGGATTCGCCGGCACCGGTCGGCAATTGCATGTTGCGCAGCGTCTCGATCGAGCCGCGTTCGGCATCGCGGGAACGTGCCACGACGTTGATGAGGTAGGTGGCGTCGCGCACCTGGGTGATGGTGACGCCGCCGACCACGCTGTTCAGCGCGTTGGAAATGTCCGAGGAGGTGACGCCGAGCTGGCGCGCCTTGTCCTGCAGCACATCCACCTCCAGCACCCGCGACGGTTCGTTCCAGTCGAAGGTCGGCGCGCCGAGTTTCGGATTGGCTGAGATGACGCCCGCCAGTTGCTGCGACAGCGTCCTCACCGTCTGGATGTCGGGGCCGCTGACGCGGTATTGCACCGGCCGGCCGACAGGTGGGCCAAGCTCGAGCGTCTTGACGAAGGCATCGGTGCCGACGAAGTCATTGCGCAGCATCGTCTGGATGGCCGCCTTCACCCGGTCGCGCGCTTCGACGTTCTTGGTGACGATCACGGTCTGGCCGAAATAGGGATTGGCCGGCTGTACGTCATAGGCCAGCACGAAGCGCACCGCGCCCTGGCCGATATAGGAACTCCAATGGTCGATGTCGGGATTGCCGGCAAGCGCCGCCTTCTCGAAGTGCTCCATCTGGTCGCGTGTCTCGGCGATCGAAGAGTTCTGCGGCAGGTTCCAGTCGACGATCAGTTCGGGCCGGTCGGAGGACGGGAAGAACTGCTGCTGGACAAAACCCATGCCGACGATCGAGCCGGCGAACAACAGCATCGTGGCGATGATGGTCAGCCAATGTCGGCGCACCGATCCGACCAGCACGCTGCGAAACATCGACGTGAAGCGGCCGGGCTTGTCATGATGCTTCTGCTTCATCGTCGCCGGCAAGATGGTGACGCCGAGCAGCGGCGCAAACAGCACCGCCACGATCCAAGACACCAATAGCGACACGGCAATGACGACGAAAAGCGTGTAGGTATATTCGCCCGCCGCGCTGTTGTTGAGGCCGATCGGAATGAAGCCGGTGACGGTCACCAACGTGCCGGTCAGCATCGGGAACGCTGTCGACGTGTAGACATAGGTCGCCGCCTTGCGCAGATTGTCGCCGGCTTCCAGCCTGGCCACCATCATCTCGACGGCGATCATGGCATCGTCGACCAGCAGGCCGAGCGCGATGATCAGCGCACCCAGCGAGATGCGCTGCAGCGAGATGCCGAGATAGTCCATGAACAGGAAGGTGATGGCCAGCACCAGCGGAATCGACAGCGCCACGACGAAGCCGGCGCGCAGGCCGAGGCTGATAAAGGAGACGGCAAGCACGATGGCGACGGCCTCGAACAGCGCGCGGGTGAAGCCCGAAACCGCTTCCTCGACGATGACAGGCTGGTCTGCGACCAGATGCACGCCGACGCCGATTGGCAGGTCGGCGACGATCTTGTCCATCTCGACCTTCAGCGCCTTGCCGAAGTCGAGCAAATTGGCATTGGGCTTCATGCCGATGGCGAGCCCGATCGCATCTTCGCCGTTGAAACGGAACAGTGATGTCGGCGGATCGGCATAGCCGCGGGTGATGGTCGCGACATCGCTCAGCCGGAAGAAGCGGTCGTTGACGCGCAAATTGATGGCGCGCAGGCTTTCCTCCGAAGTGAACTGGCCCGAGACGCGCACGCTGACACGCTCGGGGCCGGTCTCGATGACGCCCGAGGGCGCGACCGCGTTCTGCGCCTGCAGGCTGGCGACGATCGCCTGCTGGTTCAGGCCAAGTGCGGCGATCTGGCGGGTCGAGAATTCGAGATAGATCGCCTCGTCCTGGGCGCCGATCAGGTCGACCTTGCCGGCATTGGGCACCGCCAGGATCTGGGTGCGCGCCTGCTCGACATAATCGCGCAGCTGGCGCGGCGTCAGCCCGTCCGCCGTGAAGGCGTAGACATTGCCGTAGACGTCGCCAAAACGGTCATTGAAGAACGGCCCTTGCACGCCCTCGGGAAACTGGGCGCGGATGTCGTTGATCATGTTGCGGATGCGCACCCAGGTAGGGGCCACGTCGCGCGCCTTGGTCGACGGCTTCAGATTGACGAAGACGACGGTCTTGCCGGCCGTGGTGACGGATTTGCTGTAGTCGAGGCTGTCGAGCTCCTCCAGCTTCTTTTCGATGCGGTCGGTCACTTGTCGGACCGTCTCGTTGACCGACGCGCCCGGCCAGCTGGCCTGGATCAGCATGGTCTTGATGGTGAAGGCCGGATCTTCCTCGCGGCCGAGATTGAGATAGGCCGAGACGCCGGCAACGACGAACACCAGCATGAAATACCAGACCAGCGAGCGATGGCTGAGCGCCCAGTCGGAGAGGTTGAAGCCCTTCACTTGGCGGCTCCTTCCAGGATTTTGACCGTCTCGCCCGGTGTCAGGCTGTGGACACCGGCGGTGACGACGCGCATGCCCGCATCAAGTCCGCCGGTAACGGTAAAGCTGCCGGCGCGTTTGGCGCCGATTTGGATATCGTGCAAGGTGGCCTTCGATTGCGCATCGACGGTCCAAACCTGCTGCTTGCCGTCCTTTTCCAGCAATGCCGACAGCGGCAGCTCGATCGTCGGGTCGATCGCTGTCACCCGTGTCGCCGTCACCGTCGAGCCGAGGCGGAACGCCGTCGGCGCGTTGAGCAGCGTGAGGCGCGTGCGGCGCGTGCGGGTCGAACTGTCGGCCTGCGGCGCGATCTCGCGCAATTTGGCCTCGGTGCGGATCGACGGCAGCGATTGCAGGATGACGTCGAAGCCGGTTCCGTCAGTCAGGTCGCCGGTCAACTGGTCGGGAATGTCGACGACGGCTTCGCGCACATCCGAGCGCGCTACCGTGACCACGGTCTGGCCGGCCGACACGGTCTGCCCGACTTCGGCCCCTGTCGCGGTGACGACGCCGTCGAAATCCGAAAACAGCCTGGCATAACCGAGCTGTTCCTGCGATTTGGCCAGCGCCGCCTTGGCGCGCTCGACATTGGCCTGTGCGGCCTGGCGTGCCTGCTGGGCCGCCTCATAGGTGGCCTGCGAGGTGTTCTTGTCGGCCAGCAGCGCGCGTTGGCGCTCCTCGCTGGCGGCGGCGTTGGTGAATTCCGCCTGGGCGTTGGAGAGACCGGCCTTTGCCGCCTGCAAGGCGAGTTCCAGCGCCGTCGGATCAAGCGTGGCGATCGTCGTGCCCTTGGTGACGAGGTCGCCGATATCGACGTCGCGGCTGACGACGCGGCCAAGCAGGCGGAAGGCCAGGTTGGCGCTGAATTCCGGTTCGACGACGCCGGCAAAACCGAGCGTCTGGGTGGTGCGCGGCTCGACCACCACCGAAAGCACCGGCCGGATGATCTCGGGCGCCTTTTCCGGCTCGGCCGAACAGGCGCCGAAAAGGATCAGCGAAGACAGGGCGATCAATTGCACCGACCGGGTCATTGCGTTGCCCCTCCGGCGATCTCGACCGTCTGGCCTGGGCTGAGCAACTGACCGCCGGCGGTGATGACGTGCTGGCCGGGCTCCAACCCCTTGTCGACGACAATCACGCCCGAATCATAGGCGAGGATATCCACTGGCGCGATCGTGACCGCCTTGGAAGCCGGGTCGACGAGCCAGACCGCCGGCTTGCCATCGCTGGAGGTCAGCGCCTGCCAGGGCAGGATCACGGCTTTCACCGGTTTTGCGCTGACCGTGCCGGTGACGGCCGCACCAAGCGGCATGGCGGCGGGGGTATCGGGAATGGCGACTTTCACCCGAACTGAAGCCGAGGCCGCATCGACCACCGGCGAGATTTCGCGCACCTTGCCCGTCGCCTTGATCGCGGGATCCGACACCAGCGTGATCGACACGGGCGGCGCCGCCGAACTGCCGGCGACCAGCGTTTCATGGACATTGAAGACCGCGTCGCGGTCGCCGTCCTGGGCAAGGGTGAAGACGGTCTGCGCTGCCTGCACCACCTGGCCGGCTTCGACCGCGCGTGCGGTGACGATGCCTGGCGCGCCGGCCCTGAGTTCGGTGAAGGTGAGGCTCTCCCGGGCATTGTCCAACGCGCTCTGCGCCTGCTGGACGCTGCCTTGCGCCACGCTCTGCGCCTGCGCGGCCTGATCATAGTCGCGGCGTGTCGTGAAACCCTGGGCGAGCAGCGCCTTCTGACGCTCAAAGGCGGCGGAGGCTTGCGTCAATTGCGCTTGTGCTGCGTCGAGATCGGCCTGCGCCGAGCGCAGGTCCGATTCCTGCTCCTGCGAATCGATGCGGGCCAAAAGCGTGCCCTTGTCGACATGCTGGCCGATTTCCACCAGCCGTTCGGCAACTCGGCCGCCGACGCGGAAGGCCAGATTGTTCAGCGTGCGCGCGGCGATGACGCCAGTCAGCGACGTCGTCGGGGCGTAGCTGGAGATTTCGACCTCGGCGGTGCGCACCATGATCGGCAGCTTGTGTTCGGCCGCCGCCTGCTTCTGGCAGCCGGCAAGCAGCAGGCTCGCCACCGCGCAGACAAGGATTCGGGCGGTTCGAAATGGCAAAAAGCTGGAGGGCGATGGTTGCAAGGCGGACGATGTCGCGTTCCTGCTCATGGCTTCCCCTGCCTGCGTGGGACGCTCCCACTGCGGAGCCTCGTGGGCCGTTCGAAGATAATCGATCCCTTGGAAAAGGGAACCTACCCTCGTACGCGTATCGGTCGACTGGTTAAGGCCGCGGCGGGCGACAGGCCCAATCGCCTGTTGACGGTGCCGACTTGAGGAAAACGTGAAATCAGGTCAGAAGACATGTCAGCGACATCAACAAGAACGGGCGCCGGCCCGATGAGGGATACCATGAAGAATTCAGCCATTTCCGAGCGCAAGAACCAGTCGATCTCGCGCGGCGTCGGCATGACCACGCAGATCTATGCCGACCGGGCCGAGAATTCGGAGATCTGGGATGTCGAAGGCCGCCGCTACATCGACTTCTCGTCGGGTATCGCCGTCGTCAACACCGGTCACCGCCACCCGAAGGTGATCGAGGCGGTCAAGGCGCAGCTCGACCGCTTCACCCACACCTGCCACCAGGTTGTGCCCTATGAGAGCTATGTGCGGCTGGCGGAACGGCTGAACGGCATGCTGCCCGGCAAGTTCGAGAAGAAGACGATCTTCGTCACCACTGGCGCCGAGGCGGTCGAGAACGCCATCAAGATCGCCCGCAACGCCACCGGCCGCCCGGCGGTCATCGCTTTCGCCGGCGGCTTCCATGGCCGCACCTTCATGGGCATGGCGCTGACCGGCAAGGTCGTGCCCTACAAGGTCGGCTTCGGCGCCATGCCGGGCGACGTCTACCATGCGCCGTTCCCGGTGCCGCTGCACGGTGTGTCGGTCGCCGATTCACTGGCAGCACTGGACCGGCTGTTCAAGGCCGATGTCGACCCGGCTCGCGTCGCCGCCATCATCATCGAGCCGGTGCAGGGCGAGGGCGGCTTCTACGACGCTCCGCGCGAGTTCCTGACGGCGCTGCGCAAGCTCTGCGACCAGCACGGCATGCTTTTGATCGCCGACGAAGTGCAGACCGGCTTCGCCCGCACCGGCAAGATGTTTGCGATGGATCACCATGAGGTGGCGGCCGACATCACCACCATGGCCAAGAGCCTGGCCGGCGGTTTCCCGCTGGCCGCAGTCACCGGCCGCGCCGAAATCATGGATGCGCCCGGCCCCGGTGGGCTCGGCGGCACCTATGGCGGCAGCCCCATCGGTGTCGCCGCCGCACACGCCGTGCTCGACGTGATCGAGGACGAAAAGCTGTGCGACCGCGCCAACACGCTGGGTGCAAGGTTGAAACAGCGGCTGCAGTCGATCCGCGACGACGTGCCCGAGATCGTCGACATCAGAGGCCTCGGCTTCATGAACGCCGTCGAGTTCAACGACGTCAAGAAGGGCCTGCCGTCGGCCGAGATCGCCAACGCGATCCGGCTGAAGGCGCTCGACAAGGGCCTGATCCTCTTGACCTGCGGCGTCTATGGTAACGTCATCCGCTTCCTCGCCCCGATCACCATCCAGGACGGTGTCATGAACGAGGCGCTCGATATCCTGGAAAGCTCGATCCGCGAAGTCTGCGCCGCCTGATCGGCGGCGCGCCGGCTGGACGGCGCGGAATTATCCCGCCGCTCTAGCGGGTTCGCTATCGAGGAAAGCAGCCAGCGCCGCTTTCAGCCCTTCGGGGCCAGCCGCGATCGTCTGCGGCCTCGGCGAGAAGCCGGCGCCGAGCATCTTGCGGCCAAGCATGTGGTCGCCGGGTCGGTTGACCGATTCGATGCCGAGCAGCCGGTCGCCGGCATAGTGGTAGATCGAGAATTTGTTGTCGGGCAGGTCACCCAGCACGACATGGCTGTCGCCACCGGCGGTCAGGCCGACCATTTGCAATTTCATGTCGCCGATGTCGGACCAGAACCAGGGCACAGCCGAATAGGCATCGGTGTGGCCTGTGATCGTGCGTGCGGCAAGCCGCGCCTGGTCGGTGGCGTTCTGCACCGATTCCAGCCGCACGTCGCCGCCGGTAAACCAGTGCCGGTAGGAAGCAGCGTCGCCGATGGCCAGGATTTCAGGCACCGAAGTGCGCATCTGGTGATCGACGCGGATGCCGTTGGCGATGCTGAGGCCTGCGGACTGCGCCAGTTCGACATTCGGCACGGCACCGATGCCGACGATGACCATACGCGCCGGCAGCCTTTCGCCTGACGAGGTGATCGCGGCCGCCACATGGCCGTTTTCGCCTTCGAGCCTGGCAATCGAAGTGCCGGTAAGGATGCGTACGCCTGCCGCTTCCAGCCGTTGCCGAACGTGGCTCGCCACGACCGGCGCCACGGCGCGGCCGAGCAGCCGGTCCACCGCTTCCACAACTGTCACCATGCGGCCGGCAGCCCTCAAGGTGGCTGCGATCTCCAGCCCGATGAAGCCGCCGCCTAGGATGACGACCTCGTCGCTCTGCGCGCTGAGCTCGCGGATCAGCCGCGCATCGGCCAGCGAGCGCAGCGACAGCACGCCGGACAGATCGGAGCCCGGCAGCGGCAGGGCGCGCGGGCGCGAGCCGGTCGCCAGGATCAGGTGGTCGAAGGCAAGCACACCGCCGTCTGATATCTCCAGGCTGCGGCGTCCGGCATCGATGCGATCGATCCTGACGCCCGGCCGGTAGTCGATGGCACTGCCGGTGTAGAAGGCCTCGCCACGCAAGGGTTGCGGTTTGGCCTCGGCATCTTTGATGAAGGTCTTCGACAAGGGTGGCTTGTGGTATGGCAACTCGTTCTCGTCACCGACGAGGATCACCTGCCCGTCATAGCCGTCCTCGCGCAGACTGGCAGCCGCTTGCACGCCCGCATGACCCGCGCCGACAATGACCACACCGTTCTTCATCGCATTCGAATCCCGCTTCTATCCTAGGATGTCTCGCCATGTGGCAATTGTCTGGCGACGCCGCAAGCTAGCTTTTGCGGGTCGCACCCGGGATGGCGGCTGTCAATCGTACAGTTCAGTTGCAAGACCGGCGCAGGAACAGCATAAAGTTGACAGTCGTAGTTTAGAATAATTCTAAACTATTGTTTCAATTGGCTTTTCTTGCGGATTGTCATTGACATCCGACGATGTCACAGCTTTATGGAAGCTCGCGCGTCAGCGCATCCCTTTAATGTCTGGGCCTTGAACCCTTTCGATTGGAGGCATTTTGGTGTCTTTCTTCCGCGAACCGCGCGATGGCGCGGCATCTCTTGCGCCCAATGGCATGCATATGGCGTGGCGCCTGTCGCCGCGCGCGCCGTTTACAGAAATTCCGAGAAACTGGAGAGCGATTGTGACAGCACGATATGGCGGCAGGCTCGCCGCGATCGGCGCCACGGCCCTGCTGACGGCGGCGGTGTTCGTGTTGCCGGCAAAGGCGGAAACCGATGCGAAGGCGGTCGTCAATACCTATTCCGACATCGCGCTGGCCAAATATGAAGATTCGTTGACCACCGCGCAGGCACTCGACAAGGCGGTCGACGCATTGCTCGACAAGCCATCGGTGGAAACCCTCAACGCTGCCCGCGAGGCATGGAAGGCATCGCGTGTGCCTTACCAGCAGACCGAGGTCTACCGTTTCGGCAACAAGATCGTCGACGACTGGGAAGGCAAGGTGAATTCCTGGCCGCTGGACGAAGGCCTGATCGACTATGTCGCCAAGAGCTACGGCACCGAATCGGATGCGAATGCGCTCTATACGGCCAATGTGATCGCCAACAAGGAGATCGAGATCAACGGCAAGAAGGTCGATGCTTCGAAGCTTTCGCCGGAATTCCTCTCCGGCACGCTGCAGGAGGCCGGCGGGATCGAGGCCAATGTCGCTACCGGCTATCACGCCATCGAATTTCTGCTCTGGGGCCAGGATCTGCATGGCACCGGCCCGGGTGCCGGCGAGCGCCCCTATACCGACTACGACCTCAAGAATTGCACCGGCGGCAATTGTGACCGCCGCGCCCAGTATCTGAAATCGGCAAGCGATCTTCTGGTTTCCGATCTTCAGGAGATGGTCGGCAACTGGAAGGAAGGCGGCGCCGCCCGCAAGGCCGTCGTCGACGGCGAGCCGAACGCTGCGATCTCGTCCATCTTCACCGGCATGGGCTCACTGTCCTACGGCGAATTGGCCGGCGAACGCATGAAGCTCGGCCTGCTGTTGCATGATCCGGAAGAGGAGCATGACTGCTTTTCCGACAACACCTACAACTCGCATCTCTACGACGCCATCGGCATTCGCGCCGCCTACCATGCCAGCTATACCAGGCTCGACGGCACCGTCGTTTCGGGCCCCTCCGTGGCCGATATGTTGAAGGCGGCCGATCCGGCGATCGACAAGGAACTGTCGGACAAGCTCGATGTCGCGGTCGCCAAGATGGAGGCGATCAAGACACGGGCATTGGCCGGCGAGGCCTATGACCAGCAGATCGCCGAGGGCAACACGCAAGGCAATGCCACCGTGCAGGCAGCGATCGACGCGCTGATCGACCAGACCAAGTCGATCGAACGCGCCGTTGGCTCCCTGAAGCTCAGCACCATCGCCTTCGAAGGGTCCGACAGTCTCGACGCACCCGACAAGGTGTTCAAGTAGCCGCCGAAAGGCTGGAGCCTGATCCGGAGCTGGATAGCCGGCTTCGGAATGGGCTCCGGTTAAGAAATCAAGCCACACGGCGCGGGAGGCGCCGTCAGCCATCCGAGCAAATTGATGCTGATCTGCCATTGCAATATCATCACCGAGAAGGAGATCGAGCAGACGATCGTCGGGCTGCTGGATCAGGATCCCTGGCAGCTGATCGTGCCGGCGAAGGTCTATCACGCCATGCAAAAGCGCGGCCGCTGTTGCGGCTGCTTCCCAAATGTGGTCGAAACGATCATTCGGGTCACCGAAAACTACCACGCCCGCTCGGAGGCGAACGGCGTGGATGTCGTTTCACACCTGGATCGCGTCAGAGGCCTGCGCGTCCAATACGGGAGCAGAAATCATGAAAGGCGATCCGCAGATCATCGAGCGGCTTAACGAGGCTCTTTTTCTGGAGCTCGGCGCCGTCAACCAGTATTGGGTACATTTCCGTCTGCTTGAGGACTGGGGATACGCCAAGCTAGCCAAGAAGGAGCGCGCGGAATCGATCGAAGAGATGCACCATGCCGACAAGCTCGTGGCCCGCATCATCTTCCTGGAAGGCCATCCGAACCTGCAGTCCGTGGCGCCGCTGCGCATCGGGCAGAACGTCAAGGAAGTGCTCGAATCCGACCTTGCCGGCGAATATGACGCGCGTACAGCCTACAAGCGCTCGCGCGAAATCTGCAACGAAGCCGGCGACTACGTGACGATGAAGCTGTTCGAGGAATTGCTGGCTGACGAAGAGAGTCACATCGACTTCCTCGAGACGCAGCTCGACCTGCTTGCCTCGATCGGCGAGGAAAAATACGGCCAGCTCAACGCAGCATCGGCGGACGAGGCGGAGTAAGGGCATGCGGGAATGCGGCGCCTGCTAGAATTCGTGCGCCGCTCGCGGCGGGCCGATGGCTCGTCGCCCCTTGAGAAGACGCCGGCCAGACGACTGGCGCGTCGGCGCTGTATCATCTTCGTGGTGGCGTTCACCTCTTCCGCGATGGCCGGTGATCTTCAACCTGCCGGCCTTGCCACCACACGCACCGACCTCAATGTGAAGGATCAGGCGCGCGTCACCGCCATCACCAGGCCGACCACTGATTTTTCCAGACCCGAGCAATTCGAACTGATGCAAGGCGGCGCCGGTACGTCCAGGAAGGACGTCAGCCGCGATTCCTTCTCGCAACCCTCGGCCAACATCAACTTCGAGGAAGAGGGCGACTTCAAGCTCGGCAATGCCCTTTTCCGCAAGAACTGGGTGTCGTCGCCATCCTCGACGCAGGCGTCGGACGGGCTCGGCCCGCTGTTCAACGAACGCGCATGCCAGAACTGTCATCTGAAGGATGGCCGCGGCCGTCCGCCGCAAGGCGACGCCGGCACGACGTCGATGTTCCTGCGGCTGGCTCGGGAGGCCAGCAACGCGGAAGAGAAGGCAGCGCTTGCCGAACACAAGGTGCTCAACTTTCCCGACCCGGTCTACGGCACGCAGTTGCAGGAACTGGCCGTTCCCGGCCTGCGCGGCGAAGGCAGGATGCATGTCGACTATCAGGAACGTAAGGTGACACTGTCGGACGGCACCGTGATTTCCTTGCGCAAGCCCAGCTATTCGGTCACCGATCCAGACTATGGGCCGCTCGATCCGCGCACCACGCTGTCGCCGCGCCTGACGCCGCCGATGATCGGCCTTGGCCTGATCGAACAGATCGCACCGGCGGATATTCTTGCCCGCGCCGACCCCGACGACCGGGACGGCGACGGCATTTCCGGCGGGCCGAACATCGTGCGCGACGGCCAAAGCGGCGAACTGACGCTTGGCCGTTTAGGCTGGAAGGCGCAGACGGCGTCGATCCGCCAGCAGACGGCGGACGCCTTTGCCGGCGACATCGGCATCTCGACGCCGGAAGAGCCCAAACACTGGGGCGACTGTACAGCCGCGCAGGCCAAATGCCTCGCCATGCCGAACGGCGTGCAGCAGCGTCTCGGCCCAGTGGAGGCGCCGCCGCCGGTGACGGACCTCGTCACCTTCTATTCGCAGAACCTGGCCGTGCCGGCGCGCCGCGACCTCGACACGCCACAAGTGCTCGTCGGCAAGAAAATCTTCTACGAGATCGGCTGCATTGCCTGCCACACACCCAAATTCGTCACCCGTCGCGGCTCGCCCAACAAGGCGCAGGCCTTCCAGTTGATCTGGCCCTATTCCGACTTCCTGCTGCACGACATGGGGCCTGATCTGGCTGATGGCCAGGCTGTGGGTGATGCGACGGGTAATGAGTGGCGCACGCCGCCACTGTGGGGCATCGGCCTGACCGAGACGGTCAACGGCAATTCTTTCTTCCTGCATGATGGGCGCGCGCGCAGCCTGACCGAGGCCATCCTGTGGCATGGCGGCGAAGCGCGGAAGGCACGCGACCGCTTTGCCGTCGCCAACGCGGCCGACCGCGATGCGCTGCTCAAATTCCTGGAGTCACTGTGATGCTCAAGCGCTCTGCATTGTTTCTCGTCCTTCCGCTGGCTCTGCTGGGCGTCGTCCCGGCGTCTGCTGCGGTCAAAGCCTCAGAAATCATCCAGCGGGCGATCGACGGCTTTGTCCGCCCGGCCTATGCAGGGCTGCATCAGCACGCGGAAGCCTTGACAAAGGCGATGCACGAGCTCTGCGAAGCGCCCTCGCAAGGAGAACTTGATGCCGTGCGCTCTGAATTTTCCGCCACAGTCTATGCCTGGTCGTCGGCCGAAATCATCGGCTTCGGACCGATCAAGGAGAACAACCGGCTGGAACGCATGCTGTTCTGGCCAGATCGCAAGAGCATCGGCCTGAAGCAGGTGCAGGCAGCGCTGTCGGCCAAGGATCCGACCGCAACCGACCCGGCACAGCTGGCCGGCAAGAGTGTCGCCATGCAGGGGCTGGGCGCGCTGGAGTTCTTGCTTTACGGCGACGGCGCCGATGCGCTGGCAGGCAAGGATGATCCCTATCGCTGCGCTTATGGCGCGGCGGTTGCCGGCAACATCGAAACCATGGCCGGTGAGGTGAGCGCCGCCTGGAACAAGCCGGACGGCTTTGCTGCACTTTGGGCCAATCCCGGACCGCGGACCGCGCTCTACCGCGACGGCAACGAAGCGGTGACGGAACTGGTCGGCGTCTTCATCAATGAGCTGGAAATGGTCCGCGATGTGCGCCTGAAAGGGTTTTTCGGCGGCAAGCCGGATGCGGACAAGCCGAAACAGGCGATCTACTGGCGCTCGCAAAACACTACCGCGTCATTGGCTGGAAATCTCTCCGGCATCGATACGCTGTTCCAAGCCTCGAAGCTCGGCGACGCCCTGCCGCGCGATGCTCGCTGGATGGCCGAATCGATCCACATCCAACTGGTCAACGGTGTCGCCACCGCAAAATCCATTCAGGGACCGATCGACAAGGCGCTTGTCGATCCGGCGCTGCGGGACAAACTCGACCATTTCGCGCTGATCACCTCCAGCCTTTCGACCCTGATCGGCACCAGATTGACCGCTGAATTCGGCTTGACCGCCGGCTTTTCGTCGCTGGATGGGGACTGATTTTGAGGACGCCGCTGATCGACCGCCGCGATTTTCTGAGGGCCGCAGGCATGGGCTTTGCCGCCGCAATGGCGCCATCGGCTTGGGCGAAGACGCTCGCGGCGGACGCCGTTTTCGCCACCGCCTTCGTCAAGCGCGACGGCAGCTATGGCGCCGCCGTCCTGTCCGAGGCTGGCAAGGTCCTGCATGCGATCGACCTGCCCGATCGCGGCCATGACGTCACTTTCGATCCGGTGTCGAAACGCTCGGTGATCTTCGCTCGCCAGCCTGGCACCTTCGCCGTGGTTTTCGACCACTCGGGCCGTGACGCGCCGCTGACTATCGCCAGCGTCGTCGGCCGGCATTTCTTCGGCCATGGCGTGTTCTCGGCCGACGGTGCGCTGCTCTATGCCACCGAAAACGACTTCGACAACGCCGCTGGCGTCGTCGGCGTCTACGATGCGCGGGCGAAATTCAGCCGTGTCGGCGAGTTCCCGACCTATGGCATGGGTCCGCACGAGCTTCTGCTGCTGGGCGACGGCAGGACGATCGCGGTTGCCAATGGCGGCATCGAGACCCATCCGGATTACGGTCGCGCCGAACTCAACATAGCCACCATGAAGCCGTCCTATGCGCTCATAGACCGCGTCACCGGCGACCTCATCGAGAAACACGAATTGCCGGCCGCACTGCGCCAGCTGTCGATCCGCCACATGGACACGGATCCGTCCGGAACCGTCTGGTTTGGCTGCCAGTACAGGGGGCCGGGCACCGATCGTCCTTTGCTGGTCGGCCGCGCCGCGCGTGGCAAGGACCTGCAATTGCTCGACATGCCGCAGGACGTTTTGTCCGGCCTCCGCAACTATATAGGCTCGGTCGCCGCCAATCCGGCTGCCGGAACCGTCGCCGTGTCCTCGCCGGAAGGCAATTCGCTTGTCGTGATCGATTCGGCCAGCGGCCGGATCGTTTCGACCAGCGCGCTGGTCGAGGTCTGCGGCGTGGCGCCCGACGGAACCGGCTTCATGGCCACCACCGGCGCTGGCGAAATCATCGAGGGCAGCGGCACGACACGCTCCGAACCTGACTATGTCTGGGACAACCACATGCTGCGCATCGAGCAGGTCTGATAGCTCGCCAGCCGAAGCGAAGCCGCTTAACAAATTATGCACTATCCCCTTGCGGTGGCGGGCCGTGGCGGGCACAGGGAATTGTTTCTCGAACCGGTCGTTTCATGAAATTGCTTGCCATCGACTGTGCCGCCAACCTCTGCGCCGCCTGCGTCTATGACGCGACGGCGGAGCAGGAGCTTGGCCGTTCGGTGCTCGATCTCGGCAAGGGCCATGCCGAACAGCTGATGGTGGTTATCGCCGAAGCGCTGAAGGCAAGTGCAACCGACTATGCAGGTCTTGGCGCCATTGCCGTCTCCGTCGGCCCCGGTTCCTTCACCGGTCTGCGTGTCGGCGTCTCGACCGCGCGTGGCCTGGCGCTGGCGCTGAAGGTCCCGGCGATCGGGGTGACGACGCTCGAGGCGCTGGCCACTGAGGCAGCAGCGGCATTTCCAGGCCGCGCCGTGCTGGCGGCGCTCGATGCCGGGCGGGAGGAAATCCATGCCGCCCTTTACGATGAAATGTCGGTTTTGACTTACGGTCCGGCGGTGACCACACTGGCGGAAGCCGTGACCATGGCGACGGAAAGTTCTTCGGTGCTTGCCGGTACTGCGGCAGCGCTAATCGCCACATCGGCGGGGCGCGCTTTCGATATAGGCCCCGAGAGCGCCACCGCCGATATTGTCACCTATGCCCGTCTGGCCGCCGCCAAAGGCGAAAGCGATAAGCCTAAACCGCTCTATTTGCGCGGCGCCGACGCCAAGCCGCAGGCTGGGTTCATTCTCTCAAGGCTCAGACCATGATCCCGAAAAGTGGTAGCCGGGTTTCGGGAAAGATCATGGTCAAACAAGAAAACGAACATTAATGCGCATACCTTTTCTCCAACCACGCCGCCGCGACTATGCGCTCGAGCCGCTGAAGATCGCAGACAGCCGCGCGGTCTCGCTGCTGCATCGCGAGGATTTTGTCCGCCCCTGGACCGACGGCGAATTCGCCGCCTTGCTCGAACAGGATACCGTGTTCGGCTATGCGGCGCGGGAAACCGGACAGGGCGCCAAGCCTCCCGTCGGCTTCGTGCTGGCGAGGCTGGCGGCTGGCGAGGGCGAGATCCTGACTGTCGCGGTGGCGCGATCGCATCGCCGCCAGGGATTGGGCTGGCAATTGATGGACGCGGTGCTGCGCGAACTGCACGCGCAGCGCGCCGAAGCGCTGTTCCTCGAGGTCGACGAGACCAATGTCGCGGCGATCGCGCTCTATCGGCGACTGGGCTTCCGCGAGGTCGGCAAGCGGCCGAATTACTACAGGTCGCCGGAACACGGACCGACCGGCGCGCTTGTCATGCGCCGCGATCTTCGCTAGCGAGACGGCGGGGTAGGGCGATGATCAAGAAAATCAGGATTTTCCTGGCGCTGGGCCTCGTTGTCGCCGGCTCATTGGTCCTCGTGCCATTGCAGATACTGTCGATGAAGACCGGCTGGTGGCCGGAAACCGTCATCCTCAAGATCTGGCACAGGCTGATCATCAGGGCGCTCGGCATGCGCATCCATGTCAAGGGTACGCTCTCCGACAAGCGCCCACTGCTGGTTGCCTCCAACCACATCTCCTGGACCGACATCATGGTGCTCGGCTCCAAGGTCGATGTGAAGTTCATCGCCAGGGCGGATATGGAAGGCTGGCCGCTGATCGGCATGCTGTCGAAGCTGCAGCGCACCGTGTTCATCGAGCGCGAACGCAAGCGTTCCTCGGGCGACCAGGCAAGCGAGATCGCCAGCCGCATGGCCAAGGGCGATGCCATGGTGCTGTTTGCCGAGGGCTCGACGGGCGACGGCAACATGATCCTGCCGTTCAAGAGCACCCTCTTTGGCGCCGCCTCGATGGCCATTTCGGAAGGCGCCGCCGAGCAGGTCTTCATCCAGCCGGTGGCGATCGCCTACACGCGCCTGCACGGCGTGCCGCTCGGCCGCCGCCACCGGCCGCTTGCCGCCTGGATCGGTGATGAGGATTTGATGCCGCATCTCAAGGTTTTGCTGGCGGAGGGCGCCCTCGACGTCGAGGTGCATTTCGGCGAACCGATCGCCTTTTCCAAGGGTTCGAACCGCAAGGAAACGTCGAAACTGATGGAAAGCCAGGTGCGTGAGATGATGCAGGCAGGGCTTGCTGATCCGCGCCCGAGCCGCTAGCCCCGGCTGCGCCCACAGGCGCATGCCGAGAATCGTCTGTTTTTTGTCACGGAAAGGCGTTAGAAGCCGCCAGATGGACTTGAACACGATAGAGCGTGACGACATCGCCGCCACGGCCGAAGGGATGGCCGCCGCGCCGGCTGCAGCGACCAGGAAGGTCTTCATCAAGACCTATGGCTGCCAGATGAACGTCTATGATTCACAGCGCATGACCGATGCGCTGGCCGCCGACGGCTATTCCGCGACCGATGCCATCGGCGAGGCCGACCTGGTGCTGCTCAACACCTGCCACATCAGGGAGAAGGCGGCCGAAAAGGTCTATTCCGAGCTCGGCCGTATCCGCGATATGAAGGCCGAACGTGCCTTGGCCGGGCGTGGGATGCTGGTCGGTGTCGCCGGCTGCGTGGCGCAGGCCGAAGGCGCCGAGATCATCCGCCGTTCGCCGGCCGTCGACCTGGTCATCGGCCCGCAGACCTATCACCGGCTGCCCGACGTGCTGGCGCGGGTGCGCGGCGGCGAGAAGATCGTCGAAACCGACTACGCCATCGAGGACAAGTTCGAGCATCTGCCGCAGCCGAAGCGCGCCGAGGTCATCAAGCGTGGTGTCACCGCCTTCCTCACCGTGCAGGAAGGTTGCGACAAGTTCTGCACCTTCTGCGTCGTGCCTTACACCAGAGGCTCCGAAATCTCCCGGCCGGTGGCGCAGATTGTTGCGGAGGCTGAGCGCCTGGCGGAAGCCGGCGTGCGCGAAGTGACGCTGCTTGGCCAGAACGTCAATGCCTGGCATGGCCGGGGCGAGAACGGCGAGGAGTGGGGCCTCGGCCGCCTGCTGTTCAGGCTCGCCGAAATTCCTGGCTTGGCGCGGCTGCGCTACACCACCAGCCATCCGCGCGACATGGATGACGAGCTGATATTGGCCCACCGCGATCTGCCGGCGTTGATGCCCTATCTGCATCTGCCGGTACAATCAGGCTCCGACCGCATCCTCAAGGCGATGAATCGCCGCCACACGGCGAAGGATTATCTGGCGCTGCTCGACCGCATCCGCGCCGCCCGGCCTGACATCGCGCTTTCCGGTGATTTCATCGTTGGCTTCCCCGGTGAGACAGAAGTGGATTTCGAGGCGACCATGGAACTGGTGCGCCAGGTGAATTACGCCTCGGCCTTCTCGTTCAAATATTCACCTCGTCCCGGCACGCCGGGCGCCGAAATGTCCGATCATGTGCCGGAAAAGGTCAAGGATGAGCGCCTGCAACGGCTGCAGGCCCTGCTTCTGAAGCAGCAGCAGGATTTCGGCTTGAGCCTCGTCGGCAGCACCATCGACACGCTGATCGAGAAGCCCGGCCGTCAGGCTGGCCAGAAGGTGGGCCGCTCGCCATGGTTGCAGCCGGTTATTGTTGATGAAAAGGCCGGCGAAATCGGTGACATTATCCAGGTGCGAATCACGAAGACAGGTTACAACAGCCTGTTCGCCGAATTGGCCTGAGGGGTCTCGGCAGATGAGGAGAGACGGTTGAGCGCAGCAGAGCTGAAGAACCTGCCCCCGGTACCGGCATCTGGGGCTTCTGACATGGCGCACATCGTTCTGACTTTCGACAACAACAAGCTTGCCAGCGCCCTTTACGGTCAGTTCGACGAAAATCTCGCCCGGCTCGAGCAGAAGCTCGGCGTCGACATCCGCTCGCGCGGCAACCAGCTTACCATCAAGGGTTCGGCGTCGGCTGCCGAGCAGGCGCGCCGCGCCCTGGACAATCTTTACGGCATTCTCCAGAAGGGCGTCGATATCGGCCAGTCCGACGTCGACGGCGCCGTGCGCATGGCGATCGCCGCCGACGATCAGCTGACGCTGCCGACTCTGGAGCGCAAGGGCAAGGTCTCCGCCGCCCAGATCGCCACCCGCAAGAAGACGATCTATGCCCGCTCGCTCAACCAGGACGCCTATATGCGGGCGTTGGAACGGTCAGAACTGGTGTTCGGCATCGGCCCGGCCGGCACCGGCAAGACCTATCTGGCGGTGGCGCATGCGGCGATGCTGCTCGAGCGCGGTATGGTTGAGCGCATCATTCTCTCGCGACCGGCGGTTGAGGCCGGCGAGCGGCTCGGCTTCCTGCCCGGCGACATGAAGGAGAAGGTCGATCCCTATCTGCGGCCGCTCTACGATGCACTTTACGACATGATGCCGGCCGACAAGGTCGAGCGCGCCATTGCCGCCGAAGTCATCGAGATCGCGCCGCTCGCCTTCATGCGTGGCCGCACGCTGGCGCATGCCGCGGTTATCCTTGACGAGGCGCAGAACACCACGCCGATGCAGATGAAGATGTTCTTGACCCGTCTCGGCGAGAACTCGCGCATGATCGTCACCGGCGATCCGACCCAGATCGACCTTCCCTCGAACACCAAATCGGGGCTGGTCGAAGCTTTGCGGGTGCTGGACGGCGTGGCAGGCGCGGTCACCGTGCGCTTCAACGATGGCGACGTGGTTCGCCATCCGCTGGTGGCGGAAATCGTCAGGGCCTACGACCGGGACGCCAAGCTGGCGCGCGGCCTCGGCGCCGAGAATTGATTTTGACGATGCGGCTTCATGCCTGAGGACATAATATCCGGCGACGGGGCACTTCCCGTCGACATCGATATATCTGTCGAAGCGGGCAACTGGCCCGATGAGGCAAGCCTGACGCGGCTGGTCGATCGCGCTGTCGCGGCTGCTTTTGCCGAGTCCGGCGCGGCGGGCCGTTCCGAACTCAGCCTCGTTTTTTCCGACGACGCCCATATCCGGACCCTCAACGCCGGCTGGCGCGGCAAGGATAAACCGACCAACGTCTTGTCTTTCCCGGCTTTTCCGTTTGTGCAAGGCGGCCCGCTGCCGCCGATGCTGGGCGATATCGTGCTCGCCGCCGAGACGGTCACGCGCGAAGCGGCACTGGAAGACAAGCCTCTCGAGAACCATATCACCCATCTCGTCATCCATGGCCTGCTGCACTTGCTGGGCTACGATCACGAGACCGACACCGAGGCCGAGGCGATGGAAGCCATCGAACGCGCAGCGCTCGCAAGGCTTGCCATTCCCGATCCCTACGCGTAACTACTTCTGATCAATTGACCGGACGACGATGAACGACAAACCAGAGACTGCCGCCCGCCCCGACGCCGGCAGTGCGACCAAGGCTTCCGATACCTCGGAAGAGGGATCAAGTCCGAGTCCCGTTACCTCTGGCGCTGCCAGCGTTGCCAGCGAAACATCGCCTGCCGGTCCCTCCCTGTTCGACCGCGTTCTGGGCCTGTTTCGGCAACGCAATGGAACCAGCCTGCGTGAGGAAATCGCCGGCGCGCTTGCCGAGACGACGAGCGATGCCGAATCCTTCTCGCCCGGCGAACGCGCCATGCTCAACAACATCCTGCGGCTGCGCGAGGTGCGCGTCGAGGACGTCATGGTGCCGCGCGCCGACATCCAGGGGGTCGAGATCACGACGACGCTCGGCGATCTCCTGGGCACCTTCGAACAATCCGGCCATTCGCGCATGCCGGTCTATTCCGAGACGCTCGATGATCCGCGCGGCATGGTCCATATCCGTGACGTGCTGGCCCACATCACCAAGATCGCACGCGTCAAGAAGGGCCGCACGACCAGGAAAACCCCCGCCGCCACGGTTCTCGACCTCGCCCAGGTCGACCTCGCACGCACCATCGGCGACCTCAACCTGATCCGCCCGGTGCTGTTCGTGCCGCCGTCTATGCTTGCCTCCGACCTGATGGGTCGCATGCAGACGACGCGCACCCAGATGGCGCTGGTCATTGATGAATATGGCGGCACCGACGGCCTTGCCTCGCTGGAGGACATCGTCGAGATGGTGGTCGGCGACATCGAGGATGAGCATGACGAAGACGAGCCGATGATCACCCAGAGCGGTGACGGCGTGTTCATCGTCGACGGCAAGGCCGAGATCGACGACGTTGCCAAGATGATCGGCGAGGATTTCGCCGCCGGTGAACATGGCGAATATGTCGACACCATCGGCGGCATGATCTTCAACACGCTTGGCCGCGTCCCTGCCCGCGGCGAGGTGGTGCAGGCCATACCCGGCTTCGAGTTCCACGTGCTCGACGCCGATCCGCGCCGCGTCAAGCGCGTGCGCATCGTGCAGAGCCAGAAGGGCGAGCGCCGCCGGCGCGCCGCGCGCACCGAGCAGGCTTAAGCATGATGCCGAAAAGTTGCAGACTTTTCCGATAAACCTCATGCGACAAAACAAGGATCTAAGCGCTTACGAATGACGGTCGAAGACCCCTTCAAGCACTCCACCCTGGGGTCCGGTGTGTTCTACAAGGATCCATGGGCCGCGCTGGCCTGGCTTGAAGCGGCCTTCGGTTTCGCGCGCAGCATGGTGGTCCGCGATGCCGAGGGAAGACTTGTTCACGCCGAGATGCGGTTCGGCGACTGCTACATCATCGTCGATTCCGAATGGGCCGATTATGTCACCAGCCCGGCTTCGGTCTCGGGCAAGAACATGCAATCGGTCTATGTCAGACTGAAGGATAGCATCGACGCACATTGCGAGCATGGTAGGGCCGCCGGTGCTGATATGATCCAGGAGCCGACGGATCAGTTCTACGGCGAGCACCAGTATCGGGCGCGCGATCCCGAGGGCCATGTCTGGACCTTCACGCAGACCATCCGTTCGGTTCCGCGCGAGGAGGCCGAGCCGCTGGGCGATGTTCAAATCGAGGGTTGGCACCGGTAGAGCGGTGGCGGAGCTTGCATCACGGCCGGCCATCCGGCGTTTGGAGCGTGGACCGCGGCCTGTTAAATCTTGCGTCCTGATTCGCGCGACTCGGAAGTATGCATGGAGCGCCTGGCCGGCCGGATAATTCTGCTTTGGGGTTGGCGGCGCGCGCTCGTGGCGTTTCTCGCAGGCGCCCTGGCAGTGCTTGGGCAGGCGCCCTACGATTTCTTCGCCGCCTGTTTCATCTCGTTTCCGCTGCTGGTCTGGCTGATCGACGGCGCCACCGGTGAAGCCTCGGCCAGCCTGTTCCGGCGCCTGCGGCCGGCCTTCGCCGTCGGCTGGTGGTTCGGCTTCGGCTATTTTCTTGCCGGCCTCTGGTGGATCGGCTCGGCGCTGCTGGTCGAGGCCGACAGCTTTGCCTGGGCGCTTCCCTTCGCAGTAGTCGGCATTCCTTTCATGCTCGCCTTTTTCTACGGCTTTGCGGCCATGGTTGCCCGCCTGCTGTGGAGCAACGATATCGGCCGTATCGCCGCCCTTGCCTTCGGCTTCGGGCTGGCGGAGTGGCTGCGCGACTTCCTGTTCACTGGGTTTCCCTGGAATGCCATCGGCTATGCGGCCATGCCCGTGCCTTTGCTGATGCAGAGCGTTTCGGTCACCGGCATGATCGGCATGAACGCGCTCGCGGTGTTCGTCTTCGCCCTGCCGGCATTGCTGGCGGCACGCCGGCATCTGCGCCTCGGTGCGGCGCTGTTTGTCGTGCTTGCCGCCACCCATGTCGGCTTCGGCTATGTCAGGCTTGCCGCTGCCGAAAAGCCGGCGGCGCGCAGCCTGGACGTCCGCATCGTCCAGCCGGCCGTGGACCTGTCGGAAAAGTGGGACGCATCGGTGCGCGACCGCATCTTCACCACCTTGATGGGGCTGTCGGCCAAGGCGCCGGACCCTGGCCATGAAAAGCCGCAACTGATCCTGTGGCCCGAAACCTCTGTGCCGTTCCTCTTCACCGAGCGTCCGGACGCATTGACGGCGCTGGGTGACATGCTCGGACCCGGCCAGATGCTGATCGCCGGCGTCGTCCGCGAGGAAGGCGGCTCGGCCGCGAATGCCGACAGCCGCTATTACAACTCCGTGGTGGCGATCGACGACAAGGGTGAGATCACCGACGCTGTCGACAAGGTTCATCTGGTGCCGTTCGGCGAATACCTGCCTTTCTCCGACCTGCTCGAGCGGTTCGGCATCGAGCAGCTGGTTGCCGGGCCGATGACGTTTGCGGCCGGCAACGAACGGCACGCCATCACCCTGCCTGACGGCATCCTCGCACTGCCATTTATCTGTTACGAGGTGATCTTTCCCGATCTGGTGGCAGTTGACGCAACGTCAGCACAGCTTATTGTGAACGTTACCAATGATGCGTGGTTCGGCGACACGCCGGGTCCGTATCAGCATTTCAGGCAGGCCCAGATCCGTGCGGTGGAAAATGGATTGCCATTGGTGCGTGCTGCCAACAACGGCATTTCGGCCGTCGTTGACCCGCGCGGCCGCATCGTTGATGCGCTGGCGATCGACGCGCGCGGCGCCATCGATGTGCATGTACCGATTTCCGGACAGGCGCTCATATCTCCCGGCCAACGGCGCATTAACGGAATGCTGATCATGTTGCTGTTTGCCGTTGTGGCAGTGCTGTTGAACGTAAGGCAGAGGCTACGGGCGAATTGACAGCCCACACATTAGAAACTCATACTGTAAGCGCCTGAAATTTCTCGAAGTCGGTGGATCGTTCTGTTGGGGCAGTTGCCTCCGGCGTCGTTTGGGCAGGAAAAAATAGAGAAGCCGAAAAAATTCGGCGAGGAAAAAATGACAGAAGACAACAAGAAGAAACCGAATCCGATCGATATCCATGTCGGCAGTCGCATCCGGCTTCGCCGCAACATGCTGGGAATGAGCCAGGAAAAGCTCGGAGAAAATCTCGGTATCACATTTCAACAGATTCAGAAATATGAAAAGGGCACCAACCGCGTCGGCGCCAGCCGTCTGCAGGCGATCGCATCCATACTCGGCGTGCCTGTCGCCTTCTTTTTCGAGGATGCGCCCGGCCAGGAGCCCGTGGCGGGCCGTGGGTTTGCCGAGGATGCGTCGATGGCTTTCGCCGTCGAATTCTGCGGCAGCCCCGAAGGTCTTCAGCTCAACAGGGCCTTTGTCAAAATCGCCGACGCCAAGGTGCGCCGCAGGATCATAGATCTGGTCAAGTCCCTCTCCACTGACGATGCCGACTGATCCGCAATCGCGCTTGAACCGGCGGCGCCTTGCCGCCAGTGGCACAAGATAACTGCATCGACATTCATGCCAGAACCGAAGCACCGCTTGACGAGCGGCGCTTCGCCCCGCTAACACGTGGCGCGCCAAAATCGGCAGCCTGCCGATCGTTTTTCAAGAGGGGACACCCGTGACGCGGCAGAACTACTTCTTTACCTCGGAATCCGTTGCCGAGGGCCACCCCGATAAAGTCTGTGACCGGATCTCCGACGAGATCGTCGATCTGGTCTATCGCGAAGCCAAGAAAACCGGGATGGACCCGTGGAAAGTCCGTGTCGCCTGCGAGACGCTGGCCACCACCAACCGTGTCGTCATCGCCGGCGAGGTGCGCGTCCCCGAGACCCTGCTGAAGAAGGACAAGGCCGGCAATATTCTCAAGGATGCCGCCGGCCATCCGGTCGTCAATCCGGCCAAGTTCAAGTCGGTCGCCCGCAAGGCGATCCGCGAAATCGGCTATGAGCAGGCCGGCTTCCACTGGAAAACGGCGAAGATCGAGGTCCTGCTGCATGGCCAGTCGCCGGATATCGGCCAGGGCGTCGACAACGCCTCCGACCGTCAGGGCGAAGAGGGTGCCGGCGATCAGGGCATCATGTTCGGTTATGCCTGCCGCGAGACGCCGGATCTGATGCCGGCGCCGATTTACTACAGCCACAAGATCCTCGAACTGCTGGCTGCCGCCCGTCACGAGGGCAGCGGTGAAGCTGGCAAGCTCGGGCCGGACGCCAAGAGCCAGGTCACCGTTCGCTATGTCGACGGCAAGGCCGCCGAGGCGACGCAGATCGTGCTGTCCACCCAGCATCTCGATGCGAGCTGGGATTCGAAGAAGGTTCGCAAGGTTGTCGAACCCTATATCCGCGAGGCGCTGGGCGAACTGAAGATCGCCGACAACTGCATGTGGTACATCAATCCGACCGGCAAGTTTGTCATTGGCGGACCGGACGGTGACGCCGGGCTGACCGGCCGCAAGATCATCGTCGACACCTATGGTGGTGCCGCACCGCATGGCGGCGGCGCCTTCTCCGGCAAGGACACCACCAAGGTCGATCGTTCGGCGGCCTATGCGGCGCGCTATCTGGCCAAGAACGTCGTGGCGGCGAAACTCGCCGACCGCTGCACCATCCAGCTTTCCTACGCCATCGGCGTTGCCCAGCCGTTGTCGGTCTATGTCGACCTGCACGGCACCGGCAAGGTCGACGAGGCAAAGCTCGAGGAGGCGCTGCGCACGGTGATGGATCTGTCGCCATCCGGCATCCGCCGCCATCTCGATCTCAATAAGCCGATCTACGCCAAGACGTCGTCCTACGGCCATTTCGGCCGCAAGGCCGGCCGCGACGGGTCTTTCTCCTGGGAAAAGACCGATCTCGCCAAGGCGCTCAGGGACGCGGTCGCCGCCTGATAGCGGCGCCGCAAAGTCCCGCCATGGACCCGAAGGACAGACCAAGCCGCGCGACCGAAGCCTTCTTCGGTCGCCGGCGCGGCAAGACCATGCGTCCGCAGCAGGCGGCCGCATTGGAAAGCGGCTTCGGCACATACCGGCTCGATCTGGCGGCCGAACCGCCGGCTGATCTGCACACCCTGTTTGATGCCAACGTTTGCGCGATTCGCCTCGAGATCGGCTTCGGCGGCGGCGAGCATCTCCTGCATCGCGCGACCGAGGCGCCTTCGATCGGCTTTATCGGCGTCGAGCCCTTCGTCAACGGCATGGCCAAGATGATGATGGCGGTGCGGGAGAAACCGCTCGCCAATCTGCGGGTTTATGACGACGACGCCACCCGGCTGCTCGACTGGCTGCCGCAAGCCTCGCTCGACGGCATCGATCTGCTCTATCCCGATCCCTGGCCGAAGAAGAAACACTGGAAGCGGCGCTTCGTCAGCCCGGTCAATCTCGAGCGGTTCGCGCGTGTGCTGAAGCCTGGTTCAAAATTCCGCTTTGCGTCCGATATCGACACCTATGTCAACTGGACCCTGCTGCATTGCCGTGCGCATGGCGCATTCGCATGGCAGGCTTCGGAGGCGGCGGACTGGCACCGGCCTTATGCCGGCTGGCCGGGGACGCGTTATGAGGCGAAGGCCATTCGTGAGGGGCGGCGCCCGGCCTATCTCACTTTTGTCAGAACATAGGCCCGCTCACGGCGCACGAGAGCAATTCCAGGAAAAGTATGAAACTGTTTTCCGTCGGGGATTGGGTCAAAACAAAGAGTTAGAGCGGTTCGCCGTTTCCGTGAAACGGTGAACTGCTCTGGTCTCGGACCGTTGCAAAGGCGAGTATCATCCACTCGCCAAATTCAGAAACGGCCAATCCTGTTGAATACAGCTGGATCCATTCCGAGCTTGCGCAAGTCGTCGGCGCGCGGCTTGCGGCCCGCTTCCACGGCACGCGAGGCAGCGACCGCACTGCCAAATGTCGTGAAAAGTTCGCCTATGGCGGATAAGATCTTGCGGTTGGTCATGGTCATGCCCTTTCGGTGCTGTGTCGTGCAATCATCTTTGTGCGACGCACCATAGATGGGGATACAACGGCAAAGCTCACAGGGGTTTTGCCGCATGGAGGTCATGCGTCTGGCGCAACACTGGCGCTGCACGGCTTTTGTTCGGCCGGCACGGCGGGCTTGAAACACCGGCCATGATCGTTTATATCAGCCTCAAATTCTTGGTCGGTATGACGAAGAGTGGGTCCACCCGGTCCCGCTCTTTTTTATTACCTGCCGATAACTTCGGGTAGAACGACAGGGTCTCAATGACTGCAACGGCAAACGAGGGCGACGATCGCATCATCCGCGAAAGCGGCATCGATGCGCGCATCGCGCTGATCGTCCAGCCGGTCCTGCGTGGCATCGGCTTCCGCCTCGTGCGGGTGCATCTGTCGGGCCAGAACGGGCTGACGCTGCAGATCATGGCCGAGCGCGAGGACGGCACCATGACCGTCGAGGATTGCGAAGAGGTCAGCCGCGCGGTGTCGCCGGCGCTCGACGTCGATGATCCGATCGAAAAGGCCTATCACCTTGAAGTCTCGTCGCCCGGCATCGACCGGCCGCTGGTCCGCAAATCGGATTTCACGACCTGGACGGGTCATCTGGTCAAGATGGAAACATCGATCGTCGTTGCGGACCGCAAGCGGTTCAAGGGCAAGATAGTCGAGGCCGGTGAAGACGATGTGCTGATCGAGCGCGAAAAGGCCGCCTATGGCGAGGAGCCGACGGTGCGGGTTCCCTATGACGCGATTTCCGAAACGCGCCTGATCCTGACCGACGATCTCATCCGCGACGCCCTGTCGAAGGACAACAGGGCGCGCAAGGAAGCCAAAAAACGTCGCGGCGAACCGGACGACGATGCGCCCGAGGGTGCGGACGCGGACGCCACGGAAGAACACGAACAGGAACTATGATTGAGCTGCCGGGCGCAAAGGTCCGGCAAACAGGCTCGGGAGAAAAACGATGGTTGTAAGCGCCAACAGACTTGAACTGCTGCAGATCGCCGACGCGGTTGCGCGTGAAAAGTCGATCGACAAGTCGATCGTCATCGCCGCCATGGCCGACGCGATCCAGAAAGCGGCGCGCTCGCGTTATGGCCAGGAGACCAACATCCGCGCCGACATCAACCCGAACACCGGCGAGATGAAGCTGCAGCGGCTGATGGAAGTGGTCGAGAAGGTCGACGACTACGCCACGCAGATCGCCATTTCTTCGGCCCGCGAGCGCAATCCCGATGCCCAGCTCGGCGATTTCATCGCCGAACAGCTGCCGCCGATGGATTTCGGCCGCATCGCGGCCCAGTCGGCCAAGCAGGTCATCGTGCAGAAGGTGCGCGAGGCCGAACGCGATCGCCAGTATGACGAATACAAGGACCGCATCGGCGAAATCGTCAACGGCACCGTCAAGCGCGTCGAATACGGCAACGTCATCGTCGATCTCGGCCGCGGCGAGGCGATCATCCGTCGCGACGAACTGATCCCGCGCGAAAACTACAAATACGGCGACCGCGTCCGCGCCTACGTTTACGACGTGCGCCGTGAGCAGCGCGGCCCGCAGATCTTCCTGTCGCGAACCCATCCGCAGTTCATGGCCAAACTGTTCACCATGGAAGTGCCGGAAATCTATGACGGCATCATCGAGATCAAGGCGGTCGCCCGCGACCCGGGTTCGCGCGCCAAGATCGCCGTCATCTCGCGCGATAGCTCGATCGATCCTGTCGGCGCCTGCGTTGGTATGCGCGGCAGCCGCGTCCAGGCCGTCGTCGGCGAATTGCAGGGCGAGAAGATCGACATCATTCCGTGGTCGCCTTCGGCCGCGTCCTTCATCGTCAACGCGCTGCAGCCGGCGGAAGTCGCCAAGGTCGTGCTCGACGAGGATGCCGAACGCATCGAAGTCGTGGTTCCCGACGACCAGCTGTCGCTGGCCATCGGCCGCCGCGGCCAGAACGTGCGGCTCGCTTCGCAGCTGACCGGCTGGGATATCGACATCCTGACCGAGGCCGAAGAATCCGAGCGTCGCCAGAAGGAATTCGTCGAGCGTTCGTCGCTGTTCATGGAAGCCCTCGACGTCGACGAGATGGTCGGCCAGGTGCTCGCGTCCGAAGGCTTCACCAGCGTCGAGGAAGTCGCTTATGTCGATTCCGGCGAGATCGCCTCGATCGACGGTTTCGACGAAGACACCGCTTCGGAAATCCAGACCCGCGCCCGCGAATATCTGGAGAAGATCGAGGCCGAGCACGACGACAAGCGCAAGGCGCTCGGCGTCTCGGACGAATTGCGCGAAATCCCCGGCATCACCACTGCCATGATGGTGACGCTCGGCGAAGACGGCGTGAAGACGATCGAGGACTTCGCCGGCTATGCCGCCGACGACCTCACCGGCTGGAAGGAACGCAAGGACGGCGAAACCAAGGTATTCCCCGGCGTGCTGGCCAATCACGGCGTCGCGCGTGCCGATGCCGAGCAGATGGTTCTGGCTGCCCGCCTCAAGGCCGGCTGGATCACCGAAGACGAGCTTGCGGCCGAAGAAGTCTCGGCTGACGAAGCCGTTGGTGCGTGAGGTGAAACCGCATCGCACCGAACCCGCCCTTGGACGAGATGAACGATCGCACCTGCATCGTTACGCGCAAACAAGCCGAACCGGATGAACTGATCCGTTTCGTCGTCGGCCCGGATTCGGCCGTCGTTCCCGACATCAAGAGAAATCTGCCCGGCCGCGGTTGCTGGGTGAGCGCCGACCGCCTACATATCGACAAGGCTGCGGCGAAGAACCTCTTTGCCCGCGCCTTCAAGGCACAGGTGGTTGTGCCGCCCGATCTTGGCGGCATGGTCGACGGGCTGCTTTCCAGACACGCTCTGGGCATGCTTGGTCTTGCCCGCAAGGCAGGCGCAATTTCGCTTGGTGCTACCAAGGTCGAGAGCGCGGTGCGTAGCGGATTGGCGCTTTTCGTGCTTCACGCGATCGAGGCGTCCGACGACGGCGTGCGCAAGATCAGCCAGGCGCGACGGGCGACAGTCCATCTCGGCGGGCCCGCCATCCTTGCCTACAAACTTTTCTCCGAGGCCGAGTTGAGCTTGGCATTGGGGGGTACAAATGTGATACATGCTGCCGTTCTCGCGGGAGACGCGGGCAGGGCGGTCCAGAAGCGCATGGTTGCGCTCGACCGGTATCGGGGCGGTTCCCCGGACGATCTGGCAATGCTTGCGGCTGTTGCTGACGAAGATGATGCCGCAGAGGATATGGAATGAGCGATACGAAATCGGGTGACGACAATACGCTGAGTGTGACGCCGAAGAAGACCTTGACGCTAAAGCGCCCCGGTATGGAACAGGGCACTGTGCGCCAGAACTTCTCGCACGGCCGCACCAAGCAGGTCGTCGTCGAAACCAAGAAGCGCAAGTTCTCGATGCCCGGCGACAAGCCGGAGCCGGTTGCCGCCCCCGTCTTCACACCGAAGCCGCCGGTTGTGGCCGCGCCCGTTGTGCAGGAAGCACCGAAGGCGCCGCCGCCGCCGGCCCCGGTCGAACGGAGCGGCATGGTGCTGAACGAGCTGTCGCGCAGTGAAATGGAAGCGCGCCGCAGGGCGCTTGAAGGCTCCAAGGTGCGCGAGGTCGAGGATCGCCAGCGCGCCGCCGAGGACGCCAAGCGCCGTGCCGAGGACGAAGAGCGCCGCAAGCGCGAACGCGATGAATCCGCACGCCGCCAGGCCGAGGAAGAGGCGCGGTTGCAGACCGAGGCCGAGTCTCGCCGTCGGGCCGAGGAAGAGGCACGCCGCCGCGCGCCGCTGACCGCCGAACTGGCAACAGTCGACGACGAGGAAGAGGTCAAGCCGAAGCGGATTGGTGCCGCCGCACCGGTGCGCCGTCCGGTCACGCCCGAAGTGGCGCGTCCGGCCAAGCCGACCAAGAGCGAGGAAGACCGCCGCCGTGGCAAGCTGACGCTGAATTCAGCATTGTCCGACGAAGACGCGCGAGCCCGTTCGCTGTCGTCGATGCGTCGCCGCCAGGAAAAATTCAAGCGCGCGATGCATAATGAGCCGCGCGAGAAAGTCATGCGCGAAGTGATCCTGCCCGAGACCATCACCATCCAGGAACTGGCGCAACGCATGTCCGAGCGTGCGGTCGACCTGGTCAAGTTCTTCATGAAGCAGGGCCAGATCCTGAAGCCAGGCGACGTCATCGACGCCGATACGGCAGAACTGGTCGCCACCGAATTCGGGCATACGGTTCGCCGCGTCGCCGAGTCCGACATCGAGGAAGGCCTGTTCAACATCGCCGACAATGCCGAGGACCTGGTGTCTCGTCCGCCTGTCGTGACGATCATGGGCCACGTCGATCACGGCAAGACCTCGCTGCTCGACGCCATCCGCAACGCCAATGTCGTCTCCGGTGAAGCCGGTGGCATCACCCAGCATATCGGCGCTTACCAGGTCGAGAAGAATGGTCACAAGATCACCTTCATCGACACGCCTGGCCACGCCGCCTTCACGGCGATGCGTGCTCGGGGCGCCCAGGCGACCGACATTGCCATTCTGGTGGTTGCGGCCGATGACAGCGTCATGCCGCAGACGATCGAATCGATCAGCCATGCCAAGGCGGCCGGAGTTCCGATCATCGTGGCGATCAACAAGATCGACAAGCATGATGCCGATCCGCAGAAGGTGCGTTCCGAACTGCTGCGCCACGAGGTCTTCGTCGAATCCATGGGTGGTGAAGTTCTGGACGTCGAAGTGTCGGCGACCAAGGGCACCAATCTCGACAAGCTGCTCGAAGCGATCCTGCTGCAGGCCGAAATTCTCGACCTGAAGGCCAATCCGGATCGTACCGCCGAGGGTGTCGTCATCGAAGCCCAGCTCGACAAGGGCCGTGGTCCCGTTGCCACCGTTCTGGTGCAGACCGGCACGCTGATGCCGGGTGACATCCTTGTTGCTGGCAACGAATGGGGCCGGGTGCGCGCGCTGGTCAACGATCGTGGCACGCAGATCAAGGAAGCGCCGCCGGCGATGCCGGTCGAAGTGCTTGGCTTGCAGGGCACTCCGCAGGCCGGCGACCGCTTCGCCGTGGTCAACAACGAGGCCCGTGCCCGCGAGATCACCGAATATCGCCAGCGTCTGGCGCGCGAGAAGGCGGTTGCCAAGCATGCCGGCCAGCGTGGGTCGCTCGAGCAGATGATGTCGCAATTGCAGACGAGCGGGCTGAAGGAATTCCCGTTGGTCATCAAGGGCGACGTGCAAGGCTCGATCGAAGCGATCAATGCGGCGCTCGACAAGCTCGGCACCGACGAAGTGCGTGCGCGCATCGTCCATGCCGGCGCCGGCGCCATCACCGAAAGCGACGTGTCGCTGGCGGAGACTTCGGGTGCGGCGATCATAGGCTTCAACGTCCGCGCCAACGTCCAGGCGCGTGCCGCTGCAGCGGCGGCGGGCATCGAGATCCGCTATTACTCGATCATCTACAACCTTGTGGATGACGTGAAGGCGGCTCTGTCGGGCCTTCTGTCGCCGGAGCGTCGCGAGACCTTCATCGGCAATGCGCAGATCCTTGAGATCTTCGACATCACCAAGGTCGGCAAGATTGCCGGCTGCCGTGTCACCGAAGGCAAGGTCGAGCGTGGCGCGGGCGTGCGCCTGATCCGCGACAACGTCGTCATCCACGAAGGCACGCTGAAGACGCTGAAGCGCTTCAAGGACGAAGTTTCGGAAGTCCCCGGCGGCCAGGAGTGCGGCATGGCCTTCCAGAACTACGAGGACATGCGCGTCGGCGACGTCATCGAGTGCTTCCGCGTCGAGATGGTGACCCGGACACTCTGAGTTCGAGTGACTTGTCCATACCGGGCGGTGGCCGAAAGGCCGCCGCCCAAGGTCTATTGAGAATGGCCCATATGAGACATGCGGCACGGTCCCATCCCGCGCCTCACGCTTTCAGGATTGAGAAAAATGCCCCGTCCAACCACATCCAGCCCATCCCAGCGCATGCTGCGCGTCGCCGAACAGGTGCGCCATGCGCTGTCCGAAACCCTGCAGCGCGGCGAGATCATCGATCCGCTGATCGAGAACACCGTGGTGTCGGTCTCGGAAGTGCGCATGTCGCCCGACCTCAAGGTCGCCACCGCTTTCGTCTCGCCACTTGGCGCGAAGGATACCGATGCGGTCGTCGAGGCGCTGAACAAGCATGCGAAATTCGTCCGCGGCCGTGTCTCCGGCGCACTGCGGCAGATGAAGTTCATGCCGGAGTTTCGCTTCAAGCTCGACACCTCCTTCGACAATTTCGCCAGGATCAACGACCTGTTGAAGTCGCCCGAAGTAGCACGCGATCTGGGTCCTGAGGACCAGGACAAAGACGACAGCAAGGACACCGAATAGTGGCGCGCCGCGGCAAGAAGAAGGGCCGGCCGATCTCGGGCTGGCTGATCCTGGACAAGCCGGTCGGCATGGGCTCGACCGAAGCCGTCTCCAAGATCAAATGGCTGTTCCAAGCGGAAAAGGCCGGCCATGCCGGCACGCTCGACCCGCTCGCCTCCGGCATGCTGCCGATCGCGCTTGGCGAGGCCACCAAGACCGTGCCTTACGTGCAGGACGGGGCCAAGATCTATCGCTTCACCGTTGCCTGGGGGCAGGAGCGTTCGACCGATGACCTCGAAGGTCCGGTGACGAAGGAGTCCGACCTGCGTCCATCGGAAGCCGAGGTCAAGGCGTTGCTACCGAAATACACCGGCGTCATCATGCAGACGCCGCCGCAATTCTCGGCCATCAAGATCGCGGGCGAGCGCGCCTATGATCTTGCCCGCGACGGCGCGACAGTCGACATACCCGCGCGCGAGATCGAGATCGGCCGTTTGGACGTTGTCGAGCATAGCGCCGACCATACTGTTTTCGAGGTCGAATGCGGCAAGGGCACCTATGTGCGCTCGCTGGCCCGCGACATGGGCCGCGACATGGGCTGCTTCGGCCATATTTCCGAATTGCGCCGGGTCGAGGTCGAGCCGTTCACCCCGGAGGATTTCGTCACCATCGCCGAACTGGAAGCCGCCCGTTTCGGTGTGCAGGAGGAAGGCGGCGCGGACGCGGCGGACGTCGCTGACGCAGTGGAAGCGCCAATCGACTTCGACGCCATCGATGCACTTCTGGTCGATACATCGGCTGCCCTTGATTGCCTGCCGCAGATCGCCATCAGCGACGACGCGGCGACCAAGATCCGCCTTGGCAACCCGGTCATCATTCGTGGTCGCGATGCACCGGTGGAAGCCGAGGAAGCCTGCGCCACGGCGCGCGGTAAGCTGGTCGCCATCGGTGCCATCGAGCAAGGCATGTTCAAGCCCAAGCGGGTCTTTGCCGGCTGACTCCTGTCGTCTGGAGCAATTCCAGGAAAAGTGTGAACGGTTTCCGTTCGGAATTGCGTCAAAACAAAGAGTTAGAGTGGTTCGCCGTTTCCGTGAAACGTTGAACTGCTCTAATGTCGAGTCAGGACTCGCGCGAGGGGCATATGGCAAAGGCTGAGGCGATCAAGAAGCGGGCGCCGGTGAAAACAAGGCGGCCGCCGGTCGGTGCATCGCCCGGCACGCTGATCGCCGACCCCTCGGCGCGGCGCAGCGAACTTAGACTGACCTTGATCTCGCCGCAGAAATTCAAGACCATCGAAAATGCCAGCATCGACGACCTCAACACCCATTGCGACAAATGGCCGGTCCTTTGGCTCGACTGCACCGGCCTCGCCAACATCACGCTGATCGAGGAGATCGGCCGCATTTTCAGCCTGCATCCGCTGGCGCTGGAGGACGTCGTCAACACTGGCCAGCGGCCGAAGGTTGATTTCTTCGAGGATCATGCCTTCGTCGTCGTCAGAATGATCGACGATGTCACGTCGCACCGCTATGAGCAGATCGCCGTCTTCTTCGGCAACAACTTCGTCGTCACCTTCCAGGAGCGGGAAGGCGATCCGTTCGATCCCGTGCGCAAGCGTATCGAAAGCTCGGCGCCCAACCGGTTGCGCGCGCGCGGCGCCGACTATCTCGCCTATGCGCTGATCGACGCCGTCGTAGACAGTTATTTCCCGCCGATCGAAGCGACAGGCGAGCTGGTCGACAGCATCGAGGACGAGATGCTGCATTCGCCGCACAAGCACCAGATGCGGCAGCTGCATGAATTGCGGCGCGATGCCAATGTGCTGAAGGGGGTGCTGTGGCCGATGCGCGATGCGCTGGCGACGCTGATCCGAAACGACGTGCCCTATGTGAAGGCCGAAACCAAGATCTTTCTCAACGACACGCTCGACCATTCGCTGAGGCTGATCGAACTGGTCGAAACCCAGCGCGACATGCTGACCGGCCTGATCGAGATGCACCTGTCGCTGAGCCAGGCGCGCACCAACGACGTCATCAGCTATCTCACCATCGTCTCGGTCATCTTCTTGCCGCTCACCTTCCTCGTCGGCATCTGGGGCATGAATTTCGATCCAGGGTCTTCGCCTTGGAACATGCCGGAACTGAAGGCTTACTACGGCTATCCGGCATCGTTGGTGTTCATGGCGTTTGTCGTGTTCGGGCTGATCGCCTTCTTCAAATGGAAGAAATGGCTCTGACAAGGATAAATCAGGCCTGAAAACCCTGCTTGTGAATTGGGCTGGTGTTTTCCGGGGAATTGCACTATATGCGCCGCAGCATAGCGCTAAGACGCTTTGCTTGCACCGGCCCCTGCTGGACGACATCCCGGCTGAGGGCGACCCGTTTCCTCAAACAGATAAGGAAAAACACGATGTCGATTACTGCCGAGCGC
Organism: Mesorhizobium sp. Root695; assembly: GCF_001428185.1. Lineage (NCBI taxonomy): Bacteria > Pseudomonadati > Pseudomonadota > Alphaproteobacteria > Hyphomicrobiales > Phyllobacteriaceae > Mesorhizobium > Mesorhizobium sp. Root695. The sequence goes on along the minus strand of NZ_LMHO01000005.1, from coordinate 105,670 downwards.
AAACAGGAATTGATGGGTGAATTCGCAACCGCCAAGGGCGACACCGGGTCTCCGGAAGTCCAGGTGGCCATCCTTTCCGAGCGCATCAAGAACCTGACCGACCATTTCAAGGACCACAAGAAGGATAACCATTCCCGCCGTGGTCTGCTCGCCCTCGTCTCCCAGCGCCGCAGCCTGCTTGATTATCTCAAGCGCAAGGACGACGCGCGCTACCAGACGTTGATCGAGAAGCTCGGTCTGCGCCGTTGACGAATTGACCGGCGGGCTTTCTTCGGAGAGCCCGCCGGTCGCGCATTCTGCCAGTCGCATCGACTGGCCAGACCCGGTTTCGATCGTGCAGAGGGCACTCGAAACCGCCCATGGACGGTCATGGGGCAGGATTGCAGGACGCTCGCGCGCGCTCGCCGCGCCGAAATTACCCGAGCTTCCCGTTGTCTTGCCCGTGGCTGCCCGAGAAAGGAAGCCAGGGAAAGGGCATCCGCGCACGGTGAAACGGCGCGGCCCTTTCCTAATATCAAGGACAAGAAATGTTCAATCACCACAAAGTGGAAATCGAATGGGGCGGCCGTCCGCTCATCCTCGAAACCGGCAAGATCGCACGTCAGGCTGACGGCGCGGTGCTCGCCACCTACGGCGAGACCAAGGTCCTCGCCACCGTCGTGTCGATGAAGGAGCCGAAGCCCGGTCTCGATTTCTTCCCGCTGACCGTCAACTACCAGGAAAAGACCTACGCCGCCGGCAAGATCCCGGGCGGCTATTTCAAGCGTGAAGGCCGTCCGAGCGAGAAGGAAACGCTGGTTTCCCGCCTGATCGACCGCCCGATCCGCCCGCTCTTCCCCTCAGGCTACAAGAACGACACCCAGATCGTCGTGACCGTCGTCCAGCACGACCTCGAGAACGATCCCGACATCCTGTCGATCGTCGCCACCTCGGCTGCCTTGACGCTGTCGGGCGTCCCCTTCATGGGCCCGATCGGCGGCGCCCGCGTCGGCTACATCAACGGCGAATATGTACTGAACCCGCATGTCGATGAGATGCAGGAATCCAAGCTCGACCTCGTCGTCGCCGGCACCACCGACGCCGTGCTGATGGTTGAGTCCGAGGCCAAGGAATTGGGCGAAGAGCTGATGCTCGGCGCTGTCATGTTCGGCCACAAGGGCTTCCAGCCGGTCATCGACGCCATCATCAAGCTGGCCGAAGTCGCCGCCAAGGAGCCGCGCGACTTCACAGCGCCGGACTATTCCGCGCTCGAAGCCGAAATGCTGAAGATCGTCGGCGACGAACTCAGCTCGGCCTACAAGAACGTCGACAAGCAGAAGCGTTACGCTGCAGTCGACGCCGTCAAGGCGAAGGTCAAGGCAGCGTTTGCCCCGGCTGAAGGCGAAGACGCGAAGTACACCTCGGAGCAGATCGGTTCCGTGTTCAAGGAACTCCAGGCCAAGGTCGTGCGCTGGAACATCCTCGACACCGGCTCGCGCATCGATGGTCGCGACCTCAAGACGGTCCGCAAGATCGTCTCCGAAGTCGGCGTCCTGCCGCGCACCCACGGTTCGGCACTGTTCACCCGCGGCGAAACCCAGGCGCTGGTCGTTGCCACGCTCGGCACCGGCGAGGACGAGCAGTATGTCGACTCGCTGACCGGCATGTACAAGGAGAAGTTCCTCCTTCACTACAACTTCCCTCCCTACTCCGTCGGTGAGACCGGCCGCATGGGTTCGCCGGGCCGCCGCGAAATCGGCCATGGCAAGCTCGCCTGGCGCGCCATTCGCCCGATGCTGCCGAGCGCTGACCAGTTCCCCTACACGCTGCGCGTCGTCTCGGAGATCACCGAGTCCAACGGCTCGTCGTCGATGGCGACCGTCTGCGGCACCTCGCTGGCGCTGATGGATGCCGGCGTGCCGCTGGCCAAGCCCGTCGCCGGTATCGCCATGGGCCTGATCAAGGAAGGCGAGCGTTTCGCCGTTCTCTCCGACATCCTTGGCGACGAGGATCACCTCGGCGACATGGACTTCAAGGTCGCCGGCACCGCCAACGGCATCACCTCGCTGCAGATGGACATCAAGATCGATGGCATCACCGAGGAGATCATGCAGATCGCGCTTGGCCAGGCCAAGGACGGCCGCCTGCATATCCTCGGCGAAATGGGCCACGCGCTCTCCGGCGCGCGTTCGGAACTCGGTGAGTTCGCACCGCGCATCGAAGTGATGCACATCCCGACCGACAAGATCCGCGACGTTATTGGTTCGGGCGGCAAGGTCATCCGCGAGATCGTCGAGAAGACCGGCGCCAAGATCAACATCGAGGACGACGGCACGGTCAAGATCGCTTCGTCCAACGCCAAGGAGATCGAGGCGGCGAAGAAGTGGATCCACACCATCGTCGCCGAGCCGGAAGTCGGCGAGATCTACGAAGGCACGGTCGTCAAGACCGCCGACTTCGGCGCTTTCGTCAACTTCTTCGGTCCGCGTGACGGCCTCGTCCACATCTCGCAGCTTGCCAACGACCGGGTCGCCAAGACCTCGGACGTGGTCAAGGAAGGCGACAAGGTCTGGGTCAAGCTGATGGGCTTCGACGAGCGCGGCAAGGTCCGCCTGTCGATGAAGGTCGTCGACCAGGCCACCGGCAAGGAACTCGCCCGCGACAAGAAGACCGAAGGCGAAGAGAACGCCGCCTGATCGGCCTGAGATCATGAAGCGAAGCGGGCGCGGCTTAGGTCGCGCCCGTTTTCATTTTCGGGCTGTAGAGACAGACCTCATTTCGAGACCGAACGATGTCCGCCGAGCCGCTGAAGACGCTTTTTCATCCCTTTGAAGCCGAGGCCGTTGCTCTGCCGGGAAAGGGCGAGCGCGCGCTGTTTCTCGGCGCCGAACCGGGTTTTCGGCTGCCCGAGGGCTTCGAGGCCGCGCTTCACCTCGTGCAAGGCTTCCGGCCGCATTTTCGCGCGCTACAGGCATCTGGCTTCGTCGTCACCGCGCAATCAGAAGGCGACGGCTTCGATATGGCACTTGTGCTTGCCGGCCGGCATCGCGGCTTGAACGAAGTGCGCATCGCTGAAGCGCTTGAGCGCGTGGCGCCGGGCGGCCTGGTCGTCGTTGCCGGTGGCAAGGACGATGGCATTGCCAGCCTGCGCAAGCGCGTTGACGAGCTTGTGCCGCTAGAAGGCCATCTGCCGAAATATCACGGTATCGCCTTCTGGTTACGCCGTCCCGCCGATCTGGCCGCCGCGGAAGAATTGCGCACCGCCAATCCCGCCTTGCTGGTTGAAAACCGGTTCCACACCGCCCCCGGCATGTTTTCCTTCGACCGGATCGATACCGGCTCGAAATTGTTGGTCGAGAACCTGCCCAATGATTTGCGTGGCAACGTTGCCGATTTCTGCGCCGGCTGGGGTTATGTGGCTGCCGAGATCGCCGCCCGATCCCTCGGCGTTCCGGCGCTCGACCTCTATGAAGCCGATTTCGCCTCGCTCGAAGCCGCGAAGCTCAATCTGGCAGGGGGGAGCCAGTCGATCGCCAGGAGTTTCTTCTGGGTCGATCTGCTGAAGGAACCGGTCGAGAAACACTACGACGCGATTGCCATGAATCCGCCCTTTCATCGCAGCCGGGCGGCCGAGCCGGAGATCGGCGCCGGCATGATCCGTGCGGCGGCTAAGGCCTTGAAGCCAGGTGGGCGGCTGTTCATGGTCGCCAACCGGCAGCTTCCCTATGAGCCGATCCTGGCGGCTGCCTTTTCGAGCCATGTCGAGCTCGTTCGCGACGGTATGTTCAAGGTGCTTGTCGCGCGGCGTTGAAGCATGATTCCGAAAAATGGATGCCGGTTTTTCGGAAGAGATCATGCTCAAACGAAAACAGAGTGCGCCGCGCTCAATGCAGATTGGCGATGCGTCGGACCTCGTCGGTGACATGCGCGTCGCCAACCCTGATCTTGAGCGGCGCCGGCCTGCCGAACAGGTAGCCCTGCACCACCTCACAGCCGGCTGCTCTGAGCAGCGTCGCCTGGCTCTCGGTCTCGACGCCCTCGGCGATGATGCTGACGCCAAGCGCGCGCGACAGCCCGACGATGGTCGAGACGACCGCGCCGGAGCTGGAATCCGTATCGATGCGGCTGACGAAGGAACGATCGATCTTCAGCTTGCCAAACGAGAAATCGATCAGGTAGCTCAAATTGGAATAGCCGGTGCCGAAATCGTCGACGGCGACCGAGATGCCCATGTCCGCAAGCTGCTTCAGGATCGTGGCGGCGCGGTCGCGGTCCTGCATCATCGCCGTCTCGGTCACTTCCAGTTCCAGCCGCGATGGCTTGATGCCGGTGCTCGTCATGGTATCGCGCACGATACCGACGAAGTCCTTGGTCATGAACTGCACGGGCGAGATGTTGACGGCGACGAAGCAGTCGTCGGGCAGATGCCGGGCGTCACTGCACGCCCTGCGCAGCACCCATTCGCCGATCGGGCCGATCATGCCGGTTTCCTCGGCGATCGGGATAAACTCCATCGGCGGGATCATGCCGCGTTCGGGATGCCGCCAGCGGATCAATGCTTCGTAGCCGACGATGCGGCCGGTCGGGAGATCGAGCTGGGGCTGGTAGTGAAGATCGAAGTCACCGCGCTCGAAGGCTGTATTCAGTTCGGATTCGATCCATTGGCGATGGTCGGCGACCCTGCCCATTTCGGCATGGAAGACCGACCAGTTGCCGACGCCGCTGGCGCGCGCATTCTGCAGCGCCAGATTGGAGCGGCGCAGGATGAGGACGGGATCGACGCCGTCCTTTGGCATCGCCACGATGCCGACCGACAGGCTAACCGATTGCAGGTGCGTGCTGAGCTCATAGGGCTCCATCATCTCGTCGATGAGCCTCTCTATGGTGCTCTCCAGCGACCCGGACAGCTGATTGTCGGGGAGCAGAATCGCGAATTCACCGGCGCCGATGCGTCCGATCAGTGCGCGCTGCGGCGTGCAGGTCTTCAAGCGCTTGGTGAAGGCGCGGATCAACTCGTCGCCCTGGCTGTAGCCGATGGCGTCGTTGATCTGTTTGAACCGGTCGATGTCGATATCGATGAGAAACATCGGCTCGCCGGTCCGGCTTGTGGAACATGCCGCTTCGGCAATCTTGCCGACCATCGCCGGGCGCGCCAAAAGGCCCGTCAGCTTGTCGAAATGAGTTTCCGTGAAGACGAAATCCGCAGATTCATCGACGCCGGCGAAGAAGGACATCGCGGCTAACGACGCCGCCAGTGCGCAAAGGGCGGCCATCACTGCGACCATCATGTCCGCGGAGATGCCGGCAAAGCCATCGCCGAGACCGAGCTTCAGGCCCCAGAGCCCGAGGACGAAACTGCCGATACCCGAACTCGCTATTGTGAGCAGTCGGAACACCGGTGTTCGCTTCGGGTCGCTGACGGCGGACATTGAAGAATCCCCAGAGTACGGGGCTTTCTAGCGGATATGTCCTTAAAATGCGTTTCCGCGAATGCGTCCAATTTTATTGGAGCGAAAGTATTTCATGAGCGGATTAAACCGAGTGGGGTTGAAACGGGTTCAGTCGGCGCATTTTAAGCTTTTGTTTTATAAATGTCGTTGTCCCGAAACCGCTGCGCACTTTTAGGCGACATGCATTAGTCTCGTCCGCCGTCGGTCTGCTTCAATTCGTCGAGCGTCGGCATGGAAACAATGTGATAGCCGGAATCGACATAGTGGATTTCGCCGGTAACGCCGGAAGACAGATCGGACAGCAGATAAAGCGCGGAGCCGCCGACCTCGTCGATGGTCACTGTGCGGCGCAGCGGCGAGTTGCGCTGCTGGTAGGAGAACATGTGGCGGGCGTCGGAAATGCCGGCGCCGGCGAGCGTACGCACCGGTCCAGCCGATATGCCATTCACCCTGATGCCGCGCGGACCATAGTCGTTGGCGAGGTAGCGCACACTGGCCTCCAGTCCGGCCTTGGCGACGCCCATGACATTGTAGTTCGGCATGACGCGGACCGACCCTGCATAGGTCAGCGTGATCATCGATCCGCCGTCCTGCATCAAGGCGGCGGCATGGCGGGCGATCTCGGTGAAGGAGTAGCAGGAGATCACCATAGTGCGGACGAAATTGTCCCGGCTGGTGTCGGCGTAGAGGCCCTTCAACTCGTTCTTGTCGGAAAAGCCGATGGCGTGGACGACGAAATCCAGCCCGCCCCATTCCTTGCCCAGGGTTTCGAACGTGGCGGCGACCGAAGCGCTGTCCTCGACGTCGCATGGCAGGACCAGCGAGGCGCCGAGCTTGTCGGCCAGCGGCTTGACCCGCCGCCCGAAGGCATCGCCCTGATAGGTGAAGGCGAGTTCCGCCCCATGTTCGGACAATTTCCGGGCGATTCCCCAAGCGATCGAATGATCGTTGGCGACGCCCATGACAAGCCCGCGCTTGCCCTTCATCAATCCGTCCATGGTCGGCAAATCCTTATGCGGAATAGCGCTGGAAAACGAGCGTGGCGTTGGTGCCACCGAAGCCGAACGAATTTGACAAAACAGTGTCGATCCTGGCGTCGTCGATGCGCTTTCTCACGATCGGCATGCCCTCGAATTCGGGGTCGAGGGTCTCGATATGGGCGCTTTCGCCGATGAAACCGCCTTGCATCATCAGGATCGAGTAGATGGATTCCTGCACGCCGGCAGCGCCCAGCGAATGGCCGGTCAGCGATTTCGTCGAGGTGATGTACGGCATCTCTGGGCCGAACACCTCGCGGATCGCGCCCATTTCCTTGGAATCTCCCACCGGCGTCGACGTGCCATGGGTGTTGATGTAGTCGACCGGCGTGGAAACCGTGGCCAGCGCCTGGCGCATGCAGCGGACCGCGCCTTCGCCTGAAGGGGCAACCATGTCGTGGCCGTCGGAGGTCGCGCCGTAGCCGACGATCTCGGCGTAGATCTTGGCGCCGCGCGCCTTGGCATGCTCCAGCTCTTCCAGCACCAGCACGCCGGCGCCGCCGGCGATGACGAAGCCGTCGCGGTTGACGTCATACGCGCGCGAAGCGGTCGATGCCTTGTCGTTGAATTTCGACGACATGGCGCCCATCGCGTCGAACAGGTCCGACATCGTCCAGTCGAGATCCTCGTGGCCGCCGGCAAAGACCATGTCCTGCTTGCCCCACTGGATCAATTCATAGCCATTGCCGATGCAATGCGCCGAGGTCGAGCAGGCCGACGAGATCGAGTAGTTGACGCCGTGGATCTTGAACCAGGTGGCAAGCGTTGCCGATGCGGTCGACGACATCGCCTTCGGCACCGCGAACGGTCCGATGCGCTTGGGACTGCCGTTCTTCAGCGTGATTTCGGCCGCTTCGACGATGGTGCGGGTGGATGGTCCGCCCGACCCCATGACGATGCCGGTGCGCTCATTGGTGATGTCGCTCTCGCCGAGGCCCGCATCCGCGATCGCCTGATCCATGGCGACGTGGTTCCAGGCCGCACCTTGGCTCAGGAAGCGCATCGCACGGCGATCTATCATCGCCGATGGATCGAGCGTCGGCGCTCCCCAGACCTGGCAACGGAAGCCGTGTTCGGCGAAGGAATCGGAGAAGCTGATGCCGGATCTGGCGTCATGCAGCGAGGCTTGCACTTCGTTGGCATTGTTGCCGATCGACGACACGATGCCGATGCCTGTGACTACGACACGTCTCATTCGCAACTCCTTCCAGGGGTGCTGGCCAGACAGCTGGCCAGGGCTGTGGTCAAGCGACCGCCGACTGCTTGGACAGACCGACTTTCAAATCCGTTGCCGCGTATATGGGTTCGCCATCTGCCTTCAGCCAGCCATCGGCGATGCCGAGCACCAGCCGGCCTCGCATCACGCGCTTGAAGTCAATGCCATATTCGACCTTCTTGACCGAGGGCGTCACCATACCCTTGAATTTCACTTCGCCGGTCGACAGCGCCATCCCCTTGCCGGGTTCGCCGAGCCAGCCAAGATAGAAGCCCGTCAATTGCCACATAGCGTCGAGGCCGAGGCATCCCGGCATGATCGGATTGCCGATGAAATGGCAGGCAAAGAACCACAGGTCCGGCTTGATGTCGAATTCCGCGCGGATGAAACCTTTCTCGAAGGCGCCGCCCGTCTCGCTGATCTCGGTGATACGGTCGAACATCAGCATGGGCGGATAGGGAAGCTGGGCATTGCCCGGTCCGAACAGTTCGCCGCGGGCGCAGGCCAGCAATTCGTCGTACTCGTAGCTGGATTTACCCGCCATCAATCTCGTCCCCATATCGTTCCGGGCTATCGGGTGCCCTTGTCGTTGGTTTCCTAACACAATCTGTTTCAGGCCGGAAACCGGCGTTTGCGCTTAACCTGCTCGTCTGCCTGGGTCAATGCGCGCTATTGATCGCTTTCCGGCGACAGAATATATGTCCTGAGAGGTTCGGTTTCGGCAGACGTTCATTTTTTTGCCATTCTGGGCGTGTCTTGGGGCGGAACTGTGGGGTTCGACGAGAAGATGAACCTGGACGGCCGGAAGGAAAATGTCGCTGTGGACAAGCGGGTCCGTGAAGCCGGCCTGAGGCCGACGCGTCAGCGCATTGCGCTGGCCGACCTGCTTTTCGCGAAGGGCGACCGTCATTTGTCGGCGGAGGAACTGCACGAGGAGGCGGTTGCCGCCGGCGTGCCGGTATCGCTGGCCACCGTCTACAATGCCCTTCACCAGTTCACCCAGGCGGGACTGTTGCGCATCCTCGCCGTCGAGGGGGCGAAGACCTATTTCGACACCAACACCTCCGACCACCACCATTTCTACATCGAAGGCGAAAACCGTATCTTCGACATCGACAGCGGTCCGGTGACGGTTGCCAACCTGCCGGAGCCGCCGGAAGGGATGGAGATCGCCAATGTCGACATCGTGGTAAGGCTGCGCCCCAAACGCCGCGAATGATCGGCCGGGCCAGCATCATCGGCCAGGCCAGGAGCATCGGCCAGGGATGAAACCCCTTGATCTGGCAATCCGGCTCGAATGGGCTTTTGTGGCTGCTGCTGCCGTCGTTTTCTACGGTTCGACCGGCATGTCCTGGTGGCTGTTCGGATTGCTTATCCTGGCGCCGGACCTGTCGATGTTCGGCTATCTGGCGGGGTCTCGCGTCGGTGCTCTTGCCTACAATGCCTTGCACATCCTGATCTTGCCCGTGCCGCTGCTGATCGCCGGCTATATGTCCGGCAATGCGACCGCAATCGCGGTTGCGCTGATCTGGATCGCCCACATCGCCATCGACCGTGCGCTGGGCTACGGCCTGAAGCTGTCAACCGGCTTCCGGGACACCCATCTGGGCCGTATCGGGCGCTAAAACCACGACCGCGAATCTTCAAAAGATCGCGCTCAAATGGGCAAAAAAATCAGTCCTTGACCCGTTCGCCGGGATAGGCACCCCAGACAACCGACTGGGCAAGCCAGCCGGTGTGGCCATCGAACGTCATTTCGCACCACTGGCCGTCGCAGGATTTGATCGTGCCCATGACACCAGGCTCGACCATCGCGACCACCCTTGCGTCCTTGTCGGGGCTGTTGAGAAGGTTGATCTGGGCTCCCTTGCCGCGCTGCCACGGGGCGACGATTGCCGTCCGCCGGCCGGAAAGCAGCGATTGGTTGATCCAGCCTTCCGAACCATCGGCATCGCGCACGCGGCGCCATGTGTCGAATTCCTGGATGATCTCCATCGGCAGCCCGGCCTTCATATACATCCAGTCGACCGAGTAGTTGGCGCCGGGGCCGACGCGCGAGTTGACGCGGCCGGATTTCAGGCTGACGAATCGCGGCAGCGGCAAACCGCTCGGCCCGAGCGTGACGACGCTCTGGGCAGGTGCCGCCGCACTCTGCGCCGCGGCAAGCGGAGGATAAAGCAAAGCGCCGAGAAATGCTGCGCTGAGGGTCAGGCGAAGCGACGCGAAACCAGACACTTTCATTCCTTTCGGCGCTTGCCCATCGGCCTCGGCGCCCCTTTTTCTTTGTCTTCGGCGGCACCGCTTGTTACATGGGGTAATCGGCACCGCGACCGGCTTTCAGTTTCGCCGGTCTTGGTTAAAGAGGTCTCAACGAGATCGGGGTACGAGGAAACAATGGTAGGCAAAAAGAAGCCTCTCGTCGTCATCACGCGAAAGCTGCCCGACCCGGTCGAGACCCGCATGCGCGAACTGTTCGACGCAAGGCTGAATGTCGAGGACCGGCCGATGACGCAGCCTGAACTGGTTGCGGCGGTCAAGGAGGCCGACGTGCTGGTGCCGACGGTAACCGACCAGATCGACGCGGCACTGATCGCCCAGGCCGGCGACAATCTCAAACTGATCGCCAATTTCGGCAACGGCGTCGACAAGATCGATGTCGCGGCCGCGGCCAAGAGGGGCATCACCGTCACCAACACGCCGAATGTGCTGACCGAGGACACCGCCGACATGACCATGGCGCTGATGCTGGCGGTGCCGCGGCGGCTGGTGGAAGGCGCCAACGTGCTCACAGGCGACAAGAAATGGGCCGGCTGGTCGCCGACCTGGATGCTTGGCCGGCGCATCTGGGGCAAGCGGCTGGGCATTGTCGGCATGGGCCGCATCGGCACCGCCGTCGCCAGGCGGGCCAAGGCGTTCGGACTGTCGATCCACTACCACAACCGCCACCGCGTGCTGCCGGCCGTGGAAGACGGGCTGGAGGCGACCTATTGGGAGAGCCTCGACCAGATGCTGGCCCGCGTGGACATCATCTCGGTCAATTGCCCGTCGACGCCGGCGACCTTTCATCTGCTTTCGGCGCGGCGGCTGGCGCTGCTGCAGCCCACGGCCTATATCGTCAACACGGCGCGCGGCGACATCATCGACGAGGAAGCGCTGGTCAAGCTGATCCAGGACGGCAAGATCGCCGGAGCCGGTCTCGACGTCTACGAGCACGAGCCGGCTTTGAACGGCAAGCTGCTGAAGCTCGCGGCCAAGAACAAGGTCGTGCTTCTGCCGCATATGGGCTCGGCGACGCTCGAGGGCCGCATCGACATGGGCGAAAAGGTCATCATCAACATCCGCGCCTTCGTCGACGGCCACCGCCCGCCGGATCGCGTGCTGCCGCTCAGAACCTGACGCTGTCGTTTCGCGACCTTTCGAATGAAAGGTCTGGCTTACGGAAGTGCCTTGCGCATGGTGATCGAGGTCGGCCTGACGTAGCCCTCATGCGCCGTCCGCTCGGTCTCGTGAAAACCGAAGCGGGCAAAGGCCGCATGATTTGCGGTCAGCTCGATCCGCGTCTGAAGCTCGATGGCGGCCTTGCCGCGGCTGCGGGCAAGGTCTTCGACAGCCTGCATCAGCCGTCGGCCAATGCCGTGTCCCTGGCAGTCCGGCGCGACCGCGAGTTTGCCGACATAGAGTTCCGCCTCCCTTTCAAGGGCAAAGATACAGCCGACGATCCTGTCGTCCCTGAGTGCCACGAAGCCGGTCTCCCGCCGCGCCTTGTCCCGCAGGCTGTCGGCGGTCAGCAGGTGGGCCGAGGAGGGCGGGTCGATCACGCCGTCCATGGAGGCGAAGGCGCGCATGATCAGTGCGAGCACATCGTCCCAACGGTCGAAATCGGCCGCGATCAGTGTGATGAGGACAGCGTCGGCCCGCTCCACGGGGTCAGTTTCTCTTGTAGCGGATCGTGTCAAAGCGCGCCGCCAACGCATCATAGAGCAGCAGCCGGCCGACCAGCGGTTCGCCGATGCCGGTGATCAGCTTGATCGCCTCCATCGCCTGCAGCGTGCCGACGACGCCGGTCAGTGCACCAAGCACGCCGGCTTCGGCACAGGACGGCACCAGGCCCGGCGGTGGCGCTTCCGGGAACAGATCGCGATAGCCTGGGTTGGGCTTGCCGTCCTTGCCGTCTTCGAATGGCTTCAGCACCGTGACGGAGCCGTCGAAACGTCCGACCGCGGCGTGAACCAGCGGCTTGCCTTCGCTCGCACAGGCATCGGCCACCGCATAGCGGGTTTCGAAATTGTCGGAGCCGTCGACGACGATGTCATAGCCGGCGACGAGGGCTGGTGCATTGTCTGCGGTCAGCCGGTATGTGTGCGTTTCAACCGTTGTGTTGGGATTGATGCGGGCGATTGCCGCCTTGGCGCTATCGGCCTTCAGCATGCCGACTGTGTCGGTGCCGTGAATGACCTGACGCTGCAGGTTGGACAGCGAAACGGTGTCATCATCGACCACGCCGAGCGTGCCAACGCCGGCGGCGGCAAGATATTCAAGCACCGGCGCGCCCAGCCCGCCGGCGCCGATGACCAGCACCCGCGCCTGCTTCAGCCTCTGCTGGCCGGCGCCGCCGATTTCGGGCAGCACGATGTGGCGGGCATAGCGTTCGATCTCGTCGGCGGTCAGGGCGGCAGTAGTCATTGCCTGACCATATAGTGGCTGAAAAACCTTGTCAGGAGCTAATGCATGTCGCCCAAAAGTGTGAAGCTGTTTTGGGATAACGGCATGCATGAACAAAGATTTAGATCGTTGGCCCGACCGTACCATGGTCGACCGTCAGGAACTGCGCGCGACCCGCCAAGCTGGAAAACAGCGCTGCATCGGTTCCGGTCATGAACGCCTGGCAGTTCAAGTCTTCGAGGATGGAAAACAGCGCCGCGCGCCGCCCGCTATCGAGATGCGCGGCGATCTCGTCGAGCAACAGGATCGGCGTCATGCCCGACATTTCGCCGGTCAGCCGGGCATGCGAGAGCACGATGCCGACCAGCAGCGCCTTCTGCTCACCTGTCGAACAGAGTTCGGCCGGCATCGCCTTGGGACGGTGCCGAACAACCAGATCCGAGCGATGCGGGCCCTCGAGCGTGCGTCCGGCGGCACGATCACGGTCACGGCCCTCGACAAGCGTCCGGCGGAAGCGCTCCTCGACATCGACTGCCGGCGCGGCGGCGATCTCGGCTTCCAGGTCGCCCGAAAGGCCGATATCGGCCTGCGGAAACGGTCCCGTGTCGGGCAGCCTGTCGATCATCGCGGCCAGAAGGCGCACCATCTCGGCTCGCGCCGCGGCTATCGCCACACCGGTTTCGGCCATCTGCGTCTCGATCGCGTCGAACCAGCGGTCGTCTCGGGAGCCTTCGATAAGCAGACGGTTACGACCACGCATCGCCTTCTCGTAGTCGATCGCACGTTGCCCGTGGCCGGGGTCGATCGCCAGCACCAGCCGGTCGAGAAAGCGGCGGCGATCCGCGGCAGGCCCGGTGAACAACGCGTCCATAGCCGGCGTCAGCCACACCACGCGCAGCCATTCCAGCATATCCTCGGCGGAACGCGCTGGAGCTCCGTTGATACGCACCCGCCTGCCGCCTTCGCCGGCGGTGTCGCCGCCGGAAATGCCTGTTCCGATTTCGATCTGGCCGTCGGGTCCATCGAGCCGGGCATGCAGCGCAAAGCCGCCGTCGCCACCTTCGCGCGCGACATCAGCGTAGGGGGCGCGGCGCAGGCCACGCCCCGGGGTCAAAAAGGAAATCGCTTCGAGGAGATTGGTCTTGCCGGCACCGTTGTCGCCGGAAAAAACCACTGCACCCGGCGCCAGATCGATCGTCAGCGCCGCGTAGTTGCGAAAATTAGTAAGTGTTAGCTTACTTATATGGTTCTGTACCGGCAACCGCTATCCGCCTATAGAGCGGCCCATCGTTTCACGGAAACGCAGAACCGCTCTATCTCTTTGTTTTAACGCAATTCCGAACGGAAAACCGCTTCACACTTTTCCTGGAATTGCTCTAGAAGTTGCCGCAAACATCGCTCTTGCCTTCGGTCCATCACAGGACCGAATTGCTGACACCGCGCCGGCTACACCCGCATCGGCATCAGCACATAGAGTGCGGTCTCGTCGGCCATATCGTGGATCAGCGTCGGCGAACCGGCATCGGCCAGCATGAACTTGGCCTCCGTGCCGGTCAGCTGCGCGGCAACGTCGAGCAGGTACTTGGCGTTGAAGCCGATCTCGATCGGGTCCGATGAATAATCCGCGGCCAGCTCCTCGGTGGCGCTGCCCGAATCCGGATTGTTGACCGCAAGCGTCACCTGACCCTCGCTGATCGACAGCTTCACCGCGCGGCCGCGTTCGGAAGAGATGGTCGAGACGCGATCGACAGCGGCGGCGAAGCTTTGGCGGTCGATGATCAGCTTCTTGTCGTTGCCGGTCGGAATGACCCGCTGATAATCAGGGAAGGTGCCGTCGATCAGCTTCGAGGTCAAAATCACACTGCCGATGGTGAAGCGGATCTTGGTGTCCGACAGTTCGGTGGTGACCGCGATATCCGGATCGTCGACCAGCTTCTGCAGCTCGCTCACCGTCTTGCGCGGAATGATGATGCCCGGCATGCCCTCGGAACCCGCTGGCGCGTCGATCTCGGCGCGCGCCAGGCGGTGGCCGTCGGTCGCCACCGAGCGCAGCTTCAGCTTGCCGCCGACCTCATGCGTGTGCAGGTAGATGCCGTTCAGGTAGTAGCGTGTCTCCTCGGTGGAGATGGCGAACTGGGTCTTTTCGATCAGGCCTTTCAGGGCAACCGAGTCGAGACGGAAGATATGCGAGAAGGATCCGGCCGAAAGTTCCGGGAAGTCGGATTGTGGCAGGCACTGAAGGCGGAAGCTCGAGCGGCCTGACGTCACCGTCATGGCGTTGCCGTCCTCATCCGTCTTCAGCATCACCTCGGCGCCATCGGCGAGCTTGCGCACGATGTCGTAGAGCAGATGTGCCGGAACCGTCGTCGCCCCGCCGCGCTCCACCTTGGCGGGCGTCGCTTCCGTCACCTCGAGGTCGAGGTCGGTCGCCTTCATCTCAAGGCTGGCGCCCTCGGCGCTGAGCAGCACGTTGGACAGGATCGGTATGGTGTTGCGCCGCTCGACCACACGGTGGACGTGGTTGAGCGACTTCAGGAGATTTGACCGTTCCAGGATAACACGCATGACGAAACAGGCTCGCTTGAATGAATGACGGGTCACCAGTGGGCGGCGCCCCGCGAAAGGTCTGAACAGGCTCAGAATCTGCGTAAACTGACAGGAAAAAACCAGCAAACGCAAGCCCGTGCCACCGGTTCGGGCAGGCTACGCGGGCTTTCTGGGGATAAAGGGCAAGAAGTCCGCGAGCCGGTGTCGTAAAACCGAAATCCGGGCCGCTTCCAGGCGGCGCCACGAGCCGATTCCGGGCCCCGGGCCACACTGGCAAGCCATTGAATTCCGGTGTTGTTCCGGCTCGAGCTCCCCCGGACGGTCAGGCCTGATCGTTGATCAACCGCCTCAAGAGCTCGAGTTCCTGCGCCAGCGTGTTGTCGTTGCCGGAAAGGTCCTCGATCTTGCGTACGGCATGCAGCACCGTGGTGTGATCGCGGCCGCCGAAACGCCGTCCGATCTCGGGCAGCGAGCGCGGCGTCATTACCTTCGACAGGTACATGGCGACCTGCCGCGGCTTGACGATGGTGCGCGTGCGCCGGTTGGACAGCAACTCGGTCTTCGACACATTGTAGTGGCGTGCGACGATGCGCTGGATGTCCTCGATGCGGACCCGCTTCGGCTCGCCGGTGCGATAGATGTGGCCGAGGATCTCGTCGATCCGGTCGATGGTGATCTGCGGCTCGAAGGATTGACGGAACAGCAGCTGGTTGAATGCGCCTTCCAGTTCGCGTCCGCTGCCGGTCACGGTGCGTGCGACGTGATTGAGGATCTCTTCCGAAATGTTCAGCGACGCGTCATCGACCCTGGCGGTGGCAAGACGCAATTTGAGCATGCCGAGGCGCATGGCGAAATCGGGCGCCGACATTTCAAGCGCGACACCGCCATTGAGGCGCGAACGGACCCGCGGCTCGAGCGATTCCAGTTCCGACGGCGGCCGGTCGGCGGCAACGACGACCTGCTTGGCGCTGTCGAGCAACATGTTGATCAGGTGGCAGAATTCATGCTGGATCGACTTGCCCTGCAGGAACTGCATGTCGTCGATGATGAGCAGGTCGATGTCTCGCAGCTGCTCCTTGAGCGTCAGCGCATTGTTGTCACGGATCGCGGTGGCGAAGCGCCACATGAAATACTCGGCCGTGAGATAGACGACGCGCGATTTGGGGTTCTGCTTCAGCGATTCCGCGGCGATTGCCTGCAGCAAATGTGTCTTGCCGAGCCCGACGGTTGCGTGAAGGAAAAGCGGATTGAAGCGCACCGCGCTCGATTGCGATTCCGCCACTGCCTTGGCGGCGGCGAAGGCCACCCGGTTCGACGGTCCCTCGATGAAGGAGCCGAACGTGTAGCGCGGATCAAGCGGTGACCCCAGCACATTGTGGCGGAATTCGCTCTCGATCGGTGTGCCCGGACGAGGAGCCGGTGCACGCTCCACCCGGCCGGGGCTGACGGTGCCGGCGGCAAGCGCCGTCTGCGTCTGCCGCGTCATCTTGCTGCGTGCAGGGACCACCTCCGGCTCGGCCTGGCTGCGTCCCTGACGGGTCGCCGTGCGCACGACGATATCGATCTTGAGGAGATCGGGATCCTCCTGCTTCCACAGTTCTGAGATGAGGTCGAGATAGTGGCCGTTGATCCACGAGCGCAGGAAAGCGGTGGGCACCGAGATGCGGACAATGCCCTTGGAAGCCTCCGCGACCTTCATGCGGCCAAACCAGCTCGAATAGACTTCGGTTCCCAGGCGCGCCTTCAACTGGGTCTTGACCCGGTCGAATTTCTGTTCCGCGTCGCTGGACACCGCCATGTCGTTTGCTCCGATCAAAGTTCCAGGAAATGGGAGGTCGCCCGTAAGTTCCCTTTCGATGCCGCTCTGCATGATCTTTTCCTTGTCCTTCCGTACCTGTTTTCCACCGGGGATGCGCCTCCTGCATCCGGTTCCGGCGACCTAAGTCTTTGCTACGATGTCCGCTGCCGCCGCCGGCAGATGAACGTCGCCCATTATCCGAGGGAACCGGTGCCGGCCCATGGAAGCCAGCCCGCGTTGGGTATGTCAGGGCAATACAGCACCGTCCGGCGAAAAGAGCGCCGGCGCGCCGTCTACCTGCCATGTCTAGTTACGCCAGTCCCCTACCGTATCGAAAAAGACAAACCAAATCCGTCCGCGGACTTGATCCGCGTTGCAAATCCCGCCAATTTAAGCTGGCCGATTCAGGCTGGGTTTAAGGCCCAGAGCCCGTCCCTTTCGATAGACCAACATTACCGAAATCGCTGTGGATAGGGCAAGGCCACGTCTAACGGATTTTTAAGGAATCTGGTTACTGGAGACGGGTTCGAGTGGCGTGCCGCAACGACACATTTTAACAAAGCCATTGTGATTCAAACCCTTTTCCGGCGAATATGAAAAACCGGACCCTGAGAGAAATATTCTGAAATAATTCGCTTGACAGCTACTTGTCCCCCATCGGGTTGGCCCGGTGTGGACAAGCTGTGGATCACCATCTGTAAGTGTCTGAAAAATATAGGCTATTTCTGATAGGTAAGAATCTTTAAGTCGGCCATTTTCAAGCATGCCGACCAACAGCAGGCATGCATATGCCGGCAAAGTATTCCCAATCGTGAAATCTGCATAAGACGCCGTTTCCGGACATTCTTTTTAAGTGCTTGCCGGCAAACGAAAAAACCCGGCACGAGCGGCCGGGTTTAAAGAACGTCAGTCTAGGGAAGTAATGTCAGGCCGACAGAACTTTGACCCGCTGGGCCAGCCGCGACACCTTGCGGGACGCCGTGTTCTTGTGGATCACGCCCTTGGTTGCGGCGCGCATCAATTCCGGCTCCGCGATCTTGAAGGCAGCCTGTGCGGCAGCCTTGTCACCGGAGGCAAGTGCCTCTTCGACCTGGCGGATATAGGTGCGCACACGCGAGCGGCGGTTCTTGTTGATCGCTGCGCGGCGGACGATCTTGCGCGTTGCCTTTTTGGCCGAGGATGTATTGGCCATGATGCCTCTCTTCTGATCTGGTCGGCGCATGCGGGATGCCGCAGGGCGCAAAAAACAAACGGGCAGCCACGGGGCCGCCTCGGTTGGTGCGGCTTATAGTTCAGCTTTTCCGGCGCGTCAACGCTGCCTGGCCTTCTTTTTGGCGGCCAACAGCCATCTTCTTCGCAGCTAAGGGATTGGCGTCAGCGGTTGGTGAAATTCGGCTTCCGCTTCTCGGCAAAGGCCGCCATGCCTTCCTTCTGATCGTCCAGTGCAAACAGCGAGTGAAACAGTCGGCGCTCGAACCGCAATCCCTCGGCAAGCGTCGTCTCGAAGGCGCGGTTGACGGCCTCCTTTGCCATCATCACCGATGGCAGCGAGAAAGCGGCGATCTTGGCCGCCGCCTTAAGCGCCTCCTCGACAAGCTCGCCGGCAGGTACGACCCGCGACACCAGGCCCGAACGCTCGGCTTCGGCGGCATCCATCATCCGCCCGGTCAGGCACATGTCCATCGCCTTCGCCTTGCCGACGAAGCGGGTCAGCCGCTGCGACCCGCCCATGCCTGGAATGACGCCGAGCGTGATCTCGGGCTGGCCGAATTTGGCCGTGTCGGCGGCGATGATGAAATCGCACATCATCGCCAGTTCGCAGCCGCCGCCGAGTGCATAGCCCGCCACCGCCGCGATAATAGGCTTTCGCGCCCGCGTAAGCTCCTCCCAGCCGACGAAGAAGTCTTGGGCGTAGGCGTCCGCATAGGAGATGGACTGCATCTCCTTGATGTCGGCGCCGGCGGCGAAAGCCTTTTCGGAACCGGTGATGACCATGGCGCCGATGCCGGCATCGGCGCTGAAACCGTTCACGGCAGCGACCAGTTCGGTCAGGACCTGCGAGTTCAGCGCGTTGAGCGCCTGCGGCCTGTTCAGCGTGATCAGTCCGACCTTGCCGTGCGTCTCGGTTATGATCGTTTCGTAGGCCATGGCTGCTTCTCCTCGCTCGCGCTCGTCTAACTCACCGCTGACATGTCCGGCAATAGAAGGTCGATCGGCCGCTCTGCACGATCCGTTCGATGTGGCCGCTGCAGCCGGGCTTCGAGCAGGCTTCGCCTTCGCGGTCGTAGACGGCGAAGGAGTGCTGGAAATAGCCCAGTGACCCATCGGTCTGCATATAGTCGCGCAGCGAGGACCCGCCGGCCGCGATCGCATCTGATATCACCGAGCGGATGGCTTCGGCCAGGTGTTCGCTTTGGGCCTGGGCTTTCTTTCCGGGCTTGGCGATCGTGCCCGCCTCACGCAGCGGCGACAGGCTGGCGCGCCACAGCGCCTCCGACACATAGATGTTGCCGAGCCCGGCGATCAGCCTCTGGTCGAGAAGCGCTGCCTTCAGCGGTGATCGCCGCCCTTTCATCAATGAGGCAAGCAGCGCGCCGTCCAGTGTGTTGCCCGTCGGCTCAACGCCGAGTCCGGCCAGCATCGGATGGACCTCCGTCCCTTCCGCAAACAACATGAAGCCGAAGCGGCGCGGATCATTGAAGATCACGCGTGATCGGGCGCCTGCCGGAGACACGACATGGAAGACGACGTGGTCGTGATTGGAGTTCTTCGAGCGGTCGTGCTGGAAAACGCCGGGCATGTCGCTGCCGTCCGCCGTCTCGATGCGGAATGAGCCCGACATGCCGAGATGGCAGATCAGCACGGGACCGCCTTCCAGGTCCATCGTCAGATACTTGGCCCGGCGGCCGAGTGCCGTGATCGTCTTGCCGGTCAGCCGCTGTGAGAATTTCTCGGGAAATGGAAAGCGCAGATCCGGGCGGCGTGCCTCGACACGGGTGATGGTTGCGCCTTCCAGGACCGGCTGCAGCCCGCGCCGGACGGTTTCGACCTCCGGCAATTCAGGCATGACCGCCAATCGCCGTATAAAAAGAAGTCCCGTAAAGGCCGTGCGCCAGCCCAAGATGCTCGGCCATGGTTTCGCCGATGTCGGCGAAGGTTGTTCTCAGCCCGATGTCGCCGCCCTTGAAACCCGGACCTGTGCCGATCACCGGAATGCGCTCGCGCGTATGATCGGTCCCTTGCCAGGTCGGATCGTTGCCGTGATCGGCCGTCAGGATGAGAAGATCGCCCTGCCGCAGCCTTGCGAATGCCTCCGGCAGCCGCCGGTCGAAGGCCTCAAGCGCGGCAGCATAACCTGCAACATCGCGGCGATGACCGAATTCGGTGTCGAAATCGACGAAATTGGCGAAGACGAGATCGCCGTCGCCGGCATCGTCCATCGCGCCCAGCGCCTCGTCGAACATGGCCATGTTGCCCGCGCCCTTGCGCACTTGCGAAATTCCGCGATGGGCGAAGATGTCGCCGATCTTGCCGACTGCGATCACACGGCTGCCACGCGCTGTCAGCCGATCGAGCAGGGTTGGCTCCGGCGGAGGCACTGCGTAGTCATGACGGTTGTATGTCCGCTCGAAGGTGGCGGTGGTTTCGCCGACGAACGGCCGCGCGATCACCCGTCCGATCCTCAGCGGGTCAACCAGCCTGCGCACCACCTTGCAGAACTCATAAAGCCGCTCAAGGCCGAAATGGACTTCATGCGCGGCGATCTGCAGGACCGAGTCGACCGACGTGTAGCAGATCGGCTTGCCGGTACGGATGTGCTCCTCGCCGAACCGCTCGATGATCTCGGTGCCCGGCGCATGACAGTTGCCGAGAATGCCCGGCACCTTGCCCTCGCGGATGATCGCCTCGGTCAGTTCAGCCGGAAAGGCAGGAACCGTATCCGGGAAATAGCCCCAGTCGAAGCGCACCGGCAGGCCGGCGATTTCCCAATGGCCCGACGGCGTGTCCTTGCCGCTTGAAACCTCCTGCGCGGCGCCGTGGAAGGCAGCCGCGAGCAGATCCGTCCCACTGCTGGAAAAGCCCAGTCCCGTCGCGGTCTCGGCAGCCTTGCCAAGTCCGAGCGAGGCCATGTGGGGGACAAACAGCGGTCCACTGCGAAGCCCTTCGCGATCCGCGCGTCCTTCGGCACAAGCTTCTGCGATGTGCGCGAATGTGTTGGCGCCGGCATCGCCGTAACGGTCGGCGTCGGCCGCGCCGCCGATGCCGAAGGAGTCCAGAACGAAGAGGAAAGCGCGCGCCATCGAGCTGTTGCCAGTTTGAACGACCAGACATAGGGTTCCGCGACTTCATTGGCACTTCGGAAACCAAACGGCAACGGCTTGGCGCGATAGTCCAGTGATGTCGCCTAAGGTGCGCAGTGGTTTTGGGCAACGACATCACAAACAAGGAATGCATGTTGCAACGATGCGACGTGCATGGGTCTAGGAAAACAGACGGCGGTTTTGTCATGAGCGTTGCGCTGAAGGCGTCTGCTGCCCTCATGTTGATGCAGGGTGCGCTCTGGTCTGGTCCGGCACATGCCGACTGGCGCGATGATATCGGCACGTTTCGCATCGGCATCGTTGCCGGGCCAGGTGCCGGCAACACCGTTCCGGGGCTGGCTGTGTTGACCGACGCCTATACCAAGGCCTTGGGCATGAAGGTCGAGTTTGTCGTTGCCCGTGATTATGCCGCACTGATCGAGGCGCAGGCCAATGCCCGCATCCAATACGCGATCTATTCGGCTACCGCCTATGCGACGGCCTCGCAGCGCTGCTTATGTATCGAGCCGCTTGTGGCTCCGGTCGATTCCGACGGCGCGATCGGCATCCGCTCCATTCTGCTGACGCGGGACGGCAAGCTGCCTGACCTAGCGGCGATGGAGAGCCATCGCATCGCCATGGCACCTTCGGACAGCGTCGGCGGTTCTCTCTTGCCATTGGCGGCATTGGCGGCGGAAGGCCGCGAGTTTGCGGAAGATGCACCGTTTCTGGTCCATGCCGACTCGGCTGCGGCGGCCGAAACGATGCTAGTCGATGGCAAGGCCGATGGCCTGTTCGGCTGGGTGACGGCGGCTGCCGACGGCCAGCGGGAAACATCGGGCACGCAGGCAAGGCTCGAAGCGGCAGGGCTCTCAGTGACGGCGCTTCGGGTGGTATGGACGTCCGGCCTGCTGAGATATGGCCCCCACGCCGTCCGCAGCGATCTCGACCCTGAAGCCAAGCGCCGGCTCACCGTGTTCCTCACCAACCTCAAGTCGATGACGCCTGACATCTACGACCTCCTGGAATCGAAGCATTCGGGAGGCTTCGCCACCGTCGCCTCAAAGGATTACGAGATGGCCGTTGCTATCGTGCGCTTCGTCTCGGGCAGTGCTCCGCGGCAGTAGCGCAATTCCAGGAGACAAAGAGCGTAACGATTTCAGTCTGCGGTTAGATGGCAACAGAGAGCTGGAGCGATCGTGTGAAACGCCTGGCTGTCTCTGTTCAACAGTCGGTGCAAGGGATCCTCACGCTTCTGCGAGGGCGCAGATAGTAGGTTTCGCCCATCTTTATCTGGTTGAAAGCGGAGGTCATTGCAAGCTCGATGGCCGGCTTGTAGACGAGAGTGCTTTCGACGCGGATGAGGAAGGTGTTGGCGACCTTCAGCGTTGCTGGAACAGTGGTCTCCGTGGTTGCGGCGGCGCCAGCGCTGGGGACGCCATCGACCAACTTGCGTGACCATACCACCTGTGCCTTCGTCCCATCGGCTGAGACCTCTATTGCTGTGATGGTGATGCTCGGCGTCGAGCGGTTGTATGGCTGAAGTGTGATGGGGCCGATCTTCATGATGGCCTCGACATCCGCCTTGACGACGCTTGTCTGCTGGGTGACGAGATCAGCCACCATGCTGCCGATGCGACTGACCTTCTTGCTGGTCTCGATGGCCTGTGACGCCTCCATGGTCACCAAATACATGATCAGCAGGATAGGCATGATCAAGGCGAATTCGACTGCCGCGATACCGCGGCGGTCGGACCAGAATCGCCTTGCTTTCCGCCAAACTCCCGCAGTCCTAAGATGTGCCCCCGCACGCATCATGCCCATTGCCCTTTTTCTTTTACTGCTTGTGCATCCGCCTCGAACTCAGTTGTCGAACGGCTCGTTCTGCCAGGTCACCGACGCGAAATGCAGAGTCTTGTTGCCGCCCATCGACTGGGCCAAAAGGTCGGTCATTATGGGCCATTTGTAAAAGACCCGCAGCATGTTCCTCGATTCCGGCCCCCCCCACGTAACAGAAAAGGCCGGCGTGGCGGTGCCGTTCGTCAGGATGACTTTGCCGCCCGCAGTCTTGAAGCCGGCCGCGGCCGCGTCGGCAAATGTCGTATACTGGCGAAGATCCACGTCCAGCTGATTGGGACAATCCTGGGAAACGATGATCTCCAGTTTGTCGCAGATCATGGTCTTCAAATTGTCTCCGGCGATGTCGGCCGCCTTCAACTGGCCGGTGCGCAACCGGCGCGAGACATCGTCGGTGATGTTGGCCATCACTTCCTGAGCGGCAAATGCGATGCAGCTCTCCAGAATGGCAAAGACAAGCAGTGCGAACGGGATTGCAAGGATTGCAAATTCGATTGCCGTGCTACCGCGCCGGTCGCGAAGGAAGCGGGCGGAAAGCCTCGGGCGCTTCGCCTGGTGGTCGCCTGCGCTGCCCAATTCCTTGCTCATGTCCGATCCTGCCGATCTCTATGCGGTCTCGGAAGGAGCATTAGCGCAAACCGATTTAGGCCCGGTTTGGATGATCGCTAAAGTCGGCGCCAGCTTATTAACCAGCCGATAACCTGAACGGCGACTGCGCCATCCTATCGGCTGACGCTCATCTCCGCTTCGGAGGCCTTCTCGGCATCGCTCTTGTAAGAGCTTTCGCAATAGGGCGTGCAGGACATCGTCTGTATTTCGGCACGCCGGTAGATACGCACGGAGGAGGCGGCCTGCCGCACGACGGTGACCTGCTCGTCGACGATCGGGCTGCCGTCCGTATCGAGCACGACCAGATTGGTGACGCCGAAGCCTTTGCCGGTCAGCACGATCGTCGAAGCGTCCTGCACGGAAGCGTCGGCGATTGCCGGGTTGCCGACCACGATCGTGTCGGCGGGGCGCGACAGTTTGACGATCTTGGCCTGGTTCATCGTGACCTCGATGCCACCGCCGGCCATCGCGGGCGCGATGAAGGTCGTGGCGGCAAGAAGCGCGGCAATCAGTATTGACGATCTCGGCTGGGCCATTGAGGCGCTCCACGCAGGCGGACTGATCAACGGAACATGAACGAGATTGGTGAACCAACGGTTAAGCGCGCGTTGTTGCCGATGGTGCAATGGCCGGCAAGGCAGCCTCCGAGCTGCGGTCCGGTCGGAGCCGCAAGCGCCACAAAACCCGGAGACGGAAGGCCGACGGCACTTTAGCCCGAAGTTAACCACGCAATATGTTCGAACCGGGAAAGGAATCGGTAAGGCTGTTTATTAAGCCGATCGAAAGAGCTTCTCCCTAGATTGGCAGCATCCGATCAACCATCACAGAAGTTGACGGAAGTGCTGTAACACGTGGAGTAGGAGCTCTCAAATGTCTAATCTCATCGCACGTTTTGTGAAGGACGAATCCGGCGCGACCGCTATCGAATATGGTCTGATCGCCGCTCTCATCGCGCTCGCCATCATCACCGGCGCCGGCGCGCTCGGCAATGCACTCAACGCCAAGTTCACGACTATCGCATCCAAGGTGACCGGCAGCTGATCTGTCGTATTGCTGAGCACTTGGATTGCGTTCTGGATAAAGGGTCGCCACGTGGCGGCCCTTTTTCCATGCCGTTGCAATATCAGTCGTCTTTTCGTTCCGGACCTCATCAATCGTTAATCGAACATGCCTAGATTGAGCCCCGTGGAATCTGACAATAGGCATAGCGCCGATGCTTGAAGCCCTGATCTTCGTCGTCTTTCCATTCTGCATGCTGTTTGCCGCGATCTCCGACATGCTGTCGATGACGATCGCCAATCGCGTGCCGGTGCTGCTCGTCGTTGTTTTCGCGCTGGTTGCGCCGCTGACGGGTATGGAATGGGCGGCCTATGGCGGGCATTTCGCCGCCGGCGCCTTGGTCCTGGCCGTGACGTTCGGCCTGTTCGCTCTGGGCGGCATGGGCGGCGGCGACGCCAAGCTTCTGGCTGCCACCGCGATGTGGATGGGTCTCAATGTCAATCTCGTCGAGTATCTTGTCGCCTCGACCATCATCGGCGGCCTGTTGACGCTGGCGATCATCATCTATCGGAAGTCGCTGCTTGCGGCCGTTACCGGCCGAAATCCGTTTCTGCGCCATTTCGCCGACGAGGCAAACGGGGTTCCCTACGGCATCGCGCTTGGCCTTGGCGGGTTGCTGACCTATCCGGACTCGCCTTTGATGGTATGGGCGCTCGCCAGGCTGGCGGCCTGAACACGATCTGATTTCTTTTATTGATCAGCACTGCCGCAACCGGCTTTCAACAAGGCCGGCCGGGTCTTTCTGCCGGTCTGGCCACATTCCGTCTAATTTATGTAAACCTTAAATTAATCACGATCGTAAGCATTACATTAACCTTGTTTTGACGATTGCCGCTGCAAAGTCCGGCTTGGCTACGTGGTTTGCCAGGGCAAGGGTTCGGACAGATGCCAGCATCGCGATTGATAATTCTGAGCGTGGCGGTGGCCGCGGCGGGTGGCGCAGGCTATGTCGCGAAAAACATGGTGGCACCGCCGCCCCAGATCGTCGTCGATTCCGGCCCCCAGGCTCCGGCGGTGTCTCTGCAGGATGTGCTTGTGCTTTCAGGCGACGTTCCCATGGGCAGCCCGATCCAAAACAACATCGCCTGGCAATCCTGGCCCGCCGACGGCGTCAATGCGAATTTCATCACCCGCACCGCCGAGCCCGAGGCACTGGACAAGCTGAAGGGTTCCGTCGCCCGTGTGGCGATGTACGCCGGAGAGCCTCTGCGGCGTTCCAAGCTGATCGGCGAGGGGCAAAGCTTCATGTCGTCGATCCTGCCTTCGGGCATGCGCGCGGTCGCCACGGCCATCTCGGCCGACACGTCGGCCGGCGGCTTCATTCTTCCGAACGATTTCGTCGATGTCATCATGACCCGCAGGGCCGATGCCGCCAGCGGTGCCGCCGGCTTCAACACCGAGACCATCCTCAAGAATATCCGCGTCCTGGCCATCGACCAGACAATCCAGGAGGATGAGGAAGGCAAGAAGACCAGGGTGGGCCAGACCGCCACGCTGGAACTGACGCCCAAGCAGGCGGAGATCATCACCGTCGCCCAACAGATGGCGGATCGCCTGACCTTGGCGCTGCGGGCGGTCGCGGACACGCAGGAAAAGAATCTGGGTGAGGCCGACTATCTCGTTTCCGGCAATGGCCGCAGGGGAACGGTGAGGCTGATCAAGTCGGGCGAAGTTTCCGAAGTAGGGGCAAGGAAATGAGGCTAAGTGGTAAACTGCCGGCAATTGTAGCCGCGGCATTCGGCCTGCTGCTCGTCGGAACGAATGTGCAAGGCGTTGTCGAGGCAAAGAACGCGCAGGTCACGGCATCGACGGCCACCCAGCGCGTCAAGCTCGGTCTCAACAAGTCGGTGGTCATCGACTTGCCGAGCGATGCCTACGACATTCTCGTCGCCAACCCAGCGGTGGCCGATGCGGTGACCCGCACCGCAAGGCGCATCTACCTGTTCGGCAAGGCGGTCGGCGAGACGAACATCTTTGTCTTCGGCCCGAATGGCGAGCAGATCGTCAGTCTGGATCTGGCCGTCGAACGCGACGTTGCCGGCCTTGAAGATTATATCAGGCGCTTCCTACCGACGTCGACCATCAAGGTGGAACTGCTGAATGACAACGTTGTCCTGACCGGAACGGTCGACACGCCACTGGACGCAAAACGCGCGGTCGACCTGGCGACCATCTTCGTTTCGGGTGGTGAAGCGACGACGGGACAATATTCGCAGACTGCGGCCGGCGGTTCGGCCCAGAGCGGTGTCGACATCAACAATCCGGACCAGGAGCGCCGCACCAGCAAGATCGTCAACCTGCTCCAGATCATCGGCGACGACCAGGTCACGCTGAAAGTGACGGTCGCCGAAGTCAGCCGTTCGGTGATGAAGCAGCTCGGCGTCAACATGGTCGGCAGAGGCAGCTCCAACGGCATTTCCTATAGCGCAGCGAGTTCGCCTGCTTTCGGGTTGGGCAAGCCGATTTCGACTACGTCCGGTTTGTTGCTGGGGAACGGGGTCGGAAACGGCCTCCAGGCCTACGTCAATGCCATGGAGCAAAGCGGCGTGATGAAGACGCTGGCTGAGCCGACCCTCACCGCCGTGTCGGGCGAGAAGGCAACATTCAAGGTGGGCGGCGAGTACAATCTGGTGACCGGCCGCTCGAGCAACGTGTCGACCGACAACCAGACCGGCCAGACCACATACTCGTTTGACAAGATCGAATACGGCATTGGCCTCGAGTTTCAGCCGGTTGTGTTGTCAGCGGGGCGCATAAGCCTCAAGGTCAGAACAGCTGTTTCGGAGCCGACCACGGATGGTGCGCCGACCCTCGAAGGAGGGGGCAACAACATCACTTTACCTGGCATGACGATGTTGTCGATCCGCAAAAGACTTGCCGATACCACTGTCGAATTGCCTTCGGGGGGGTCGATGATGATCGCCGGCCTTGTTCGCGACGACGTTCGCCAGGCTGTCTCGGGCCTGCCTGGTCTGGCCAAGATCCCGGTGCTCGGCGCGCTTTTCCGCAGCAGGGATTTCGTACGCAACGAGACGGAGCTCGTCATCATCATCACGCCCTATCTGGTGAAGCCGGTGGCACGCAACGACCTTGCCAAGCCGGATGACAATTTCAACGCCGCCAGCGATGGCGCCGGCATGTTCCTTGGCCGCGTCAATCGCGTCTACGGTACCATGCAGACCGACAAGCCCAACGGCCGTTACCATGGCGTTGTCGGCTTCATCTACAAGTGAGCGGGGAAGCGGACATGTCTCAGTCAGCATTGAAGGCAAGCACCATCGCCGCAACGATGCGCCTCGGTCGCTCGCGGGTCTGCCGGCGAGCCGTTCCGGCCCTGGCGGTTGCGGTTGCGGCGCTGCTCGCCGGCTGCGCCCATCGCGACAGCATCACTGTCGGCGCCATTCCGGACGACTATCGCACCAATCATCCGATCGTGATCGCGGAGAAAAATCAGAAGATAGACCTGCCGGTTGGTGCTGGTGACCGTGGCATGACCGGCTCCCAGCGCGACACGCTTCTCGGTTTTCTGGACGGCTATGACAAAAGCGCCGCCCCGACGCTGACGATCCAGGTCCCGAGCGGATCGGCCAACGAGGTCGCCGCGACCGCGGCTGCCCGCGATTTCGGTCGGCTTGCAATCGCCGCGGGAGTCAAGCGCAACCGGATCGTCATCACCTCCTATCAGGCCGCCTCGAGCGAGGTATCCTCGCCGGTTCGCGTCGCCTTTGTCGCGGTGAGAGCCCAGACCGACAAATGCGGACGCTGGCCCGCCGACCTCGTCGATACGTCGGAAAACAAGCACTATGCTGACTTTGGCTGCTCCTATCAGAACAATCTTGCCGCCCAGATGGCCAACCCGGCCGACCTGCTCGGCCCGCGCAAGCCTTCCACCATTGATGCAGAAAATCGCGGCGCGGTGATCGATGTCTACCGTGCAAGAGGCATCTCAGACGAGTTCCTCGGCAATTCGGAAGTGACCTACTGAGCCGCCCAGTCTCGGATAGAACAGGCTACGGGAAAGAGTATGACGATGAGCAACCTTGCCTACGACGCCCCGGTGGATGGCAGCGATACCTCGCAGCAGGACATCGCCGCGATGCAGGCATTGCGGCCGATCCCGCGCATCTCGATCCAGGCATTCTGCGAGACCGAGGGTGTTGCCAATCCGGTCGAACGGGCCGGCGAGGACCGCCGTATGTCGAAGGCGCATCTCAAGGTCCATATGGGTGGCGTCCCCACCGCCATCGAATTCTACCAATCGGCGCCGACGCCCAACCTGATCTTGCTGGAATCGCGCAGCGAGCCGAAGCAACTGCTGGAGCAACTCGCCCAGCTCTCGGAATATTGCGATCCGACGTCGAAGGTGGTGGTGATCGGTCATTACAATGATGTCGGTCTCTACCGCGAGCTCATCCGCAACGGCATTTCCGAATATGTGATCGCGCCGGTGTCGATGGCTGACATTGTCAGCGTGGTGTCGTCGATTTTCATCGATCCGGAAGCAGAGCCGCTCGGCCGTTCGATTGCCTTTGTCGGCGCCAAGGGCGGCGTCGGCTCCTCGACGATTGCCCACAATGTGGCTTGGGCGATTTCCTCCCTGTTCAAATCCGAGGTAGTCGTCGCCGATCTCGATCTCGCTTTCGGCACGGCCAACATCAATTTCGACCAGGATCCGGCGCAAGGCATCGCCGAGGCGGTGTTTTCGCCGGAGCGCATCGATGAAGTCTATCTTGACCGGCTGCTGACCCAGTGCGCCGAGCATCTGTCGTTGCTGGCAGCACCTTCGACGCTCGAACGGGTCTATGACTTCGACCCGGAGGCCTTCGCTCAGCTCATCGACACCGCCCAGCGCAGCGTGCCGCTTTTGGTGCTCGATGTTCCCCATGTCTGGACGGGCTGGACCAAGAACACCCTGGTCAAGGCCGACGAGATCGTCATCACGGCGACACCGGAACTGGCCAATCTGCGCAACACCAAGAACCTTGTCGACATGCTCAAACGGCTTCGTCCCAACGACCCGCCGCCAAAGCTTATCATCAACCAGGCCGGCGTCCCGAAGCGCCCGGAGATTTCGCCGTCCGATTTCGCCGAGCCGCTCGGCCTGTCGCCAATGTCGGTCATTGGTTTTGATCCGTTGCTGTTCGGCAATGCCGCCAACAACGGACGCATGCTTGGCGAAATGGATGCCAAGAATCCGGTTGTCGCAATGATCAACGAAATGGCTCATGTGCTGACCGGGCGCAGTGAAATCAAGGCCAAGAAGAAGGCCGGGCTTGGCAACCTGCTCGGCAAGTTTTCGCGCAGCAAGAAGTGATGCTTCAGCAGTGGAACCGGTAGTCGATCATGTTTGGTAAAAGAGGTAGCGACGACGGCAACCGGTTCACGCCGGAATTTCGCCAGCCAGCACCGGCGCCTGTTGCGCCGCCGGCGGCAAGTTCCGCGGAGACGGCAGTTCTGGCCCGGCCTGCGGCCGCGCCGAGCGCACCTGTCGCGCCGCCGGCGCGTCGCGCGGTCGAGGCACCGCCATTGGCGCCTGAGCCGAAGCGGGCACAGCGGGAAAAGAGCGAAACCTATTACGACACCAAGAGCCAGGTTTTCTCCGCGCTCATCGACACGATCGACCTGTCGCAGCTCGCCAAGCTTGATCCGGAAAGCGCGCGCGAGGAAATCCGCGACATCGTCAACGACATCATCGCCATCAAGAATTTCGCGATGACGATCGCCGAGCAGGAAGAACTGCTCGAGGACATCTGCAACGATGTGCTCGGCTATGGGCCGCTCGAGCCGCTGCTCGCCCGCGACGACATCGCCGACATCATGGTCAACGGCTCCAAGAACGTCTACATCGAAGTCAACGGCAAGGTCGAGCAGACCGGCATCCGCTTCCGTGACAACCAGCAGCTCCTCAATATCTGCCAGCGCATCGTCAGCCAGGTCGGCCGCCGTGTCGACGAATCCAGTCCGATCTGCGACGCGCGTCTTCCCGACGGCTCCCGCGTCAACGTTATCGCGCCGCCGCTCTCCATCGACGGCGCGACGCTCACCATCCGCAAATTCAAGAAGGACAAGCTGACGCTCGATCAGTTGGTCAAGTTCGGCGCCATTTCACCGCAGGGCGCCGAAGTTCTCAAGATCATCAGCCGTGTTCGCTGCAACATAGTCATCTCGGGCGGTACCGGCTCGGGCAAGACGACGCTGCTCAACTGCCTGACCAACTATATCGACCGCGACGAGCGCGTCATCACCTGCGAGGACTCAGCCGAGCTGCAATTGCAGCAGCCGCATGTGGTGCGCCTTGAAACCCGCCCGCCCAATCTAGAGGGCGAGGGTGAGGTGACGATGCGCGACCTGGTCAAGAACTGCCTGCGCATGCGGCCCGAGCGCATCATCGTCGGCGAAGTGCGCGGACCCGAGGTGTTCGACCTTCTGCAGGCGATGAACACCGGCCATGACGGCTCGATGGGAACGATCCACTCGAACAGCCCGCGCGAATGCCTGAACCGTATGGAATCCATGATCGCCATGGGCGGTTATTCGCTGCCGCAGAAAACAGTGCGCGAAATCGTCGTCGGCTCCATCGACGTGATCATCCAGGCGGCGCGCCTGCGCGATGGATCGCGTCGCATCACCCACATCACCGAGGTGATCGGAATGGAGGGCGACGTCATCATCACGCAGGATATCGTCCTCTACAACATCAAGGGCGAGGACGCCAATGGCAGGCTGCTGGGAGAGCATGTATCGACCGGCATCGGTCGGCCGCATTTCTGGGAACGCGCCCGCTATTATGGCGAGGAGCAGCGCCTCGCCATTGCGCTTGAGGCGATGGAGAAACGCGCTGACTGACGCATCCTGGGGCGTAAGGGTTCGGGCCAATGTTTGGAATTGACGGCACAGTACTGGCGTTTGTCGTGCTCGCCGGCTTCAGCGCCGGCGCGGTCGCCTATGCATTCCTGTTCACCCGGATCAGCAACGAGAAACAGGTTGGCAAGCGGCTCGAAACGATCAGGACCGCCGAGACGGATCGTTCCGTCGTCAAGGCCTCGCGCGACCGCGCAGCGGAAGCCGTCAAGCGGCGCAAATCGGTTCAGGATTCTCTCAACGAGCTCGACGCAAAGCAGAAAACCAAGGACAGCGCGGTCAAGAAACCGCCGCTGAAAGCCCAGCTCCGTCAGGCCGGGCTGAAGACCACAATCGAGCGCTTCTATATATACTCCGCCATATGCGGCCTCGCTTTGACGATGGCTGCCTTTGTGGCCGGAGCGCCGCTGATCGTCTTGCCGGGCGTGCTGCTGGCCGGTGCGCTCGGCCTGCCGCGCTGGTTCGTCTCGTTTCGTCGCGCGCGCCGCGTCAAGGCATTCCTCAACGAATTTCCGAACGCGCTCGACATCATCGTGCGCGCCGTAAAATCCGGCCTGCCGCTGAACGACGCCGTGCGCCTGATCGCCAACGAATCGCCCGAACCGGTGAAGACCGAATTTCGTCGCATCGTCGATTCCCAGCAGATGGGCCTGTCGATCCCCGATGCGACCTTGCGCATGCCCGAAACCATGCCTTGCACGGAGGCAAGCTTCTTCGGCATCGTCATCCAGATTCAGTCGCAAGCCGGCGGCAATCTTTCCGAGGCGCTGGGCAATCTTTCGCGCGTGCTTCGCGATCGCAAGAAGATGAAAGCCAAGGTAGCGGCGCTGTCGATGGAAGCCAAGGCGTCCGCCGCGATCATCGGTGCGCTGCCCTTCATCGTCGCCTTTCTCGTCTACCTGTCGAGCCCGGCCTACCTGATGCCGCTGTTCGTCACCAGCGTTGGACATCTCATCCTTGGGTGCTCGGCAGTCTGGATGTCTATCGGCATCTTTGTGATGCGCAAGATGATGAACTTCGAAGTCTAGGATCGTGGCATGACCGAGCAAGTCATCAAAACCCTGACCGATCCGACCTTCCTGATCGCGCTGCTGGTCGCCATTGCGGTGTTTGCGACCGTCTTCACCTTGCTGCCGGCGTTTGGCGGAAACCAGCTCAAGTCGCGCATGAAAACCGTTGCGCTGGAACGCGACGAACTGCGTGCCAAGCAGCGCGCCCGGCTTGCCGTCGAGGCGGATCGCCGTCGCAAGGGTCTGCGCGAGGAACAGTCGGTTGGGATGCGCAACATTGTCGACCGGCTGGATCTGAGGCGCGCGCTCGCCGATGAGGGCACGTTGCAGAAACTCAAGGTGGCCGGGTTTCGCGGGCAGAACCCGCTGACGCGGTTTCTTTTCTTCCGTCTCGTGCTTCCCTTCGTCGGCTTCGCGCTGGCGGCAATCTACATCTTCGTCCTCGGAGGATTGCCCGACAAACCATTGGTCATCAGGCTGTTCGTCTGCATCCTCGTTGCTTATGGCGGCTTCTACGCACCGGTGGTCTATGTCAACAACCGTGCCACCAAGCGGAAGCAGTCGATCCAGATGGCATGGCCGGATGCGCTCGATCTGCTGCTGATCTGCGTCGAGTCGGGCATGTCGGTGGAAGCAGCACTGCGCAAGGTCGCTGACGAGATCGGTGCGCAATCGGTGGCTCTGGCGGAAGAATTCATCCTCACCAACGCCGAGCTTTCCTATCTGCAGGAGCGCAAGCAGGCCTACGAGAACCTGGCAAGCCGGACCGGCCTGGATTCGGTCAAGTCTGTGTCGCAGGCACTCGTCCAAGCCGAGCGCTACGGCACGCCGGTGGCACATGCGCTGCGCGTGCTTGCCGCCGAAAGCCGCGACATGCGTATGAATGCGGCCGAGAAGAAGGCCGCCGCCTTGCCGCCAAAGCTCACCGTGCCGATGATCCTGTTTTTCCTGCCGGTGCTTTTTGCCATCATTCTGGGTCCCGCCGGCATTCAGGTCAGCCAGCGCGGTATCTTCGGAGATCATCCGGCACCGGCATCAGCTCAGTAGCGGCGAGGCAAATCCCCGTAAGAAGATGTGAAGAAGCCGCGCTGCATGCAGCGCGGCTTCTTCATTGATGGTGGCTACAACGATCGTCGCCTCAGTTGGTCGCGGACTTTGACTTGTCCTGATCCTTGAGCTGGCTCCAGGCATTTTGCTGGGCCAGCATCTGCCTGAGATAGGCGACATTTGCCTGCGCCTGTTCGGGAGAGAGTTCCTGTGAGGCGATCTTCTCGGCTTCGTCGAAGCGGCCTTGCAGACCGACGACCAGCGCCAGGTTTTGGCGGACCCGGCTGTCCGCGTTCGGCTGCTGCGCGGCCGAGCGCATATAGGTTTCGGCGGTGCGCAGGTCACCTTCCAGCACATAGGACATGCCAAGATTGGAGAGCACCGAAGGCTCGTTCGGCTTGAGTTCGAGCGCCTTGCGGTAAAGCTGGCGCGCATCGTCCTTCTGGCCGGTCTGGTCGAGAATGGCCGCTTCGGCCGACACCAGCCTCCAGTCGGGATATTCCGGCGTTTGGGCGCGGCGCACGGCATCGAGTGCTGCCTCGAACTGGCCATTGGCGGCCAGGGCCTTGCCATAGGCGGCGAGCACGTCACGATCCTTCGGCAGAGCGATCGCCAGCTTGCGCATCACGGCGAGCGACTGGTCGGCGTCGCCATCCATCTGCAGTGCCGCGGCATAATTTGTCGCTATTCGCTTGTCGTTGGGGTTCCTGGCGTAGGATTGGCCAAGTGACGTCGTCGCAGTGTGCAGTTCTCCCGCCGACATGGTTTCCAGCGGTTTTCCGCTGGTGCGCCCGATCGAGCCGGTGGAAAGCTTGTCGGTTGCACAGCCGGCGACGCCCGCTGCGAGCACCAGCGCAAGGGTGGTGGTGATGAGCCGTTTTCCCCTGGCGTTGATCGTGCGGTTGGTCGGCATGGCTACCTAAGCCTCCATTCATGCGCGGCCATTGCGTGGCCGTCTTCCCTCCCGCAGAAATATTCTGTTAACCCTAACGGACGGTTAAGAACGGCGACTCGAAGGTCGCCGCATGGAGAACATCGAATGCCTGTTGAACTCATCGAGGAGAAACTGCCGGGCTCACTGCCGGTCCATCTGGTAGCCAGGGACGGTCTCGAGGCGACGGGTGTTGCGTCAGCCGCCGTCGCCTGGGCCAGAGCCAACGGCTTTTCCGGCGAGCCAGGCAGGACGCTGGTCGTGCCCGGCGAAAACGGAGCGCTCGGCGGCGCGTTGTTCGGTATCGGCGAAGGCGAAGGCGCGCTCGCCCTCGGCGCACTGTCGAAAGCCCTGCCGGAAGGCGACTGGCATTTCGCCTCGGTGCCGGCCGACCCCGAACTCGCGGCCACCGCGCTGGTGCTCGGCGGCTATGTCTTCACCCGTTATGGCAAGAAACCAGGCAAGGCGCTGCGCTTCGAACTGCCGTCCAGGGTCGATGCCGGGCGCGTTCGCCGCATTGCCGATGGCGTCTTCCTGACACGCGATCTGGTCAACACGCCGACCAGCGATATGGGCCCGGAAGACCTGGAGCAGGCGGTGCGGACCCTGGCAGGCAGGCACAAGGCCGAAGTCTCGGCGGTGAAGGGCGACGATCTCCTCGATCAGAACTTCCCGATGATCCATGCCGTCGGCCGCGCGTCGGCCGGCGCGCCGCGCCTGATTGACATGAGATGGGGGCAGCAAGGTGCGCCGAAGGTGACGCTGGTCGGCAAGGGCGTCTGTTTCGATACTGGCGGTCTCGACATCAAGCCGTCGTCCGGCATGCTGTTGATGAAGAAGGACATGGGCGGTGCCGCCAATGTGCTTGGCCTCGCCTCAATGATCATGGCTGCCGGCCTGAATTTGCGGCTGCGCGTGCTCATCCCCGCGGTCGAGAATTCGATTGCCGGCAACGCCTTCCGGCCCGGCGACGTGCTGACGAGCCGCAAGGGCATCACTGTCGAAATCGGCAACACGGATGCCGAGGGGCGGCTGGTGCTGGCCGATGCCCTGGCGCTGGCCGACGAGGAGGAGCCGCAGCTTCTGGTCGACATGGCGACACTGACTGGGGCTGCCCGTGTCGCGCTCGGCCCCGACCTGCCACCCTTCTACACCGGTGACGAAGCGCTGGCAGCCGACCTGGCGGCCGCTTCCATCGTGGCCGAGGATCCGCTGTGGCGCATGCCGCTGTGGCGGCCTTACGATGCAAAATTGTCGTCGAAGATCGCCGACATCAACAATGTCACCACGGATGGTTTCGCCGGCTCGATCACGGCGGCACTGTTCCTCAAGCGCTTTGTCGAAAAGACCGCGGGCTGGGCGCATTTCGACATCTTCGCCTGGAACCCCGCCGATCGCCCGCATGGCCCCGCCGGCGGCGAGGCGCAAGGCATCCGCGCGCTGGAGCGGATCATCTCGAAACGCTACGGGTGATAGCTGTAGCCAGAGCCGGCAAATTGCGGAAACTGAAACGGAACCGAAACAATTTGCCGTCATGCTGGCGCGATGTCGATTGCGATGCGCCCGAGCCAGGCCTTGCGACTGTGGCAGCAAGTGATGCTGTCGCAGGTGCGCGAGGACGCGCCCGATCTGACCATGCGCCAGACGGCGATCCTGTTCACAATCTATCTCGATCCGCCGCCTCACACGGTGCGCGGGCTGGCCGCCCGCCTCAATGTCACCAAGCCAGTGATCACCCGCGCGCTCGACACGATGGGCGCGCTGAAACTGGTGTCGCGGCATCGCGACGAACTCGACAAGCGCAATGTCTTGATCAGGCGCACCGTCGAGGGCGCGCTCTTTGTCGAGCGCTTCGGCGATGGTATCATCGCCAAGGCCCACGAACTGCCGATTTGAGCGAATTCCCCATCTAGAGAGCGTGATCCCGAAAAGTGGAGGCCGGTTTTCGGACAAGATCAGGCTCAAACAAAATAGAAGAGATACCCGATTTGACTGCCAGGGATGCCCGCCTTCACGCTTTCCGTTCCGACCTTGCCGACGCGCGGCTGAAGGGCGAGGTCGCTGCCGACCGCTTCGTCGCTGGCCGGTCGGCGCGGATCACCGCGCCCGTTGCCGATATGCGCAAGGCGCCGCGGCCGGATGCCGGCGTCAACACGCAACTTCTGTTCGGCGATGATGTCCTCGTCTTCGAGGTCACCGAGGGCTGGGCGTGGGTCCAGGCCGAACGCGACGGCTATGTCGGCTATGTCGCCGACACGATGCTGGGCGGGGGGGACCTTGCGCCCACGCACATCGTCTGCGTGCCGCGCACCTTCCTCTACCCCGGGCCGGATCTGCGCTTTCCGATCGCCGGACAATTGTCGATGGGATCGACTGTGACGGTGACGGATGCCGCCGACACGCGTGGCACGCGCTATGCCGTCCTGCCATCCGGCGAGGCGATCATCGCGGGTCATCTGCGGCCGCTCAGTGAAGCAGCCTCCGACTATGTCGCGGTTGCCGAGACGTTTCTTGGAACACCTTATCTTTGGGGTGGTACTTCCGGTTTCGGCATCGACTGTTCTGGCCTGGTGCAACTGGCGATGCGCATGACCGGCAGGAACGTGCTGCGCGATTCCGACATGCAGGCGGAGACGCTCGGCGAGCCGCTCGAGCCGGGCCCTGATTTCTCAGGGCTGCGGCGCGGCGATCTGGTGTTCTGGAAGGGCCATGTCGCCGTCATGACCGACGCCGAAACCATGATCCACGCCAACGGCCACACCATGCTGGTGTCGCGCGAAGGGTTGAAGGACGCCGTCGCCCGCATCGGCTATCTCTATGGCGGCCCTACAGGCTTTCGGCGACCGTAGGGAAGAACGATCCCCTTTTGTTCCGATTTTTCTTGGCGATTGACTGCCGTCGCGCTACCTCTGGCGGGTGACAGAGCAGCCGCGCCTTGCCGAACAGAATGCCACCGTAGCCCTGCCCGAACCATTCATCAGGTGGTTTGGCGAAAAGGGCTGGTCGCCGCGCGCCCATCAGATTGAACTTCTGGCGAAAGCCCAGGCCGGACAGTCGGTCCTGCTGATAGCGCCGACCGGCGCCGGCAAGACGCTGGCCGGCTTCCTGCCCTCGCTGACCGAACTGGCTGTCCGACCAAGGCGAAAGCCAGGCCAGGCGCAGCGCGGCATCCATACGCTCTACATCTCGCCTCTCAAGGCATTGGCTGTCGACATCGAGCGTAATCTCGGCAAGCCGGTTGAGGAGATCGGTCTACCCGTCACCATCGAGACCCGTACCGGCGACACCCCCGCGCACAAGCGCCAGCGCCAGAAGCTGGTGCCGCCCGACATCCTGCTGACCACGCCCGAGCAATTGGCGTTGTTGATCTCGGCAGGCGATGCGAGGCGCTTCTTCGACGACTTACGCTACGTCGTGCTCGACGAGTTGCATTCGCTGGTGACATCGAAACGCGGACATCTTTTGGCGCTCGGTCTGGCGCGGCTGCGCAGTTTTGTCCCCGGCTTGCAGACGATCGGCCTGTCGGCCACGGTGGCCGAGCCGGACGAGTTGCGGCGCTGGCTGGTCAGCCAGAATCCGCCCAAAGGTCCAACAAGCCCCGACATGGCTGAGCTCATTGTCGTGACAGGCGGCGCGAAGCCCGATATCTCCATCCTCGATTCGGAAGAGCGCGTGCCATGGGCAGGACACTCGGCGCGCTACGCCACGCCCGAGATCTACCGCGAGATCAAGCGTCACAAGACGACCCTGCTGTTCGTCAACACGCGCAGCCAGGCCGAGTTGCTTTTCCAGGAATTGTGGCGGGTCAACGAGGACAACTTGCCGATTGCCCTGCACCACGGCTCGCTCGACGTCGCCCAGCGCCGGCGCGTCGAGAAGGCGATGGGTGACAACGCCTTGCGCGCCATCGTCGCCACCTCGACGCTCGATCTCGGCATCGACTGGGGCGATGTCGATCTGGTCGTGCATGTCGGCGCGCCGAAGGGCGCCAGCCGGCTGGCGCAGCGCATCGGCCGCGCCAACCACCGCATGGACGAGCCGTCCAAGGCGATCCTCATCCCGGCCAATCGCTTCGAGGTGCTGGAATGCCGGGCGGCCCTCGACGCCAACTATCTCGGCGCCCAGGACACGCCGCCGTTGATCGATGGCGGCCTCGACGTGCTGGCGCAGCATGTTCTGGGCTGCGCCTGTGGTGCGCCGTTCCGTGCCGATGATCTGTTCGAGGAAGTGCGAACCGCGGCCCCCTATGCCAGCCTCGATCGACCGACATTCGACCGCGTTATCGATTTCGTTGCCACCGGTGGCTATGCGCTCAAGAACTACGAGCGCTACGCTCGCATCCGGCTGAACAAGGACGGGTTGTGGCGTGTGTCCAATCCGCGCGTTGCCCAGCAATACAGGCTGAATGTCGGCACCATTATCGAGGTGCCGGCGCTCAACGTGCGCTACGTCAAGGCCGGCAGCAAGGGCGCGGCTTCGCGCGGCGGCAGGGTTCTCGGCAAGATCGAGGAGGCTTTCCTCGAAACGCTGACGCATGGCGACACGTTCATGTTTGCCGGCAAGGTGCTGCGTTTCGAAGGCATTCGCGAGAATGAATGCTTCGTGTCGAACGCGCCCGGCAGCGATGCCAAGGTGCCCTATTATGGCGGCGGCAAGTTCCCGCTTTCGACCTATCTCGCCGAACAGGTCCGCATCATGCTGGACGACCCGCAGCGATGGAAGAAGCTGCCCGAGCAGGTGGCCGACTGGCTGCGGTTCCAGGCCGACAGGTCGGTGCTGCCCAAGCGCGATGACCTGCTGATCGAGACCTTTCCGCGCGGCAATCGCCACTATCTTGTGGCCTATCCGTTCGAGGGCAGGCTGGCGCATCAGACGCTCGGCATGCTGCTCACCCGCCGCCTCGACAGGGCGGGAGCCAGGCCGCTCGGCTTTGTCGCCACCGACTATGCGCTGGCCATATGGTCGCTGGGCGACATGGGCACGATGTTCAAAGCCAGGAAACCTTCGCTCAGTGCGCTTTTCGACCAGGACATGCTGGGCGACGATCTCGAAGCCTGGCTGGCCGACAGCTGGCTCCTCAAGCGCACCTTCCGCAACTGCGCGCTGATTTCGGGACTGATCGAGAAACGTCATCCGGGCCAGGAGAAAAGCGGCCGTCAGGTCACCGTGTCGACCGACCTGATCTACGATGTGCTGCGCAGCCATGAGCCCGACCACATCCTGCTTCAGGCGACACGCGCCGATGCGGCGACCGGTCTGCTCGATGTCAGCAGACTTGCCGATATGCTCTCGCGTATCCAGGGTCGAATCGTGCATAAGGCACTCGAACAGATTTCGCCGCTTGCCGTGCCGATCATGCTCGAGATCGGCAAGATGCCGGTCAACGGTGAGGCCGACGAGACACTGCTGATGGACGCGGCGACATTGGTCGAGGAGGCCATGGGGCCGGGAATGGCTGAGGAATGAATTTTTCGCTGGCGCGCGCTTCGCTGATCGCAGAGGCCGACCTTGTCGGCATCGCCGGCGAGCGCGCCGTCTGTGACCCGCGCGGCGTGCTCTATTTTCCGGATCTGCGGCTTCTGGCCGTGTCCGACCTGCATCTGGAAAAGGGTTCGTCGCTGGCACGACGCGGCGCATTGATCCCGCCTTACGACACCGGCGCGACCTTGCTGAGACTGCAAGCCGTCATATCAGACTACCAGCCGTCGATCGTCATCAGCCTGGGCGATAGCTTCCACGATGGCGGCGGCGCCCAGCGCATGCATGCGAGCTTCCGCGAGCGGTTGGAAGCGCTGATGGCCGGCCGCGACTGGTTCTGGGTCGCCGGCAATCATGACCCGGAAGCGCCCGCCGATCTGCCCGGCGAGACGGTGCGCGAACTCGCCATCGGCTCGCTGCTGTTCCGGCATGAGCCGTCGAAGCTGCGCGTCGAGGGCGAAATAGCGGGGCATCTGCATCCTTGCGCCCGCATCGTGCAGCAGGGTCGTTCCGTGCGGCGGCGCTGTTTTGCCGGTGACGGCGGCCGCATGATCATGCCCGCCTTCGGTGCCTATACCGGCTCGCTCAACGTGCTCGACCGCGCCTATGCCGGGTTGTTCCGGCTGGACACGCTAATGGCTTATATGCTGGGCACGGACCGTATCTTCGCCATTTCGCGCTCGATGCTCAGGCCCGGCTGAAACTGCCCTATCTGCCGTAGTAGAGCGTGACGGTGTGCTTCGCCTCGGCGAAGAACAGCCAGCGTTCGACCAGCATGCCGGCGAACTGCACGATCGCGGCGAGCAGTGACGCCGCCGTTGCGAAGGGCCAGGGCAGGGTGAATGTGGCGGCAAGCAGAAAGACGGGCAGGGCGAAGGCCACGCACTGCGTGATCTGGCGCAGCCGCGCACTGTGCTTGCGCGCGATGCGAAAGCCCATTTCCTTGAGCAGGTAGTTTTCCTCCGTATGCGGCCATTCCAGTGACCGCACCGTACCGCCGGCCAGCCCGGTAGCGGTGTTGGCGGTGGTCGGGATTTCGAGTCGATCATTGTATCGCCAGATCGCGAGCTTCCACCCCCAGCCGATCACAGTCATTAGAACGCAAACCGCCAGAAGCATTTTCGAGCCGATCGCAAAACCCTGGCATAGCGCGTTCAAAAGCACACTGCCGGTCATCGCCGAGAAGATGAGATAGGCGGGCAGAGTGAAGCGGCTGTGCCATTGGGCGATAGGCTTCAGCGAGGCATAGATCATGCCGGTGGTGCAAACGGTAACGATGGCACCGATGGTCGCCAGCAGCCCAGCTACGGCGACCCATCCGCCGGCTCTGCCCAGCAGAACCCAGCCGATGCCGAACAGTCCCGCCGGGATGAAGGTGATGACCGAGGCCACGCCTTCGCGCGACAGCCAGGAACTGCGCCATTGCGAGAACGCCCGCCAGGCGCGCTCGGGGCGGCCGAGATGACCCGTTGAGGACAACAACCCGGCCACGATCAGGCCGAGCGCCAGCCCCATGCCGATGAAGCCCAGCCAGAAATCGGGCGGGATGATCTGGAGCCCTCCGAGCACACCGAGCAGCGCGAGCAGGCCGTAGCCGGCGCCGGTGGCGGTGGTGAAGAAGACGACGGAGAAGGCTGGATGCATGGGCTAGTTCGAAAGCATGCGGTCGACCCAGCCGAGGAAGCCGCCTTCGGCCCGCACCGGTTCGAGGGCGGGTGCTGCCACCGATGCGGCGCGCGTGGTATGAGCGCGCGGCGGCAGGTATTTGTTGGTCGGGTGATAGCCGAGCTCCGGCATCAGGTCGACGCCGCCCCGTTCCGCCACCAGTTGCGAGACAGCCGACTGAGGATCGCCGAGATCGCCGAAATGGCGGGCACTGGTCGGGCAAGCGGCGACGCAGGCCGGCACGCGGTCTTCCTCGGCCAGATTGTCATTGTAGATGCGGTCGACGCACAGCGTGCACTTCTTCATCACGCCGACATCGGTGTCGAACTCGCGTGCTCCATAGGGACAGGCCCAGCTGCACAATTTGCAGCCGATGCACTTGTCCTCGTCGATCAGCACGATGCCGTCTGAGGCCCGCTTGTAGGAGGCACCGGTCGGGCAGACGGTGACGCAGGCCGGCGTCTCGCAATGCAGGCAGGAACGCGGGAAGTTGACGGTGCGCCCGCCCATTTCGGTGGTGTGCTCGTAGCTGTGCACGCGGTTGAACCAGACGCCGTCGACATGGCCGCCATAAGGGTCGATGTCGGTCAGCGGCGCCATGTGGCCGCCGGTGTTCCATTCCTTGCAGGCGGTGACACAGGCCTGGCAGCCGACGCAGGTGTCGAGATCGATGACAAGGCCGAGCTTCTTGCCGCTTTGACTTGGCAGACAGGTCATTCGGCCGCCTCTCTTGCACGGCGGAACTCGGCACCGAAAGTCAGCTTGTCGGGTGAGGGCACGAAATGCGGCGGCTGCTGAAAACGCTCGAATTGCGGCTCGGTGAAGCCAGCTTCTTCCGCTGCGCATTTGAAGATGCGCACGCGCAGGTCGAACCACGCCGCCTGGCCGGTCACCGGATCGGAGTTCGAATAGCGCTTGCCCTGAGCATCGGCCGAAGTCTGGTCGCCGATGATGTGGTTGAGCAGGAAGCCACGGTTGGATTCGGCCGCGTCGTCCTTCAGCCCCCAGCTGCCGCGCCGCTTGCCGATGGCGTTCCAAGTCCAGACCGTGCTTTCGTTCACCCCGTCGATCAGCTTGATCTGCCCCTTCACCCTGCCATTGATGCTCTCGATCCACACCCAGTCGTCATCGACAAGGCCAAGGCCAGTTGCCGTCCGGTGATGCACAAACAGCCGATTCTGGCTGGTGATCTGCCGCAACCACGCATTCTGTGATCCCCAGGAATGGTACATGTGCATCGGCCTTTGCGTCAGCGCATGCAGCGGATATTTTTCGAGGTCGACGACCGCTTCCTCGAAGGGCATGTACCAGAAAGGCAGCGGGTCCATATAGGTCTCGATGCGCTGGCGATCGCCCTCCGGCGGCAAGACGCGACCGTGCCCACGCGCGGCCAGACGAAAACGCTGCAACGGCTCGGAATAGAGCTGGAAGACGATCGGCTCCGCCTTGGGGATAAAGCCCATCTGCTCCGCGAAATCGAGATAGGAGCGGTTGGCCATCTTGTAGTAGCGCTGGTCGTCAGCAAAATCGTGATGCCAGAAGCCGCCATTGTCGATGTAGCGCTGTAATTGGTCCGGGTTGGCCTCGCCCCTGCCGGTCGAGGTCCCGTCCTTGCCGCGCCACCCGGCGAGCGGGCCGATGCCGGGCGTGCGCTCATGGTTGACGATATAGTCGGCATAGTCGCGGTACATGGCGGAGCCGTCGTCATCGACGAAACCGGGCAGGCCAAGCCGGGCACCGAGTTCGATCAGCACCGACTGGAACGGCCTGACGTCACGGTCAGGCTCGACGACGGGATGGCGGATGGCGTCACCGGGTCCGTCGGCATGGCTGATCGGCCGGTCGAGCAGGCTGATGCAGTCGTGACGCTCGAGATAGGTCGTGTCCGGCAGTACGAGGTCGGCGAATGGCACGGTCTCGGAATAATAGGCGTCGGAATAGATGATGAAGGGGATCCTGTAGTTGCCCTCGCCATCATGGTCGGTCAGCATCGCAATGGTCTCGACGGTGTTCATCGAGGAATTCCACGCCATGTTCGACATGTACATCATGAGCGTGTCGATCCTGTAGGGATCGCCGGCCCAGGCGTTGCGGATGACGGTATGCATC
This sequence comes from Mesorhizobium sp. Root695, assembly GCF_001428185.1. NCBI lineage: Bacteria > Pseudomonadati > Pseudomonadota > Alphaproteobacteria > Hyphomicrobiales > Phyllobacteriaceae > Mesorhizobium > Mesorhizobium sp. Root695. The sequence goes on along the minus strand of NZ_LMHO01000005.1, from coordinate 62,054 downwards.
AGACCGTGTGCCGCCAGCGGCGCGTCCCAGGAATAGGCCTTGTCGATGCGAACAGGCGTGCCGGCCTCATCGACCAGCAGGTCGTCCGGCCCACAGACGAAGCCGAGCGGCATGCCGTCAAGCGGCGTCATCGGCTTGACGGTCTTGCCCGCCGGTTTCGGCCCGGGCGGCGCGGATCGGGGGTAGGGCGGCTTGAAACGGAAACCGCCGGGGACATCCACCGTGCCCAACAGCACCTGAAGCAGATGGATGGCGCGGCACGTGTGAAAACCGTTCGAGTGGGCCGAGATGCCGCGCATGGCGTGCATCGAAACAGGCCGGCCCTTGATGGTCTCGTGGCGGCGCCCGGCCCAGTCGGTCCAGGCGATCGGCAATTCGATCGTCTGTTCGAAAGCGACATGCGCAAGTTCGGCGGCGATCCTGCGGATCGTATCGGCGGCAATGCCGCAGCGCTCGGCGACCGCGTCCGGTGCATAGCTCTCATTGAGGTAGCGGTCGGCGATCAACTGGAACACCGGAACGCAGCGCCGGCCATCAATGGTGAAGCTGCCGGTCAGTGCCGGTTTCGCACTGGCATCGGTGGCGCTGACCGGTCTTTTGGCAACTCTGTCCCAAGCCAGTGGATTGCCGTCGCCATCGCGCACCAACAACCCGTCATCGGCGGCACCTGGCTCCTGCACTACGAGGGCATGGGCATTGGTGTAGTGCAGCAAATAGTCGAGATCGACGCGGCCGGCCTTCAGCAATTCGTGGATGAGGGCGAACACGAACAGGCCGTCGGTGCCGGGCCGGATGCCGATCCAGTCGTCGGCAATGGCATTGTAGCCGGTGCGGCACGGGTTGATCGACACCACCTTGGCACCGCGCGCCTTGAGCTTGCCGAGGCCGATCTTGATCGGGTTGGAATCATGGTCCTCGGCGACGCCGAACAGCATGAAATATCTGGTGTTGTCCCAGTCGGGCTCCCCGAACTCCCAGAACGAGCCGCCGATCGTGTAGAGGCCGCCGGCCGCCATGTTGACCGAACAGAAGCCGCCATGGGCAGCGAAGTTCGGTGTACCGAACTGGCTCGCCCACCAGCCGGTCAGCGACTGCGACTGGTCGCGGCCGGTGAAGAAGGCCAGTTTCTTGGGGTCGGTCCGGCGGATGGCCGAGAGCCGTTCGGTGGCGATCGAAAACGCCTCTTCCCACTCGATCTCGCGGAACTCGCCGGAGCCGCGCGGGCCGGTGCGCAGCAATGGCTTCTTCAGCCTTGCCGGGCTGTAATGCTGCATGATGCCGGAGCTGCCCTTGCCGCAGATCACGCCGCGATTGACCGGATGATCCTTGTTGCCGTTGATGTAGCGGACCTTGCCATCCTTGATGTGCACGTCGATGCCGCAGCGGCAGGCGCACATGTAGCAGGTCGTCTTGGCAATGCTGTCGGAAACGTCAGGCGAGGTGTCGACGCCATCGCCTTCATCCGGTGCGCGCGTGTCGGCAGGCGGGCGTTGCGATGGTGCCGAATTCGCGCCGCGTGGCGATCCGTGCATCATGATCCGGTAGTGCCTGTTCGGCCCATGGATTTGGCTCGCGTCTTCGGTCCGGGGCCGCGCATGTAGTGCTCTTCCGGGTGATAGCGATCGCCGGCCAGCCGCCGCCTTATGCCGCGGGTCCAATGCGCAAGCAGGGATCTGAACCGCCCGATCATTCTGCTCTCTGCGATCTCTCGGCGAATTTTTTCTAACTTCACTCGAAAACTTAGAATGAAGCTATCGATCTGTCTAATCAGTTGTTCTTGTAAATTCGATCGATATTGGTTCTTAATGCGCCCATGACCCTTGATCAGTTGCGGATTTTCGTCGCCGTCGCCGAGCGCGGCCATATGACCAAAGCTGCCGAACTGCTGGGCATTTCGCAGTCGGCCGCATCGGCCGCCATCCGAGCGCTTGAAGAACAGCACGGCGTGCATCTGTTCAACCGGGTCGGCCGCAACATCGAGCTTGCCCAGACCGGACACCGGTTCCTGCCCGAAGCCAAGGCCGTGCTCGAACGGGCCGCCGCCGCCCGCAATGTGCTGGAGCACGTCTCGCAGACAGTCACCGGCAGCCTCTCGATCGCCGCCAGCCAGACCATCGCCAGCTACTGGCTGCCGCGCCGGCTGGCTTCCTTCCACGAAGCCTATCCCGCCGTCAGGCTGAGCGTCAGCATCGGCAACACCAGGCAGGTGGAGGCCAATGTCCTCGATGGCGCGGCGGATCTCGGCCTGGTCGAGGGGCGCACCGAGTCCGACATCCTGCGCCGCACCAAGGTCGACGTCGACAGGCTGATGCTGGTGGTTGCCAGCTCGCATCCGGAGATCGCCGAAGTCGCGCCCGGCCACTCCGACATCAAGGACCTGCGTTGGATCATCCGAGAGGGCGGTTCCGGCACCCGCGAAGTGCTGGAGGATCTGGCGCGCCGCGAAGGAATTTCGCTCGCCGACCTCAGGATATTCCTGGTGCTGCCGAGCAATGAGGCTATCCGCCAGGCGGTCGAGGCGGGTGCTGGCGCCACGATCATCTCGGAGCTTGTCGTCGCCCGCGCCGTGGCCGAAGGCAGTCTCAGGTCCGTGCCGCTCGAATTGCCGAAACGCGACTTCGCCATGATCACCCATCGCGATCGCCAGGCAAGCCTGGCCCAGATGGCGCTCAAGGCGCATCTCGGCGCGGAGATGAACGGGTCTGCACCAAGGTAGGGTCCGTTGAGATTCGGGTCAGCCATTTGCAGGCCGGCATTGAGTATCAAAAGGGCCGAGATCAGCCGAATTTGCGTTGCGCATCCAGCGCCAGCCCAAGTCCTACCGAGCCGAACATGTCGCCTTCGATGACGGATGCCTGCGGCACCAGCGACAGGATTTCTCGCCTTGCCAGCGGGATCGCGGTCGATCCGCCGGTCAGGAACACCGCGGTGATGTCGGACGGCTTCACCTCAGCGTCCCGGATGGTCTGCGCCACCGTTGCTGTGACCCGCTCGATGTCCCTGGCAATCGTGGCGTCCAGCCCCCTGCGCGTGATTTCGGCGGCGAACTCCGCACCTGGCAGCTTAACCTCGACCTCCGCGGACGAGCTGTCGGTCAGCTCTATCTTGGCCTTTTCAACAAGTGCCGCCAGCGCATGTCCGTAACGATGTTCGACGATGTGGATGAAGCGGTCGACCAGGTCGGCGCGCTCGGCCTCGTAGCGGATCTGGCGCAGATGCGTCATCGCCTTGGCGGTGTAGACCAGATTGATGCGCTGCCATGTCGCGAGATCGATGAAGTAGCTGGCCGGCAGGTTGCGCTTGCCGTCCTTGGTTGGCGTCAAATAGCCGAGCTGAGGCATCACATGGGCGATGCTCAGCAGCCGGTCGAAATCCGTGCCGCCGATATGGACGCCCCGGCTGGCCAGGATGTCGTCCTTGCGGTCGAGCGAACGGGAGCGCTGCGGTGAAACGCGCACGATCGAGAAGTCCGACGTGCCGCCGCCCATGTCGATGATCAGTGCCAGTTCCTCGCGCGTCACCTTCTGCTCGTAGTCGAGCGCCGCTGCGATCGGCTCGAACTGGAAAGCGATGTGCTTGAAGCCCTGGGCGCGCGCGGCGTTCTCAAGTTCGCTTTGCGCCTTCGCGTCGGCTTCGGCGTCGTCATCGACGAATTGCACCGGCCGGCCAAGCACGACGGTCTCTACCGTATCGCCGACAGCTGCTTCCAGCCTCTTCTTGAGATGGCCGAGGAACATGCCGACGATCTCCATGAAGCCGATCGAGCGCGCCTTGATGCGGGTCTTCTCGTGGGCCAGCGAACTGCCGAGCACGCTCTTCAGCGAACGCATCAGCCGGCCATCGATGCTGTCGGTGTAGTTGGCGATGGCGTCGCGGCCAAAACAGGTGCGGTTGTCCTCGAAGTTGAAGAACACCGCACTTGGCAGCGTGACCTGGCCGTCCTCAAGCGCGACAAGGCGCGGCTGCCCGTTACGGACCACGCCAACGGTGGAGTTTGAAGTGCCGAAGTCGATACCGCCGAATGCTGGTCGCAAAGCAGCCTCCTGTCTTCTCCAGGCATCGGATCGGCGCTCGCCGGGAGACGTGCGCCTCAGTCCGGGCAACCGGACCACTCTGCCGAATTGAATTGTGCGTGTTTGCCCGTCGGGCGGGGAGGTGCGGTCTATAGCATGATCGGCGAAAGGGAAACCCCTTTTGGACGCCTCAGTCCTTTCGGAAGATCACTCTTCCAAGCCAACCCGTCAGCATGGCCAGCGATATCGCGAAGATGCCATAGAGGAAGGAATAATTGTGGGCGACACGGAAGATCGACTGTTCGAAACCGGACTTGCGGATTTCGAGCTGGGCCGAGCTTTCCTTGATGAACAGGCCGCTCTTGAACAGGAAGGCGCGCGCCTTGTGGGTGCCGACCGGAACATTCGGCGCCAGCCTGACGGTGGCGCGGAACAGGTTCTGCGACAGGAATTGCACGCCGCCGACATTCTCGCTGTAGAGGCCGGTCGCCGACTTGCGCTCTCGCAACGCAGCGGTGAATTCCTCGATCGTCGCCGGGCTGTCGCCGGCGTCGGCGGGCTGCATGTAGAGGTTGGAGGCGCCGAGCGACAGCTGCTTGTAGCTGTTGGGCTCGGTGATGTCCTGCAGCGGCCGCGTCGTCGCCACCGAATAGGACATCGGCACGTTCTCGAAGGTCTCGGAGTCCAGATTGACCCAGACGCCGAGCACCCGGTCCTTGCGGCGTACCACCACCGGCTTGGGCGGGCCTTCGAGCACGACGATGACATCGTAGCGGCCCTGGCGCGCGACGAGTGGATCAGGATTCTCCAGCGAACCGAAGATGGTCAGGTCGGCGCCGGAAAAGCCGGCGGTGATGGCGACATTGTCGGTGGAGAGCCCGATCTGGATGCCTTCCGTCAGCGGGGTCTGCGCCTTCGCCGGCGCGGCGGCCGCAAGCAACGACAGGAAAATAGCGGTTGCGAATGCGTTCGGAGCCCTCATCAGTTGAGGTCCAAGGCAGACAGCGAATAGAGATTGGGTGGGGTGACGAAAAGATCGATGGCCAATCGTATCGCCACCGCCAGCACTAGCAGCGCCAGCAAGGCCCGGAGCTGCTCGCCGCGCAGCCTCTGACCGGCCTTGGCGCCATATTGCGCGCCGGCGACGCCGCCCGCCATCAGCAGGAAGGCCAGCACGACGTCGACCGTCTGGTTGGTGGTGGCGTGGACCAGTGTCGTATAAGCGGAGGTGAAGATGATCTGGAACAGCGAGGTGCCGATGACCACGTTGGTCGGCACTTTCAGCAGATAGATCAGCGCCGGCACCATGATGAAGCCGCCGCCGACACCCATGATCGACGACAGGAAGCCGATACCAGCGCCAAGGCCGAGCACCGGGATGACGCTGACGAACAGTTTTGAGGCCCTGAAGCGCATCTTCAGCGGCAAGCGGTGGATCCAGTTGTGCTGGCCGGATTTCTTCAGCACCGGTGCCGCACCGCTGCGCGTGGCGCGCAGCGCATTGACGCTCTCGACCAGCATCAGCCCGCCGACAGTGCCGAGCAGCACGACGTAGAGCAGCGAGATGAACAGGTCGAGCTGGCCGAGCCTGCGCAGGAAGGCGAAGACGTAGATGCCGCCGGTGGAACCGACAATGCCGCCGGCCAGCAACACCCCACCGAGCTTGAAGTCGAGCGTCCCTCGCTTCATGTGCGAAAGGACGCCGGAGACGGAGGAGGCGATGACCTGGTTGGCGCCGGTGGCGACCGCGATCGCCGGGGGTATGTTGTAGAAGATCAAGAGCGGCGTGATGAGGAAGCCGCCGCCGACGCCGAACATGCCCGACAGGAAACCCACCGCCGCACCCATGGCCAGCAGGACGAAGACGTTGACGGAAATTTCCGCGATCGGGAGATAGATGCCCACCCGTCAGTCTCGATCAGTTCTGCCTGTTGGCGAATGCAACCGTTGCGGGCATCTTGGACCGACAAGCCAATTCGTTCTTGCGCCGGAGGTGCCGCGAAGTCAAACTGCGCTACGCCGCCGAAACAAAAAACATCTCAATCAGTTAACAGGCAAATGTGTGGCAAGGGCGTCGTGGAAGCGACGCCTCTGCCGTTATTTGCGCGCCAGCAGCGCCTTGACCAGTTTTTCATCGACCTCGCCGGTCGCCGCCATCTTGTTGTCGGTCTGGAAAGCCATGATCGCGGTCTTCGTCTTCTGGCCCATCTTGCCGTCGGCGCCGCCGGCGTCATAGCCGTTCTTGTTGAGAATGCGCTGGATGTTCTGGACGGCCTTCTTCATGTCGATGCTGGCGGTCGTCTGCGGTGCGCCGTCCTGCCAGGACTCGGGAATGTCGGCCGAATTGGCTGCCGCATCCAGCGGCTTGGCCTTCCACAGTTCGGTCGCGGCGCGGGCGCGTTCGAGCTGCTCTGGCCGCAGCGCATTGGCGATCTCGTCACGCTTGGCCGCGGCATCCTTGTCACCAGTCTTGGCGACGAGCGCGAACCATTTGTAGGATTCCTCGAGGTTCTGCTTCATGCCGACGCCCTTGGCGGCGAGGATGCCGAGATTGAACTGGCTGTCCTTGACGCCGACATCTGCCGCCGCCTGGAACCAGTGCGCGGCCGATTCATTGTCGGTCACGCCGTCTGCGGCCATGGCGAACAGCACGGCCAGATTGTGCATGCCGCTGGCGTTGCCCTGCTCCGCGGAAAGCTGGTACCAGGTCTTCGCCTTCTTGATGTCGCGCGCGACGCCGATGCCCTTTTCGTAGAAATTGCCGATGCGGTATTCGGCCGGCGCGAAGCCGAGTTCCGCTGACTTCTCGTACCATTTGGCCGCTGCCACCATGTCTTCCTTGACGCCGCGCGCATCGGCATAGCGCGAGCCGATCTCGAACAGCGCCTTGGCATCGCCGCCGGCGGCGGCATCGCGCAAGGCGACCGGGCCGGCGTCGGCGGGAATGTCGAACTTTGCCGTCGCTGCCGCCGGCGAAGCGTCCGCCGGCGGAACCGCGCCTGTGGTGTCCCCGGCGGTGGTCGGCTGAGCCGCCATCGGCCGGGTGGTGGTGTCGGTTGCTTCAGCGGAGGTCGCAGCAGCCGGGGCAGGCACAGCAGAAACTGTCGTGTCGGACGCCGCCGCGTTCGCATCGGCGAGCGCAGCCGAAGCGAACGGTGCAGCAGCCGGCTGGGCTGGCGGCGCGGCGGCATCCATCGACGGCTCAGCGCCCGGCGGCGAGGCCATCGGGGTTTGCGATGCCATATCGTCCTTGGTTAGCGGTTCGGACGGTTCGGCCTGTCTGACGACCCGGTCCGGCGCGCTTTCTGCTGCCGGAGGCTGAATGTCTGTCTTTGGCTGGCCAGCGGCCTCGAATGAGGCGGTTTTCATCGGCTGTGAGGCGACGATCGGCGCGACGTCGTTGCTCGCCACTTGGCCAGGTTCGGCGAAGAAGGCCTTGCCCAGTTGCAGGGCACCCAGCGCCAGCAAGATCGCGGTTGTCCCCATCAGGATCGGCTTGCGCCGTGCCCTGAGCAAATCGCCGATCCGCAGCGCCTTCACCGGTCCCGTTATCGTCGACTGGCGCTTCAGCGCATCGGCCTCGGCGGCCGCGGCCTGTGCCGCGCGTCGGGCCGCGGCGATGAAATCCGATTTCGCTGCGTCGGTATCGCTGGGCTTGGCCGGCTGGCCGCGCTCGTCGCGCACGCGCTTCATGATGGCATTGAGGTCAGGTGCGCCGGAGCCGGGCTCCAACGGCCGGTTGGCCATTTTCGGATCGAGCGGCTCGTCGAGATCGACGCTCGGTACAGAAGCATTCGACGCCGAGCCGGCCAGCGGCGGAATGTCCGCCTCCTTCTTGCCCTTGAAGGCGCGGGCCAGCCCGCCGAACAACGATTTACGCCCGCCCGCCTGGTCGTTCTTCTCGGCAATCGTGTCGGAACCGAGCGCAGCCATGGCCGCGGCAGCGGCAGCCTCGGCGGGCGTGCGAGTGCCCAGGCCGCTATGCGTGCCCAGGCCGCCATGCGCGCCGAGGTCGCTGCGAGCAACCGGCTCATTGCGCAGGATGGCGGCGGCGCGGCCATCGAGATCGGCCATGTCCCCAGTCAATGGCTGGGGCTGATCGATATCCATCGACGGCGCGTCTACAGCCATCTTGGGTCGCCGTGCACCGCGCCAGTTGCTCGGCTCGACCTGTGCCGCATCCAGCAGTTCGCTCATCGCCTCGACCGGCTCGCCGGGTTCGAGCGAACCCAGCCGGTCGACGATCTTGAGCAACGTGTCGTGGATGGCCTCGAATGTTCTCGAATTGCGCTCGTCGGAGCGCCGCGTCAGCGTTTCAAGCGTCTTCAAATCCTGGGCAAGGCCGGAAACGGCGGTCGTATTGGCGCTCGAACCGGCCAGCGATTGCACTGCGTTCTCGGCCGCTTCGCGCGCCGCGCCAAGGATGGAATCGCGGGTTCCAGCGAGCGACTTTTCAATTTCGTTGAGACGCGGGCTGATGTCCTCGAATTCCGGCAGCGGCGTGCTCGGCTTGGAAAGATGGGCGGACAGGCCGGCGACCTGTGCCTCCAGGCTGCGGATCAGCGCCGGATCGATGCCGGCCACCTGCGCGGCCGATGCGTCCAGTCGGCTTGAAATGTCTTCGAGCCGGCTTTCCAGGCCGCGGATCGCCGCTTCGCCTGCGGGATCGGGAACACGCGTTTCCATGCGCTTGGCAAGCGCGGTGAAGCGGGCATCGATGGCTTCCATGATGCCGGCGCTGTCGACCTGCGGCATGCGCTGGTCGAGCCTGTCGGCAACCTCGTCCAGTCGGCGTTCGAGATCGCGGAACAGCATGTTCCCCTGTTCGATGGCGTCACCCTGGCGGCGTTCCATCATGCCCGACAGCACGTCGAAGCGTTGCTCCAGCCCGTGGAAGATGTAGTCGGCGTCGGGCATGGCGGGCGCCTGATTGATTTTGTCGGCGATGAGTGCGATCTGCTTGGCCAGGCGCTCCATCGCCTGCTCGGGCAGATTGGCGCGGCCGGCAAGCTCGTCGACCCGGCTCGACAGCGTACCCAGCCGGTCCATGACCGCGTTGCCTGGCCGATCCTGCGCCACTTCCTCGATCTGACGGGCAAGCGAGTCGATCCGCTTTTCGATGCGCTCGAAAGCCTCGTGGTCGAATGAATTGGCTTGCGCCGCGACCGTCGATGCAACGATGGCGCGGGAAATCTCATCCAGCCGCTCGTCGATCATGCCAAGCGTGTCGCTGCCGCGGTTGTCTTGCTGGCTGGCGAAATGGTCGACGGCGCCGGCAAGCGTGCGCACCTTTTCCTCAAGCGAGCGCAACGATAGCGATTCAGGCAGGTTGTTGACGGCATTGCTGATCTGCTCCAGCCGGTCGGTCAGCATCGACAGGCCGGGGTCGTCCGAGCGCTTGCGCTGGTCGGCGTCGACGCGGTCCTCGAAAGCCGTCCAGCGGCGATCGAAATCGTCCCAGCGGCGGTCGACCTTCTGCACGCTCTCTTCGCGTGCCAGCGTCTCGAGCGCGGCTTTGACCTGTTCGAGCTCGAGCCGCAGCATGTTGACGCTTCTGTCGTCGCTCTTCTCGGCCAGCGTCTGGATGGCGCCGGAAAGCCGTTCGAATTCAAGACCGAGCTCGGCGCTGCCCTTGGCCGAAGCGCCGGGCCTGGCACCCGATTGGAAAGCCCGCTCGATGTCCTTGCGCAGCGCTTCGAATTCGCGCTGCAGCCCAGCAGTCATCTGGTGGCGCAATTCCTCGCGCATGCCGCGCAACTCGCCGGCGATCTTGCCGACCATGGCCACGCCGTCCTCCTGGCCGCGCACGCGATCGATGTCATGGGCAATGGCCTGGTAAGCGGTGGCTCCCTGCTGCATCGGGCTCTTCGGGCGCAGCGTCGGCTGCGGGTCCTCATACCAGCGCTGCTGGCCAGTGGGCCGGGCGGCGGGATAGCGCGCATCGGCGCCATATTGGCGGGGATCGGGTTGGCGGAGATCGGGACGTGCCATCGGATCCTCGCGCGTCCGCTCCAGCCGCTGCTCCAGCGTCTCCAGCGACTGGTTCAACTGCTCGAGCGTGGTCTGCGGCCTGCGCTGCCTGCCGGCGTTGAGTGTATCGAGATAGGACCGCTTGCTGTTCATAGGTGCGTCCGTCTTTCAGAATGGCTGGCTCGTGGCCAGTTCCCCCAAGTCCCTGTCGGAACGAAGGCGACCTGCGGCTATGCCGCGGTGGAAGACGAGCTTCCCGGGTTCTCACCCGCGCTCCGAAAAACCGTGAAAAATTCGATACAGGATAAACACGGGTAGCCGACGCGCCCACATTTCGCCCAACGTGGTAAACAACGCGTTAACCAAACTTAAGAAGTTGAAAGGATGTTGGCTGCCGGCTTGACGGTGCGGCATAAAGCTCAGCCCGCAGAACGCCCTTGCGTCATGAGGCGGCTATCGGTATAGAATTGACGTAAACGTAAAAGGCGCATTGAGCGTGCTGTTGCGATTTGTTTGTTGAAACCACGACGGGAAGCAAGCCCCCGCTTCCAGTCAGGCGACGCACGGTCCAGGACCGCGACGCCACCAGACGGGGAAAGCCAGTGACCATGAAGCTTATCTCGGCCGGCGAGACCGCGGCCAATACCAATATGTCTGTCGAAGCCGGCGAGGACCTTGTCCGCATCGGCGAGATGGCGAAGAAATACGGAGTGACGCTGCGCACGCTGCGTTTCTACGAAGACAAGGGCCTGCTCAACCCGCAGCGTGAAGGTTCGACCCGTCTCTACACGCGCCGCGACAAGGCCCGGCTGACGCTGATCCTGCTTGGCCGCAAGGTAGGGTTCTCGCTGCGCGACGTCAAGCAGATGATGGATCTCTACGATCCGACCGGTTCAAACACCAAGCAGCTCAAGCTCGCGCTGGACAAGTCGGAAAAGCAGCTTGCCCGCCTGCAGAAGCAACGGGCGCTGATCGACGACGCAATCAGCGAGCTGAGCGGCTCGATGTCGGCGGTGCGCCAGATGCTGGCCGAGCGCACGGCGCCGCAGGCGAGCGCAGCTAACTAATCATCTGCCAATTGCCTGACGATCAAAGCCGCGTGGCCCTGCCGCGCGGCTTTTCGTTGTCCCCACCCATATAGGCTTTCGGCACTGGCTTGCGCGACGTCGCGCCGCTACGCCCATTGCCGCAATGAGCGGGAAATCTAGTCGCATCGAATAAATTGACGTTTACGCAAACGTCAATTTTTGCTATTCCGCTCCCATCATGGGTTCGCATGCCGCCACTGGCTTGTCTTCGGGGCATTCGGACCGGGTTTGCAGGGTGGAGAAAAAGCATGCCGACATACAGGGCTCCGGTCCAGGATACGCTGTTCGTGCTCAACGAGGTGCTGGGTTATCAGCGCTATTCGAACCTTCCCGGATTTTCCGACGCCACGCCCGATGTGCTCGAGGCGATCCTCGCCGAAGGCGCCAAGCTCGCTGAAAACGTCATGCACCCGCTGAACCGTGTCGGCGACATTGAAGGCTGCGTGCGTCATGACGATGGCTCGGTGACCACGCCGAAAGGCTTCAAGGAGGCCTTCGACCAGTATCGCGAGGGCGGCTGGATGGGATTGGCCGCGCCGGTCGAGTTCGGCGGCCAGGGCCTGCCCTATGCCGTGCACACCGCCGTCGCCGAATATATGGTCTCGGCCAACATGTCGCTGATGATGTATCCGGGCCTGACGCAAGGCGCGATCGCCGCGATCATCACCCACGGCACCGACGAGCAGAAGGCAAGGTGGCTGCCCAGGATGATCGAAGGCGCCTGGACCGGCACCATGAACCTGACCGAGCCGCATTGCGGCACCGATCTCGGCCTGCTGCGCACCAAGGCGGTGCCGAACGGCGATGGCACTTACAAGATTTCAGGCCAGAAGATCTTCATCTCGGCCGGCGAACACGACATGTCGGACAACATCGTCCATCTGGTGCTGGCCCGCATCGAGGGCGCGCCGGAAGGCGTCAAGGGCATCTCGCTGTTCATCGTACCGAAGCTCATGCTCGACGCATCGGGCAATCCGGGCGCCAGGAACACCGTCTCCTGCGGCTCGATCGAGGAGAAGATGGGCATCCATGGCAATTCGACCTGCGTCATGAACTATGATGAGGCGCAAGGCACACTGCTCGGCGAGGCCAATGGCGGCCTCAAGGCAATGTTCACGATGATGAACGAGGCGCGCCTCGGCGTCGGCCTGCAGGGGTTGTCGCTGTCGGAGATCGCCTATCAGAACGCCGTCGCCTACGCCAAGGACCGCTTGCAGGGCCGCTCATTGTCGGGGCCGAAGGCGCCGGACAAGAAGGCCGACCCGATCATCGTCCATCCCGATATCCGCCGCAGCCTGATGACCATGAAATCCTTCAACGAGGCCGGCCGTGCGCTGGCGCTGTGGACGGCGATCAAGTCCGACATCGCCCACCGCTCCGGTGACGACAAGGACCGCCAGGCCGCCGACGACTACACCGGTCTGATGACGCCGGTGGTCAAGGGCGTGCTCACCGACAAGGGCTTCGACCACGCCGTCATGGCCCAGCAGGTGTTCGGCGGTCACGGCTATATCGAAGAGCATGGCATGAGCCAGTTCGTGCGTGATGCCCGCATCGCCATGATCTATGAAGGCGCCAACGGCATCCAGGCGCTCGACCTCGTCGGCCGCAAGCTCGGCCTGAATGGCGGCCGCGCCGTACAGGCCTTCTTCAAGGAGGTCGGCGAATTCTGCGAGGAGAACCGCGCCGACGAGAAGATGGCGCCGTTCACCAAGGCCTTGAAGAAGGGTCTCAACGATCTGCAGGCGGCGACCATGTGGCTGGTGCAGAACGGCATGGCCAAGCCCGACAATGCGGGCGCCGCCTCGACCGACTATATGCATCTCTTCGGCCTTGTCGCACTGGGCTACATGTGGGCGCAGATGGCCAAGGCGGCACTTGGCAAGACGGGCGCCAATGGTACTCAGTCCTTCTACGACAACAAGGTTGTGACGGGGCGCTTCTTCATGGAGCGGATCATGCCGGAGACATCAGCGCATCTCGCCCGCATTTCGAGCGGCGCCGATACATTGATGGCACTGCCGGCGGAAGCGTTCTAAGTTCGACCGGCGTCTCCTCCCTCTTGAGGGGAGGGTGGCCCGAAGGGCCGGGTGGGGTCATGCGTGAAGTGCGCCAACCTCAATTCTACGCACGTGCCTCGGGAGGAGTACCATACAAACATGACCAGCCCCGCCGAAATCCTGAACCTCCCCAAGCCTGCCTGGGCGGCGGACGAGGTCGGCATGCTCTACGACATGGCGCATCGCTTCATGTCGGAGGAGATCGCGCCGCGCTACGACGAGTTCGAGAAGAACGAGATGGTCGACCGCGAGAGCTGGCTGAAGGCAGGTTCCGCCGGCCTGCTCTGCGCCTCGATGCCGGAAGAATATGGCGGCTCGGGCGGCACCTTCGCGCATGAGAGTGCCATCATCGAGGCCATCGGCCATGTCGGCGTCGATGGTTTCGGCATCGGCCTGCACAATTCGATCGTCGCCCCTTACATCCTTCACTACGGCTCCGAAGAGCAGAAGAAGAAATGGCTGCCGAAGCTGGCGACCGGTGAGTTGATCGGCGCCATCGCCATGACCGAGCCCGGCGCCGGCTCCGACCTGCAGGGCGTCAAGACGCGGGCGCAGAAGGATGGCAACCAGTACAAGATCAACGGCTCCAAGACCTTCATCACCAACGGTCAGTTGGCGAACTTCATCATCGTCGTCACCAAGACCGATCCGGAGAAGGGCGCCAAGGGCACCTCGCTGATCGTCGTCGAGACCGACGAGGTCGAAGGTTTTCAGCGCGGCCGTAACCTCGACAAGATCGGGCTCAAGGCCAACGACACGTCGGAGCTGTTCTTCAACGACATGCGCGTGCCGACCTCCAACCTGCTTGGTCATGAGGAGGGGCAGGGCTTCGTCCAGTTGATGCAGCAATTGCCGCAGGAGCGGCTGCAGATCGGCACTGGCGCCATCGCCATGATCGAGCGGGCGCTGGCGCTGACCATTGATTACGTCAAGGAGCGCAAGGCGTTCGGCAAGGCGATCATCGATTTCCAGAACACCCAGTTCAAGCTGGCCGAACTCAAGACCGAGGCCACCATCGGCCGGGTCTTCTACAATGATTGCGTCACCCGCCACATCGCCGGCGGCCTCGATCCGGTGACCGCGTCGATGGCCAAGTACTGGCTCAGCGACCTGCAGGGGAAAGTCGTCGACGAATGCCTTCAATTGCATGGGGGCTATGGCTACATGAATGAATATCCGATCGCCCGCATGTTCCGCGACGCCCGCGTCCAGCGCATCTACGGCGGCACCAACGAGATCATGAAATTGCTGATCGGACGCTCGCTCTAATGCATGTCGCTCAAAAGCGGTCCCCGGTTTTGAGAAATCGACAGGCATCAGTCCAAAGCCGTTCGATAAACCCAAGGAGCAAAACGATGGCTGAAGCTTATGTCTATGACGCCGTGCGCACGCCGCGCGGCAAGGGCAGGAAGGACGGGTCGCTACACGAGGTGCCGGCGGTGCGGCTTGCCGCCAAGACGCTCGAAGCGTTACGCGACCGCAATGGCCTGGATACCGGCAATGTCGACGACATCATCTTCGGCTGCGTCGATCCTGTCGGCGAGGCGGGTTCGGTCATTCCGCGCGCTGCTGCCTTCGAGGCCGGCTACGACACCAGGGCGCCCGGCATGCAGATCTCGCGCTTCTGCGCTTCCGGGCTGGACGCCATCAATTTCGGCGCCGCCAAGATCGCGCAAGGCGCCGATGAGATCGTCATCGCCGGCGGCGTCGAATCGATGTCGCGCGTCGGCATGGGTGCTTCCGGCGGCGCCTGGTTCATGGATCCTTCGGTCGGCCTGCCTGGCTGGTTCGTGCCGCAAGGCATCTCGGCCGACCTGATCGCCACCAAATACGGCTTTTCCCGCGACGACGTCGACGCCTATGCGGTCGAAAGCCAGAAGCGTGCCGCAAAATCCTGGGCCGATGGCCGCTTCAAGAAGTCTGTCATCCCGATCAAGGACCAGAACGGCCTGACCATCCTCGACCATGACGAGCACATGCGCCCGTCGACCGACATGCAGTCGCTGGCCTCGCTCAACCCGTCCTTCGTCATGCCCGGCGAAATGGGCGGCTTCGATGCGGTTGCGGTGCAGAAGCATCCCGAGGTGGAGGAGGTCAACCATGTCCACCATGCCGGCAATTCGTCCGGCATCGTCGACGGCGCCGCCGCCGTGCTGCTCGGTTCGAAGAAGGCAGGCAAGGCGATGGGCCTGAAGCCGCGCGCCCGCATCCGTACCTTCGCCAACATCGGCTCTGAACCGGTGCTGATGCTGACCGGCCCCGTCGACGTCACCGAGAAGCTGTTGAAGCGCGCCAAGATGAAACTCTCGGACATCGACCTGTTCGAGCTCAACGAAGCCTTCGCCTCGGTGGTGCTGCGCTACATGCAGGCGTTCGACATTCCGCATGACAAGATCAACGTCAATGGCGGCGCCATCGCCATGGGCCATCCGCTCGGCGCCACCGGCGCGATGATCCTGGGCACGGTGCTGGACGAGCTCGAGCGCCGCGATCTCAATACCGCTTTGGTGACGCTGTGCATCGGCGCCGGCATGGGCACCGCAACCATCATCGAACGCGTCTGACGGGGAGAAAAGCGATGAGCTACACCAATTTCACCCTCGATATCGACGCCGACGGCATTGCACTGGTCACCTGGGACATGCCTGGCCGCTCGATGAACGTCTTCACCGAGGAAGCGATGCGGGAATTGAACGCTATCGTAGACAAGGTGGCTGGTGACGCCGCCATCAAGGGCGCGGTGATCACTTCCGGCAAGGACACCTTCTCCGGCGGTGCCGACATCACCCTGCTGCAGAAGATGTTGACGACCTTCGCCACTGACAAGGGCAAGGACGCCGAAAAAGCCACGAAGGTGCTGTTCGACAATGCCGGCATCATGACCGGCCTGTTCCGCAAGCTGGAGACTTGCGGAAAGCCGTGGGTGTCGGCGATAAACGGCACCTGCATGGGCGGTGCCTTCGAATTGTCGCTCGCCTGTCACGGTCGTGTCGCCGCCGACAGCGACAAGGTGAAGATGGCGCTTCCCGAGGTGAAGATAGGCATCTTCCCGGGTGCCGGCGGCACCCAGCGCGTGCCGCGGCTGACCGATCAGCAGCAGGCGCTGCAGATGCTGACCTCCGGCCAGACGCTGTCGCCCCAGAAGGCCAAGTCGATGGGCCTGATCCATGAGATTGCCGAGCCGGCCAGGCTGGTCGACACCGCCAAGGCGATGATCAGGAACGGCCTGAAGCCAGTGGCGCCATGGGACGAGAAGGGTTTCAAGCTGCCTGGCGGCCCGATCTATTCGCCCGCCGGCTTCAATCTGTGGCCGCCGGCTATCGCCATCCTGCGTCGCGAGACCTATGGCAACTATCCGGCCGCCGCCGCGATCCTCAAATGCGTCTATGAAGGGCTGCTGGTGCCGTTCGACACCGCCTTGCGCATCGAGCAGCGCTATTTCACCGAGATCATGCAGACCAAGGAAGCGGCGGCGATGATCCGCTCGCTGTTCGTGTCGCTGCAGGAACTGAACAAGGGCGCCCGCCGCCCGGCAGGCGTGCCTGAAACCAAGTTCAAGAAGATCGGCATTCTTGGCGCCGGCTTCATGGGCGCCGGCATCGCCTACGTCACCGCCAAGGCCGGCATTCCGGTGGTGCTGATCGATCGCGATCTGGAGTCGGCGACCAAGGGCAAGGCGCAAGCCGACAGCCTGATCTCGGATCAGGTGAAGAAGGGCCGCGCCAAGCCGGAGGACAAGGACAAATTGCTGTCGCTGATCACGCCGACGGCCGACTATGCCGACCTTGCCGGCTGCGATCTGGTGGTCGAGGCGGTGTTCGAGGATTCGGCGGTCAAGAAGAGTGCGACCGAACAGGCGGAAGCCGTGTTGAAGCCATCTGCGATCTTCGCGTCGAACACCTCCACCATTCCCATCTCGTCGCTGGCCAAGAATTCGGCGCGGCCGAAGAACTTCATCGGCATCCATTTCTTCTCGCCTGTCGACAAGATGATGCTGGTCGAGATCATCTTGGGTAAGAAGACCGGCGACAAGGCGCTGGCCACGGCAATCGATTTCGTCCGTGCCATCAAGAAGACGCCGATCGTCGTCAACGACACGCGCGGCTTCTACGTCAACCGCTGCGTGCTGCGCTACATGTCGGAAGCCTACAAGATGCTGATCGAAGGTGTCCCGGCACCGATGATCGAGAATGCGGCGAAAGCCGCCGGCATGCCGGTCGGCCCCCTGGCGCTGACCGACGAGACGGCCATCGATCTTGCCCAGAAGATCATGAAGCAGACCATCAGGGATTTGGGCGACAAGGCGGTCGATCCGAAGCAGATGGCGCTGATCAACACCATGGTCGACGATCACGGCCGCTCCGGCCGCAAGAACGGCAAGGGTTTTTACGATTATCCGGCCAAGCCCGCCAAGAAGAAGCTGTGGCCGGGCCTCAAGGACCTCTATCCGCAGCTTGTGCCCGAGAAGGTCGATTATGAGGAACTGCAGCAGCGGCTGCTGGTCTCCATCGCGCTGGAGGCGGCCCGGGTGATGGAAGAGGGCATCGTCTCCGACCCGCGCGAGGCCGATGTCGGTTCGATCCTCGCCTTCGGTTTTGCCCCCTACACCGGCGGCGCGCTGTCCTACATCGACGGCATCGGCGCCAAGGCGTTCGTCAAGATCGCCAAGAACCTGCAGAAGAAATACGGCGCCGAGTTCAAGGCGCCCAAGCTGCTGCACGACATGGCGGAGAAGGGCGAGAGCTTCTACCAGCGTTTCGATCCCTATGCGAAAGGCGACGTGAAGCAGGCAGCCTGACGCCGACCCAATGTATGTCTGGGCTCGGATGGCGCGCATGATGGCCACGGCACGCCGCCGTGGCCCCTATATGATGGGTGGCGAAAGCCGCCTGGCCTTTCGCTGCCTGCCGACCGACATCGATTTCAACATCCATCTCAACAATGCGCGCTACATGATGCTGGCCGATCTCGGCCGCATCGACTTGTTTATGCGTGCGGGCCTCATCAGGCTGGCGAGGACAAATGGCTGGGCGCCGATGATGGGCGGGCTGCAGACGGTCTATGCGCGCGAGATCAGGCTGTGGCGTCGCTTCGAAGTGGTGTCTTCGATCGAGACCTGGGAAGGCACCCAGGTTATCGGCAAGCATCGTTTCGTCCTCGACAATGGCGAGACAGCCGCCTTGATCATGACGACGGCCGGCGTCTACGACCGTGGGGCTCGGCGGTTTCTCGACATTGACGAGGTCGTCGCCGCACTTGGCCGAGCGGCAAACCCGCGACCTCTGACCCAAGCAGAACGGATTTTCATGACGTCGCACCAGAGTCTGCGCAGCTTGGCCAAGGGTGTCGATTGATCCCGGGAATCGGAATTTGTGGGGCCACAACCTACGCGCGGGGTTGTGGTACGGACGGTGGACAAAACGGCATTCCAAGACTAGAAGGGAAAGGTATTTTTTCCTGCTTTGAAGGAGAGCAAGACGTGCTCTCGCATGACCGTGTCTGGGCCGCCATCGATGCTCTTGCCGAGCGCTATTCGCTTTCGGCATCGGGTCTGGCCAAGCGCGCGGGGCTCGATTCCACCGCCTTCAACAAGTCTAAGCGTTCGTCGTCGGATGGCCGGCCGCGCTGGCCCTCGACCGAATCGCTTGCCAAGATCATCGAGGCGACAGGCGCTTCACTCGACGAGTTCACCGGTCTGATCGAAGGCCGGCCCGGGACCGGCAATGGTGCTTCGACCGGCCATACCGCTTCGGTCGCCCGCAGACGCTCCGTGCCGTTGCTCGGCTTTGCCCAGGCCGGCGCCGGCGGCTTCTTCGACGATGCCGGCTTTCCGGCCGGGCAGGGCTGGGATCTGGTCGAACTGCCGGCGCAATCGACCGAGAGTTCCTATGCGCTGCAGGTGCAGGGCGATTCCATGCTGCCGCTCTACCGCAATGGCGACGTCCTCATTGTCGAACCGGGCGCCATCACCCGCAAGGGCGATCGCGTCGTCGTCAAGACCACCGCCGGCGAGGTGATGGCCAAGGTGCTTGAGCGCCAGACCGTCAAGTCGATTGCACTGGTCTCGCTCAATCCCGATCATCCCGACCGCGACATTCCCATGCGCGACGTCGAATGGGTGGCGCGGATTGTCTGGGCAAGCCAGTAGGTCCGGCTGGTGCGGCTCCTTCACATTGCCCTGTCGGTCCTGATGGTCCCGGTGATGGCGGCCATGGTCGTCGCCGGCGGTCGCACGCTGAAAGGAAGCGACAGCGTCGTCACGGTGGATCAGCTCGATCCGGGCGCCGATACGATCGCGCAGGAAGGCGCCGAGACGGTGCCCGCAGAGCCGGCGACATCGGCCATAGCAGCTCCACAGCCGCCAAAGCCGGCGCTGCATTCGAGGGCGATCGATCCCGAAATCGTTGCGCCACCGGAACTGTCCGCCGAGGGGCTTGAACGGGTCGAGCCGCGCGAGCCGTTGAGCAGGCTTGCGCTGGCCGTGCCGCCCAAGCCGAAAATGCCTGACGACTGGAACGGCACAAAGCTGTTCCAGCCGGTTGCGCCGGCCGCCGGCCTGATCGAAGCGAAGGGCTACTCGGTCGCGGTTTCCGGCATCGACATCGTCAGGCAGGACGAGACCTGCAGCGAGGACGGCAAAACCTGGCCATGCGGTGTCCGGGCGCGGACGGCGTTCCGCGCCTTCCTGCGCGGCCGCGCGGTGGTCTGCACCGTGCCGCCCGAGGGCGGCCGCGACCTGATCGCCGCCGAATGCCGGATCGGCAATCAGGATGTCGGCCAATGGCTGGTCGACAACGGCTGGGCGCGCGCCGCCAAGGGCGGGCCCTATGTCGAGGCCGGCGACAAGGCACGTACGGCGAAGAAGGGCATTTTCGGGTCGGCGCCTGATCTGTCCGGCATGCCGGCGATGCTGGCCGCACCAAGCCCGGCGCCTCAGGCGCCGAGTTCGATTCTGGAAGAGTCCGGCGGGGTGGTCAAACCAGCTGACCAGCCAGCGCCCGCTCAATGAGCGCCCGCGTCTCGGCAATGCCATAGAGCGCGGCGAACGATCCGAAGCGCGGGCCGCGCTCCTGGCCGATCAGCACCTGATAGATCATCTGGAAGAAGGCACCCGAGACGCCGGGGCCGCCTTCCGGGCTCTGCTTGGAATGATCCTGGTAGCGTTCGATCCTGCGCGCGACGTTGAGCGAAGCGTTTTGGATCGCTTCGCCATTGGCGTCCGCCGGCAGCGAGCCAAGCGCCGTGTCGAGGGCTTGCAGCGCCTCGCGCTCGACCTCGTCGGCCGGGCGGAAGGTTTTCGTCGGCTTCACGAAATCGTCGAAATAGCGGATCGCATGGCCGACCAGCTGGTCGAGCTCGGGATGCGTCCTTGGCGTCACGCCTTGCGTGTGGCGTGAGATGAAGCCCCACAGCACATCCTTGTTCTGCGCGTTGGAAGCGCTGACCAGATTGAGCAGCAGCGAGAACGGCACCGGCATGTCGATGGCGGGCGGGTTGCCGTCATGCATATGCCAGACCGGATTGCCTAGCCGCTCCTTCCAATCCTGCCGGGGATAGGCGGCGAGGAAGGTATAGTATTCGTCCACAGCCCGCGGGATGACGTCGAAATACAGCTTCTTGGCCTGCCGCGGCCGCTGGTACATGTAGAGCCCGAGGCTTTCGGTCGGCGCATAGGTCAGCCACTCGTCGATGGTCAGCCCGTTGCCCTTCGACTTCGAGATCTTCTGGCCGTTCTCGTCGAGGAACAGTTCGTAGACGAAATGCTCCGGCGCCCGTCCGCCCAGAATGTTGCAGATGCGGTCGTAGACCACCGCATTGGTCTGATGATCCTTGCCGAACATTTCGAAATCGACGCCAAGGGCTGCCCAGCGCATGCCGAAATCCGGCTTCCACTGCAGCTTCACGCGGCCGCTGGTGATCGAAAGCGTGGTCTCGGTTCCCTCGTCGTCGAAGGTGATGGTGCCGGCCTTGGCGTCGACGTGCTTCATCGGCACGTAAAGCACGCGGCCGCTCTTCGGCGAAATCGGCAGGAACGGGCTATAGGTCGCCTGCCGCTCGGGGCCGAGCGTAGGCAGCATCACCGCCATGATCTGGTCATAGCGTGCGGCGGCGCGCAGCAGCATCGCGTCGAAACGGCCCGACTTGTAGTATTGCGTCGCGCTGGCGAACTCGTAGTCGAAGCCGAACGTGTCGAGGAACCGGCACAGCATCGCGTTGTTGTGATCGGCGAAGCTGGCATAGTCGTCGCCGAACGGATCGGGGACCGACGACAGCGGCTTGTGCAAATGCGGCTCGAGTGCGGCGCGATCCGGCACGCTGTCGGGTATCTTGCGCATGCCGTCCATGTCGTCGGAAAAGCACAGCAGCTTGGTGGCAACCTTGTCCTGCGTCAGGACGCGGAAGGCATGGCGCACCATCGACGTGCGCGCCACCTCGCCGAACGTGCCGATATGCGGCAGGCCGGACGGTCCGTAGCCGGTCTCGAACAGGACTGTTTGCGGAAAGTCGGTGCCTTTGTAGCGCTCGATGATCTTTTTGGCTTCCTCGAACGGCCATGCCTTGCTCTCGGCCGCGGCCGCCAGCAGCTCGGGATTGAGATCGATAATGTTTGATCCCGCCATGTCACTGTTTTCCAAATCATTCGCCGGCCCATTCGAAGGCGGGCCGGAGCAGAGGTTTTCAACCGGTCTCTAGGCGTGCATCGCCGGAGCGTCAACGCATGCGGCGCTTTTTCCTTGCGGTGCAGATTTGGCGTTCCTACCTTCGAGGTTCGGTTCAAGGAGAAAAAATTGCCGACACCGCATGAAGCGCTGATCTACCTGATGGTCATCACCTCGGCCTCCGATCGCGACATGACCGACGTCGAACTGGCGCGGATCGGCGAGGTCGTCCGCTCCTGGCCGGTGTTCGAGGACTTCAACCATGACAGACTGGTCGGCGTCGCCCAGGCCTGCCAGAAGCGCCTGCACGAAAAGGACGGACTGGAAGGCGTGCTGGCTGAGGTCGCCGAGGCCTTGCCCGAGCGGTTGCGCGACACCGCCTATGCCGCAGCCTTCGAGGTTGCCGCCGTCGATCTCGAAATGCGCATGGAAGAAGTGCGGGTGCTGCAGCTAATTCGGCGTCAGCTTGATCTCGACACGCTGACGGTCGCTGCCATCGGCCGCGCGGCCAAGGCGCGGCTGCGCACGCTCACCTGAATATCAGCAGCCCCTAGAAAAAACTGACCGGGAAATAGCGCAGATAGAATTCGGCGAACGTGCCTTTCATCGAAATCTCCTGCAGCGCGTAGTCGAACGCGGCGGCCAGCGCCGGATTGTCCGCTTTGGTGGCGATGGCCATGCCAGTGCCCAGATATTCGGGCGCCAGATAGGGCCCGCCGGCAAAGCGGCAGCAGCCCGCCGCATCCGAGCCGCCCAGCCAGAAGGCCAGGCGCATGCCGTCGCCGAAGGCCGCGTCGACCTTGCCGGCCTTGAGATCGTTGTAAAGGTCTTCCGGTCTGTCGAAAGTGACGACCTGCACGGTGTTGAAATAGTCGCGCAGCATGCGCTCATGCGCTGAGCCCAATATGACGCCGACACGCTTGCCGTGCAATTTGTCAAAGACGGGTTCGGTCAGGGCCTTGCTCTTCGGCATGATAAAGCGTGCCGGAAACTGCAGATAGGAGCGCGAGAAGGCATAGGTCGCGCGCGATTCCGGCGTTGCGGCGATGCCGGCGATGATCGCCTCGCCCTCGCCTTTCTGCAATGCGCCTTCCAGCTCGCTCCAGGGCAAGGCCTGGATCTGGCATTTTTCGACGATGCCAAGCTCGGCGCAGATGGCGCGTGCCAGATCGATGTGGAAGCCGGACAGCTTTCCCGAGCCGTCGAGGAAATTGAAGGGTGGGAAATCTGTCGCGGTCAGGAATCTCAGCCGGGGCAGCGCCGAAAGGTCTGGCTTGGGCAGCCGCTCCTTGGCATCCCACAGAACCGGAACCTGAGGCGCCGCGGCGCGCGCGCCATCGGCGACCGACAGCAACCCGATCAGCATCGCAAGGGCGAAGGACCTCCACCGGAACGCCAAGATAAAACTCCGCCACAGTCGTGCTCGCACCGGTTTTGGTACGAAAATGGTACAGGCACAATGGTTTTTGATTTCAACACGCCGATTTCAGGATATGATTCAGCCGGTTTGCAAATCAGCTTTGGCCGCCTTGGTGAGGGGATCAAGGTCGGAGCCACAGAATCAAGATAGAATATGAATGCGGTTTGCAATCCATGGTCGGTGGCGAAGTGTAAATCGGGCACGCATCATTGACCGCAATGCATGAGGCAACATGGGGTTGATGTTGCGATGAGTCAGTTCGATCGCACGCTGGAATTCATAGACCAACTGCAGCACGCCGCAACGGCGGCGGCGGTCTGCGAACAGCTGTTGGGCATAACGTCGGATTTCGGTCTCACCGCATTGATGGCGGGAACCGTACCGCAGCCAGGCACGCCGGCCGGCCAGCAAAAGCAGCATGTGCTTCTCTGCGATTGGCCTGGCGAGTGGCTGGAGCGCTATGTCGCGCGCAACTATGTCGATCATGACCCGGTCGTCAGCCACATGAAACAGCTGCAGGCGCCCTTCCAGTGGCGCGAGGCATCGCAGAGCATCCGCATAGACAAGAGCAGCGGCGAAGTGATGGGCGATGCTGGCGCCTTCAAACTGCGTGATGGGCTGGCCTTCCCGTTGATCACGCTCGACGGCCAGATCGTCATGGTGTCGCTGGGCGGCGAGGCCGTGGAATTGTCCGCTGCCGAGTTCGGCCAGGTGTCGTTGGTGTCGACCTATGCGGTTGGCCGCGCCATGCAACTCCACACCATGGCGAGCAAGATCATCGATCATATCGTGCTGACGCCGCGCGAACGCGAATGCCTGCAATGGGCCGCCGTGGGCAAGTCCGAATGGGAGATTTCGCAAATCCTCGGCATCTCCGAACACACCTCGGAGAAACATCTTCTTAACGCCAAAAGCAAACTCGGTGCCGTCAACCGGGTGCAAGCCGTCGCGGAAGCGATACGGCGCGGCTACATTAGTTAGGTCGGCCGTGCCGACCTAGAAATCCTTGCCTGCGCGATCACGCAATTTTCTCATCAAAGCACGGCCGTATCTTCCTCTGAACACAGGAGACGGCGGAATGCTTTTTTCCCTTACAACCCAGGAATTGATGGAACGTCCCGACCTTTGGGAGGCCGTCCATCGGCTGCGCTACAGGATATTCGTCGAGGAGATGGGATGGGAGGATCTCAGGCGGTCCGACGGGCTCGAACGCGACCAGTTCGATCATGACGAGGCCATCCATCAGATCGTCATCAGAGGGGACGAAGTCGCGGGCTATCAAAGGATGTTGCCGACCACGCGGCCTCATCTGCTGACCGAGGTCTTGACCGACCTTTCCGAAGGAACGCCGCCATCGGGCCCAAACATCTGGGAATTGACCCGCTATGCGGTGGCTCCCGGTTTTCGTGATGGGCGTCGTGGCGTCTCTACCGTCGGCACCGAACTGATCGCGGGATTCGTCGAGTGGGGGCTGAAACGCGGCGTCGACAAGGTGATCATAGAGTTCGAGCCAATGTGGGTGCTGCGCGCCTTGCAACTGCACTTCCTGGCGACCCCGCTGGGCTATCAGCGCACCTACGGCAACCAGCAGGTGGTCGCAACCCTGCTCACCTTCAACGAACACACCCTCGACGTGGTGCGGTCGCGCCGCAATCATTTTGCTCCCGTGCTGGCCAGGGGATATCCCGACATGCTTGGCCAAAGGCGAGCGTCATGAGGTCGGAGACGGTCATGAGCACACACCCGCAACCCGAACTCCGCAATCACACGCTGGTCGTCACCGTGTCGTCGAATGACGGCCGGCCGGTGCTGGACAGGAGAGCCTATGAAAGCCTGGCGAAGACCTTCCATGAAGCCGCCGACAATGAGGAGGTGCGCGTCGTCGTGCTGCGCGGCCTGGCAGGCTGTTTCTGCCTGGGCGGCGACTTCTCCGAATTCCTCGACGCCACCAAGCACCAGAAACTGATCGCCGCCGTCACCGACCTGTTCCGCACGCTGGCGACATTTCCCAAGCCCATCCTTGCCTGCGTCGACGGCGACGCCGTCGGCGTCGGCTGCACCATCCTGTTCCATTGCGACATGGTGATCGCGTCCGATGAAAGCACCTTCCGGGTGCCGTTCGTCGATTTCGGCCTGGTGCCGGATGCGGCGACCAGCATCCTGGCACCGCAGAAGCTCGGCTATGCCGGTGCTTTCCGCTTCTTCTGCCTCGGCGACACGCTTCGTGCCGAGGACGCCAGGGCGCTCGGCCTCGTCGCCGAGATCGTGCCGGGCGGCAGTGTCGAGGAAGCGGCGCTCGGCCGGGCGAGACAGCTTGCCAAGAAGCCGGTCGCCGCCTTGCTGCAGACGCGCGGCCTGCTCAAGGGGAACACCCAGGCGCTCTGTGATCGCATCGACCAGGAGATTTCTCTTTTCCAGCAGGCGCTGCAGGACGACACCACGCTGCGGCGATTGCAGCGCATAGCCCGGCTGGCGGCTTAGAAGTCGCGAGGAAAAGCATCGCCGCGCGGCCCTTGGCCGCGCGGCGCGGAAGCGTCAATCCTGCTTGCCGAGGAATGACGGCCCTTCGCCGATGATCTTCTTGTCCTCCTTGCCGATCACGTCGAGATCGCGCCCGTCATAGGGCAGCGACAACAGGATGCGCTGCATGACCGCCAGCCGCGCGCGTCGCTTGTCATTGGCCCGCACGATGATCCACGGCGCGAACTCCTTGTGAGTGCGCTCGAACATGGTGTCGCGCACCTCGGTGTAATCGTCCCACTTGGTAATGCCGGCAACGTCGATCGGCGAGAACTTCCAGCTCTTCAGCGGGCTGTAGCGGCGGTCGTGAAAGCGCTCGAGCTGCGTTTCCCGGCCGATGTTCAGCCAGAATTTGAAGAAGTGGATGCCCTCGTTGGAGATCATCCGTTCGAAATGCGGCGTCTCCTCAAGAAACTGCTCGTGCTGTTGGGGCGTGCAGAAACCCATCACCGGCTCGACGCCGGCGCGGTTGTACCAGGATCGATCGAAGGTGACGAATTCTCCGGATGTCGGGAAATGGTCGGCATAGCGCTGGTAGTACCATTGCCCCTGCTCGGTCGGGGTCGGCTTGGTCAGCGCCACGTTGCGCGCCGTGCGCGGGTTGAGGTACTGGCGCACCACGAAGATCGTGCCGCCCTTGCCGGCAGCGTCGCGGCCCTCGAACAGCGCCATCACCCGTTTGCCGGTCGACTGCAGCCAGGCCTGCGCCTTGACCAGCTCGATCTGCAATTTTTCGAGCGTCTCGTCATACTCGTTGCTTCTCATCTTCTTGTCGTAGGGATAGCCGCCGGCGGTCAACTTGTTGTCCTCGACCCAGTCGGGAAGCACGGGGTTTTCGATGTCGAACTCCCGCTCCTTGCCATCGATCCTGATCTTCAGCGGCCCCGAAGTCGGCGCGGCAGAACTTTCCTTGGCTTTTTTCATCAAGACGAACCCTTTCCAGCTTCCGGACTCATGCTATTGGGAGCCACTACAGCCCGCGCGTCCGTTTGGACGCGCAAAGGACGCTGTAGCACTTTTGATTTGCGCATGATCCTTTGCGAAAATCGATTCCCGATTTTCGGGGGCATGCGGCAACCGGTCCAGCGGAAGTTTCCGTCACCGTGCGGCCGGGTGCGAAGGCATGGGGTGCGGACCCGCGAGCGAATGACTGACCTGGACGCAGAGCAGAGAGGCATCGCGCAAACCATAGCCACACGGCTGTGGAACAGCCACTGGCTGCTTGCGGCCGGCATAGTCGCGGTCGTCGTTGTTTATGCTCTGGCCGCGATTTCAGCCTATGTCGTCCTCGCGGCGCTGCTCTTGCTGTTTGCCGCGGCAATGCTGCCGGTGGCCGGCGCGCGCCAATCCGCCGAGAGCGGCGCCGCCATAGAGGCCATCGGCTTGCAGCGGCTCTCCGGTGAATATCTTGCGGCCGCCGTCGCCGATCCGCTGATCATCTTCGACCGGACCGCCATCATCGTGCATGCCAATGCCGCCGCTTTCGCCGCCTTCGGCGGGATCGCGCCGGGCATGTCGCTGTCGTTGAAGTTCCGGGCGCCGGAAATGCAGGCTCTGCTGGACGGCGTGCTGTCGGGCGACGTCGCTTCCGATGTCATCGACTATACGGAAAAGCTGCCGGTCGAACGGGCTTACCGGGTGAGCGCCTCCTCGGTCGGCCACGCCACCGATCTCTATGTGCTGGTGTTCAAGGACCAGAGCGAAGCGCGCAGGATCGACCGCATGCGCGCCGACTTCATCGCCAATGCCAGCCACGAACTGCGCACGCCGCTCGCCTCCATCGCCGGCTTTATCGAAACGCTGCGCGGGCCGGCCCGCAACGACCCGGCGGCGCGCGATCAGTTCCTGCAGATCATGCAGAGCCAGACCGGTCGTATGGCGCGTCTGATCGATGATTTGTTGTCGCTGTCGCGGCTCGAGATGAAGCCTTATCTGAAGCCGGGAACCGAGGTCGATCTGCGCGAGACCGTCGACAGCGTCATCGATTCGCTTGGACCGCTCGCCAGGGAAAACAGCGTTGTCATCGAGCGGGACTATGCCGATGGGCCGCTTGATGTGCCGGGCGATCGCGACGAGCTTTTCCAGGTGTTCGAGAATCTTCTGGAAAACGCCTGCAAATACGGGCAGTCGGGCGGGCGCGTCGTGGTGTCGATCGCGCACAGCGATGCCGGCTCGGAACCCGGCATCGACGTGACCATCCGGGATTTTGGCCCCGGCATTCCCGAGGAGCACATTCCGCGCATCACCGAGCGCTTCTACCGCGTCGATGTCGAGACCAGCCGCACCCAGAAGGGCACCGGCCTTGGCCTGTCGATCGTCAAGCATATCCTGACGCGCCACAACGCCAGGCTTTCGATCAAGTCCGAGGTCGGTCAGGGCGCCGCCTTCTCGGTTCATTTGCCGACGCACTGAAATCGCCCTAGTTTTCCACCTGACCGTTTCTTTTTTCTGTCATCCGGCTAGCGTATCAGCGGGGATTCGAGGAACGACTCAAAGTCAAAACACCCGTGGGAAGGCATTTTATCATGCAGTCCGTGCATACTATGAGCGCCTATGACGAGGAGCTGAAATATCTGTCGAAGCGCATCGCGGCCATGGGCGGCCATGCCGAGCGCATGGTTGAACAGGCGGTTGCCGCTCTCGTCAACGCCGACCCTGGCCTCGCCCAAAAGGTCATACGCGATGATGCCGTGCTGGATGAGGGTCAGCGCGAAATCGACGACAAGGCGATCATCATCATCGCCAGGCGCCAGCCGATGGCGACGGACTTGCGCGAGATCGTCGGCGCGATCCGTATTTCCGCCGACCTCGAACGGGTCGGCGATCTCGGCAAGAACGTTGCCAAGCGAGTGGTCGCCGTCACCGACGGACGCCAGCCGACGAGCCTGTTCCGCGGCCTCGAGGCCCTGGCCAACCTGGCGCTGACCCAGCTCAAGGAAGTGCTCGACGTCTACGCGTCTCGCTCGGTGGAGAAAATCGGCTTCGTGCGCGACCGCGACGACCAGATCGACGCCATGTACACATCGCTGTTTCGCGAATTGCTGACCTACATGATGGAAGATCCGCGCAACATCACGCCGTGCACGCATCTGCTGTTCTGCGCCAAGAACATCGAGCGCATCGGCGACCACGCCACCAACATCGCCGAGACCATCTACTACATCGTCACCGGCGAGCAGTTGCCGGCCGAGCGACCCAAGGGCGACAAGACCGACAAGATCGGTCTTTCCGAGACGCTGCCGGTGAAGTGAACAGCCGCCTCTCGAACCGTCACCCGAATTACGCTAAGCTTTCCGAGCTTTACCTCTATCCTCGTCCGTGGATTTTGCTTCGGGAGGTTGTGATGGAAAATGTTCGGAACCTGACCCCGGCGTCTGCGCCGACATCCGGCATTATCGCTTGCGGCGTCTACACGGCCGGGCGCCGCATCGCCGACATCCCCATCGAGGAAGCCGGCGAATGGGCAAAAAAATCCGGACATGTCGTCTGGATTGGCCTGCTCGAGCCCGACCGCAACCTGTTGCTGCGCGTTCAGGCGCAGTTTCACCTGCATGAACTGGCGATCGAGGATGCCGAGCACCCGCACCAGCGGCCGAAGATCGAGCAATATGGCGATGCCCTGTTCATCGTCGCCCGCACCGCGCAGCTGATCGACGGCCGGGTCACCTTTGGCGAGACCCATTTGTTTGTCGGCAGCGGCTACATCGTCAGCGTCAGGCATGGCCCGTCCACCTCCTATGCCGCCGTTCGCCAGCACTGGGAAAGCTGCCCGCATTCGCTGGCCAAAGGCGAGGATTTCGTCCTCTACGCCATTCTCGATTTCATCGTCGACAATTATATGCCGGTGCTCGAGCAGATCGACGACGAAGTCGAGGTGATCGAGGACAGGGTTCTGCTGAAGCCGATGACCGGTCCCGACATCGAGCGGCTCTATATGCTGCGCCGCGATCTCTTGCGCCTGCGCAACGCAGCGCTGCCGCTGGTCGAAGTCTGCCGACGGCTGACCAGCGCCGACCTGCCGCAGATCCATACGGCCATGCACCCGCTGTTTCGCGACGTCACCGATCACATCCGCACCGTGCAGGAGAAGATCGACAGCCTGCGCGAGGTGCTGGCATTCGCTTTCGAAGCCAGCCTTCTGGTCGGCCAGAGTCAGGAAACGGCGATCTCCAAGAAGCTTGCCTCATGGGCCGCCATCCTGGCGGTGCCGACGGCATTCGCCGGCATCTACGGCATGAACTTCAGCGACATGCCGGAACTGAAGATGGAATACGGCTACCCGATGGTGCTGGCCACGATCGCGCTGATCTGCGCGTTTCTGTATTGGCGCTTTCGCAAGAATGGGTGGCTGTGAAAGAGAGCGAATAGCAAATAGGGAGGTAGCGAATAGCGAACACAAAAACGGCTTGCTTCCTCACAGACGCCAAGCCGTTTCGATTCGCTATTCGCTCAGCGACTCCGCCGCCGCTCCGATGCCGGCTGGAACGCCACGCGAGCGTGGTATTTGCAGTAGGGACCGGTTTCGGCGGCATCGTTGCCGCAGAAATGGAAGTCCTCGGACAGCGGATCGCCGTTCGGCCATTTGCAGGTCCGCTCGGTCAGCTCGACGAGTTGCAGGTGCCGCGAGATCGGCAACACGACATTCTCGACCGGGCGGATGTAGTGGCGTGCCACCGGTTCGGCGTCGAACTGCGTCTGCAAGGCTGTCGCGCCGATCGATGTCGTGACATGGCGCGTGGCCGTTGCGGCGCGCGATACCGATTTCTGAACGGTCGATCCTTGCGCCGCCTTCTTCTGGCGTGCCGGCGTGGCGGTCGAGCGTCCGCGGCCCGACAGTTTCAGCCGGTGCACCTTGCCGATGACCGCATTGCGGCTGACCCCTCCAAGCTGTGCAGCAATCTGGCTTGCGCTCAGACCCTCCGACCAAAGTTTCCTGAGAAGTTCTACCCGCTCGTCAGTCCAGTTCATGAGACCGCGCTCCTCTAAGCGTGCGGCAATCGGAATCCCTTCCCGACCCGGCAATATTTGCCGGGGCAGACACCACATATATCTGGTGATTAGGTCCGCCGCACGAAATCTAGTTATTTCTCGACTACAACTACTCTATGCGCTGACTCGGTGACAAGAGTCCCAAGTGCAACACGAATCGGTTTTTTCGGTTTTCCCCAACTTGCCCGGTCGCTTATGAGCCGGCGTCCTGTCAGGGGGCTTGCCGCGCGCCACTACGCGACGTTTTCGTTGACTTCATGGCCGAAAAACACGATAAGCCGCAAAGGCCGCCGCTTTGGCGGCTTTTTTGATTTTCCGGTACCGGAGACGCATATAATGAGCGGTTCGGCGCTTTACGAGACCTTTGCTCGCGCACCCCTGGCCTTCGACCGCGGGGAAGGCACCTGGCTGATTACCGACAAGGGCGAGCGATATCTCGATTTTGCCGGCGGCATCGCCGTAAACTCGCTCGGCCACAGCCATCCGCATTTGGTCACCGCACTCACCGAGCAGGCCGCCAAGCTCTGGCATGTTTCCAATCTCTATGAGATTCCGGGGCAGAGCCGGCTCGGCGAGCGGCTGGTCGACGCCACCTTCGCCGACAAGGTGTTCTTCACCAATTCGGGCGCCGAGGCGCTGGAATGCGCAATCAAGACGGCGCGCCGCTACCAGTTCGTCAACGGACACCCCGAGCGCTTCCGCGTCATCACCTTCGAAGGCGCCTTCCATGGCCGCACGCTGGCAACCATCGCGGCCGGCGGCCAGTACAAATATCTTGAAGGCTTCGGCCCCAAGGTCGAAGGTTTCGATCAGGTCGGTTTCGACGACATCGACGCCGCCGAAAAGGCGATTACGCCGGAGACGGCCGCCATCCTGATCGAGCCGGTGCAGGGCGAGGGCGGTATCCGTCCGGTGCCGACGCAATCGCTGAAGCGGCTCAGGCAATTGTGCGAGCAGCACGGCCTGCTGTTGATCTTCGACGAGGTCCAGTGCGGCATCGGCCGCACCGGCAAGCTGTTCGCGCATGAATGGTCAGGGGTTACGCCAGACATCATGGCGATCGCCAAGGGCATTGGTGGCGGCTTCCCGATGGGCGCCTGCCTTGCCACGGATGAAGCGGCCGTTGGCATGACCGCGGGCGTGCATGGCACCACATTCGGCGGTAACCCGCTGGCCATGGCTGTCGGCAACGCCGTGCTCGATGTCGTGCTGGAAGACGGCTTCCTCGAAGATGTCCAACGCAAGGCGCTGCTGCTGAAGCAGGGGCTTGCGTCGGTTGCCGACGAGTTTCCCGAGGTCATCGAGGACATCAGGGGCGCGGGGCTCATGCTCGGCCTCAAATGCGCCATGCCCAACACCAAGGTGAACATGGCGCTGCGTGACCAGCACCTGCTGGCGGTGCCGGCTGGCGACAACGTCATTCGCCTGCTGCCGCCGCTCACCGTCACCGATGCCGAGATCCACGAAGCGCTCAAGCGCATACGCGCCGGCGCCAAGGGCCTGGCGGAGGCGATCGCCTCCGCCGCCGCGAAGTAATCCCGGAACCATTGCTGATGTCAGTTCGCCATTTCACCGATCTTTCCGCCGTTTCCGAAGGCGACCTGCGCTTCATGCTGGACGACGCGGTGGTGCGAAAGGCCCGTCTTAAGGCCGGCGAGCGGACCAAGCCGCTCGAAGGTAAGGTGCTGGCAATGATCTTCGACAAGCCGTCGACGCGCACGCGCGTGTCTTTCGACGTCGGCATGCGCCAGCTTGGCGGCGAGACCATCATGCTGACCGGCACCGAGATGCAACTCGGTCGTTCCGAGACCATCGCTGACACCGCCAAGGTGCTTTCGCGCTATGTCGACGCAATCATGATCCGCACCACCTCGCATGAGCGGCTGTTGGAACTGACCGAGAACGCCACCGTGCCGGTGATCAACGGACTGACCGACGACACCCATCCCTGCCAGCTGATGGCCGATATCATGACCTTCGAGGAGCATCGCGGTCCGGTCGCCGGCAAGACCATCGCCTGGACCGGCGACGGCAACAATGTGCTGCATTCGCTGCTCGAGGCCTCGGCCCGGTTCCGCTTCAACCTCAACGTCGCCGTGCCCGAGGGCAGTGAGCCGGCGCAGAAGCGTATCGACTGGTCGCAGGCACATGGCGGCAAGCTGCACTTCACCCGCTCCCCCGAGGAAGCCGTCGACCAGGCCGACTGCATCGTCACGGATTGCTGGGTGTCGATGGGCCAGGAGCATCGCGCCCGCGGCCACAACGTGTTCTCGCCCTATCAGGTCAACGCCAAGTTGATGGCGAGAGCCAAGCCTGACGCGCTGTTCATGCACTGCCTGCCGGCGCACCGCGGCGAGGAGGTGACCGACGAGGTCATCGACGGACCGCATTCGGTGGTCTTCGACGAGGCCGAGAACCGGCTCCATGCCCAGAAGGCCGTGCTCGCCTGGTGTCTTGGCGCATGAAGTGTCTGGGAGCTTGATCTGCGGAGGTGTGATGCCTATTTGCGCCGCATCACGCAAATCAAGCGCGTTTCGAGGCATGCTCCCGAGAGGGCGGCTTGGCCGCGCTCTGGAGCTTTGTCATGTTGAAAACCTATCAAGTGACTGAACATCACCCCAAACTCGGCGAATTCGGCTACGCCGGCGACGATCACGTCGTGCCGTTCGAGGTCGGCCCGCTCGACGTGCGCGGCCGCACCGTCCAGCTCGGGCCGATGCTCGACGCCATCCTCAGCCGCCACGATTATCCCGAGCCGGTCGCCCGCCTGCTGGCGGAAGCCTGTGTGCTGACCGTGCTGCTCGGCACCTCGCTGAAGTTCGAAGGCAAATTCATCCTGCAGACTCGCACCGACGGGCCTGTTGACATGCTGGTCGCGGATTTTTCCACGCCCTCGGCATTGCGCGCCTATGCGCGTTTCGATGCCGACCGGCTGGAGGCGCTGGTCGCGGCAGGCGAAACATCGCAGCAGACCCTGCTCGGCAGCGGCGTGCTGGCGCTCACCATTGACCAAGGCGCTCATACGCAGCGCTATCAGGGTATCGTCCAGCTCGATGGCGAGACGCTGGAAGATGCGGCACGCACCTATTTCCGTCAGTCGGAGCAGATCCCGACCGATCTCAGGCTGTCGGTGGCCAAGCTGCTGACGCCCGGCCCCGGTGGCGCCCGCGAGCAGTGGCGCGCCGGCGGCATCCTGGCGCAGTTCCTGCCGCAGTCGCCCGAGCGCATGCGCGTGCCGGACCTGCCGGGTGGCGATGGCTATCCGCGCGAGGAGATCGACGATCCGGCCGACAATTCCTGGCAGGAGTTGCTGGCCCTGCTCGGCACCATCGAGCCGACCGAACTGATCGACCCGACGATCGGCGCCGAGCGGCTGCTCTACAGGCTGTTCCACGAGCACGGCGTTCGCGTCTTCGGCGGCGTTCCGGTCGCCGACCAGTGCTCGTGTTCCCGGGACAAGATCCGCGGCATCCTCGAGGGTTTTTCCGCGCAGGAGATCAAGGACAGCACCGAGGACGGCGGCATCCACGTCGCCTGCGAATTCTGCTCGAAGCAATATGACTTCGACCCAGCGGAATTTGCGGCTCAGTAGGAAAGTCTCCCTTCTCCCCGTTCACGGGGAGAAGGACGCTAATTCACCGTCCGCCGCGTTCCCGGCAGATCGAGTGAAAACGCCGGGATGGCGATGTCGAACGTCTCGCCCCGCTTGTTTCGCATCGTGTAGTGCCCGACCATGATGCCGGACGGCGTCGAGAGCGGGCAACCGGACGTGTATTGGTAGCTGTCGCCGGGATTGAGTTCGGGCTGGTCGCCGACGACGCCGGCGCCGCGAACCTCCTCGACCCGGCCGGTGCCGTCGGTGATGTGCCAATAGCGCGACAAAAGCTGAACGAAATCGTCCGACTGATTGTCGATCGTTATCTGATAGCCCCAGACATAGCGGTTCTCTGAGGGATTCGAGCGATCCTCCAGATAGAACGGCCTGACCTGCACTTCGATGTTGCGCGTGACGGCGCTGTACATAAGCGGCTCCAAAAACAATCCGGTAACTCTCGGCGCTCGTTGCAGGCTGGTCAACGGTGCGCGTCCCTTCATTGCCGATCGAACGGCAGGTGGCGGCAAAGAATGTCATTTAAGTGACACATGACAATGATGGTGTGCGCCGACCAGTGCCGCGCGACTCGGGCGCTCTGTCGAACTGTTGAAATCGGTCGTCCTGCCAGCCAGATTGTTCTGGCGGACCGGTTTTCTGGAGTGACCGGATCTCGATGGAACTCACTCTCATAGCCGCCGCGCTTTCGACTGCCCTTATCCTCTCAAATCTCGCCAGCATCGTGCTTGCCGCTTCACGTCTGAAACGGCGCCGCATTATCGCGCCGCCGGCCGGCAAGCCGCGGCCAGTGTCGATTGTCGTGCCGTCGCGTGGCGTCGAGCCGTTCACGCGCGAGACGCTGGAACGTGCCTTCTCGCTCGACTGGCCGCACTACGAGCTGATCTTCTGCGTTGCCCATGCCGACGACCCGGTGGTCAAACTGATAAACAGGGCAATTGCCCGGTTCCCGAAGGTGCCGGCCCGGCTTCTGGTCGGCGACGACCGCATCAGCGCCAATCCGAAACTCAACAATTGCGTCAAGGGCTGGGAGGCCGCGCGGCACGACTGGGTTGCCCTGGCCGATTCCAACGTGCTGATGCCGAGGGATTACGTCCAGCACCTGATGGCTGCATGGCGGCCGGATACCGGCCTTGTCTGCTCGACGCCGATAGGCTCGCGGCCGGCCGGTTTCTGGGCTGAAGTCGAATGCGCTTTCCTCAACACGCTGCAGGCGCGCTGGCAATATGCCGGCGAGGCACTCGGCCTTGGCTTTGCCCAGGGCAAGAGCATGCTCTGGAACAAGCCGATGCTCGACGCCAATGGCGGCATCCGCGCGCTGGCGGCCGAGATCGCCGAGGATGCCGCCGCGACCAAGCTGGTCAATGGCCTCGGCCTGCGAGTCAATCTCGTCGCCGCGCCCTTCGAGCAGCCGCTCGGCCGGCGCACGTTTGACGAGATCTGGTCGCGTCAGGCCCGCTGGGCGCGCCTGCGCCGCGTCACCTTCCCGCTGTTCTTCGCGCCCGAAATCCTGACCGGAGCTGTGGTGCCGCTGGCGCTTGCGCTGCTTGCGGCGGCAAGTGCCGGCGTCAGCCTCTGGGCAACCGCAATTGCCGTATTGGCCGCCTTCTATCTTCCCGAGTGCGCCCTGGCCTGGTCCAAGGGCTGGTACCTGTCGCCACGCATGGTTGCCGCGATCATCGCGCGCGACCTGATCCTGCCGGCAATGTGGGCGCGCGGCTGGCTCGGCGGCGCCGTCGACTGGCGCGGCAATGCGATGACCATCGGCACCAAGGCGGCCGAGCTGGAAGAGACGCCGTCCGGCGCCTGAAAGCCCTCTTATTTGGCCTTCAGAGCCTGCGCGATGTCCTCTAGCAGATCGTTGGTGTCCTCCAGGCCGACCGACAGTCTAAGCGTGCCCGCCCCAATGCCGAGTTCGGCGCGCGCCTCGTCACTCAGATTCTTGTGCGTCGTTGTCGCCGGGTGGGTGATCAGGCTCTTGGCGTCGCCGAGATTGTTGGAGATCAGCACAATGTCGAGCGCGTTCTGCAAGGCGAAGGCCGCCTGCTTGCCGCCCTTGACGTCGAGGCAGATCAGCGTCGAGCCGCCCGACATCTGCTTCTTGACGATATCGGCCTGCGGGTGGTCGGCCCGCCCGGGATAGATGACACGGGCGATTTCCGGCCGCTCGGCCAGGAAGTCAGCGATCCGGCCTGCGCTTTCTGTCTGCTGGCGCACCCGCAGCGGCAGCGTTTCCAGGCCCTTCAGCAGCGTCCAGGCGTTGAAGGGCGACAGGCTGGGACCGGTGTGGCGGAAATAGTCATGCAGGTTCTCATCGATCCACTTCTTGTCCGACAGGATGACGCCGCCGAGACAGCGACCCTGGCCATCGATATGCTTGGTCGCCGAATAGACGACGATGTGGGCGCCGAGTTGCAAGGGCTTCTGCTGCAGGGGCGTGGCGAA
Organism: Mesorhizobium sp. Root695; assembly: GCF_001428185.1. Classification (NCBI taxonomy): domain Bacteria; kingdom Pseudomonadati; phylum Pseudomonadota; class Alphaproteobacteria; order Hyphomicrobiales; family Phyllobacteriaceae; genus Mesorhizobium; species Mesorhizobium sp. Root695. The sequence goes on along the minus strand of NZ_LMHO01000005.1, from coordinate 25,279 downwards.
AACATTGTCGACGATCAGCCTGGCGCCTATCGAATTGGCAAGCGAAGCGACGGCGGCGATATCGACCACTTCCAGCGTTGGGTTGGTCGGGCTTTCCAGGAAGAACAGCTTGGTGTTCGGCTTGACCGCCTTTTCCCAGTTGGCGATGTCGGTGCCGTCGACCAGCGTCGCCTCGATGCCGTATCTCGGCGCAAGCGTCTCGACCACCCAGCGGCACGAGCCGAACAGCGCACGCGCCGCCACGATATGGTCGCCGCCCTTGGCGCTGCACAGAAGCGCAGCCGTCACCGCGGCCATGCCGGACGCGGTGGCGCGGGCGTCTTCCGCACCTTCGAGTGCGCACATGCGCTTCTCGAACATATCGACGGTCGGATTGGCGTAGCGCGAATAGATGAAGCCCGGCTCCTCACCCTTGAAACGGGCTTCGGCGGCCTGCGCCGTTTCGTAGACATAGCCCTGGGTGAGGTAAATCGCTTCAGACGTTTCGCCGAAACCGGAACGCAGCGTTCCGCTGTGCACGAGTGCTGTCTGAGGCTTCCAGTTGCGCTTATTGGTGCTCATCGCTCTTCTTCCAGACACAAAAAAACCGGCCGCGAAAGTCGCAACCGGTCCATACGGCCTTGCGGCCCGACGGTCCTTTAGCGACTTGTTTAACGTGGCTGCAAGCCGACCGGCCAAATCACCACGGGATAACGACCCTTTAGACCCGCGCCACGCTTGCGTCAATTGCCGGCTTCATTAAGAGGTTTGTACCAGCGGCTAAGGAGCGGAGCCTTGCGGCAGACAGGCATTCTTCCCGATCAGGACATCTCGGCGCTGTTCCAGTCCGGCGCGCTGAAGTCGACGCGCGCGCTCGATGCCGGCCAGATCCAGCCCGCCAGTCTTGATCTCAGGCTCGGCGACAAGGCCTGGCGGGTGCGTGCCTCCTTCCTGCCCGGCCCCAACCACAAGGTTTCGGAAAAACTCGATCGGCTGCAGTTGCACGAAATCGATCTTGCCGAGGGCGCGGTGCTGGAGACCGGCTGCGTCTACATCGTGCCCTTGCTTGAAAGCCTGGCATTGCCGGCAGACATTTCGGCCTCGGCCAATCCGAAGAGCTCGACCGGGCGGCTCGACATCTTCACCCGTGTCATGACCGATCGCGGCCACGAGTTCGACAAGATCGCCGCCGGCTATCATGGTCCGCTCTATCTGGAGGTCAGCCCGCGCACCTTCCCGATCGTCGTCCGCACCGGCTCGCGGCTGTCGCAGGTCCGTTTCCGCACCGGCAATGCGCTGCTCTCGGAAGCCGAGCTGTATGAATTGCATCGCGCCGAGATGCTGGTCGCCACCGAGCCGCCGAACATTTCCGGCGGCGGCATCGCGCTGTCGATCGACCTCAATGGCGATCAGAACGGCCTGGTCGGCTATCGCGGCAAGCATCACACCGGCCTCGTCGATGTCGACAAGCGCGCGGCACAGGAGGTCGTCGACTTCTGGGAGCCGATCCACAAGAGCGGCGCCGGCGAGCTGGTGCTCGATCCCGACGAATTCTACATCCTCGTCAGCCAGGAAGCGGTGCATGTGCCGCCGCTCTATGCCGCCGAGATGACGCCCTTTGATCCGCTGGTCGGCGAATTCCGCGTCCACTACGCCGGCTTCTTCGATCCGGGCTTCGGCCATTCGGCGTCCGGTGGCACCGGCAGCCGGGCGGTGCTCGAGGTGCGCAGCCACGAAGTGCCGTTCATCCTCGACCATGGCCAGATCGTCGGCAGGCTGGTTTACGAGCATATGCTGAAGCGGCCGCAGGCACTCTACGGCACCGATCTCGGCTCCAATTACCAGGCGCAGGGCCTGAAACTCTCCAAGCATTTTAGAGCGGCGCGCTAATCCTCGCCGCCGAGGCTGGTGTCAGCCGCGAAAGAGATATTCCTTCGCGGCGCCGAGGCAGGCGTGGAACTCACCGATAAAGAGCAGCTCGCGCACCGTCAGGCGCTTTTTGCCCCAAAATCCCTTGGTCTGTTTCTCGTCGTCGAGCGACGCGCTTGTGCCGTATTTCAACGGGAACAACTGCTTGTCGAGGCATTCAAGGACATAGGCCCGTGCAGACTCGATGCCGCAGGCTTTGGCTTTCTCGTTGAGCTTGTCGGCGCGCATCTCCGATGTCATGCGGTTCGCATTGCGCATCAGAAAGCCGACCTGCGTCTTCGAGTAACCGGTAGCCAGAAGCTGGCTGGTCATTGCCGACCGGGCTTCGCGATAGGATGCCGGGCTGCAGCGCGCCGCGCTGTAGGCCGTCGAGGAGAAACAGGCAAAGGCAAGCACCAGGCCGATGAATGCAATGCCAAGCCGTATCCGGTTCATTCCTCGTCCCAATTCTGCGCTAGCTCACAGGGCCTTCACCTCCACCTTCACCGGCTTTTCGATCTCAAGCGGGTTGCGTAGCGGCAGGCCGAAATCTCCGGCTTCGATCTCGAACACGTCGCCGGCCTCGGTCTTGATGCCGTCGGCGAAGGACAGCGTCGCCGTACCGAACATATGCACATGCACGTCGCCCGGCTGGCGGAAGGCCGCGTATTTGAAGTGGTGATGCTCAAGATTGGCGATTGTGTGCGACATGTTCGCTTCGCCGGACAGGAACGGCTTTTCCCACAACACCTCGCTGTCGCGCACGATGCGCGAGGTGCCACGGATATCGGAAGGCAGGTCGCCGATCAGGATTTCCGGGCCGAACGAAGCATTGCGCAGCTTGGAATGGGCCAGGAAGAGATAGTTCACGCGCTCGGTCACATGGTCCGAGAATTCGTTCGACAGCGTGAAGCCGACGCGGAAGGGCGCGCCGTCGTCGCCGATGACATAGATGCCGGCCACTTCGGGCTCTTCCCCGGCGTCCTTGGCGAAAGCCGGTGACAGGAGTGCGGCACCTGGCGCCACCGCCATCGTGCCGTTGCCCTTGTAGAACCATTCCGGCTGCACGCCGATCTGGCCTTTCGCGGGCTTGCCGCCCTCCAGCCCCATGCGGAACATCTTCATGGAATCGGTTAGCTGCTCCTCGCCATCGGCACTGAGCTTCTTGTGCATGGAGTCGCGTGTCGCGGCTGAGCCGAGATGCGTCAGTCCGGTGCCGGTCAGGTGCAGATGCGCCGGGTCGGGATGGTTGATCGGCGACAGCAGCCGCCCTTTCTTGTAGGCCGCTTCGAGATCGACCGTTTCGCCGAGCCCCTTGCGTTCGATCAGCGCGGCGAGGCCGACGCCGGTGCGGGCAGCCTCCATCGCCAGCGAATAGACGCTGCGGGCGCCGTTTATGATCCGGGTCTTGCCGCCGTTGCGGGCAACGACGCGGATGGTCTCGGCGTCGTCAAGGATCTGGGAGATCAGCATGATAAATCCTCTCTCATTTGCCTTGGCAGGGCTGCCAAAACAGCAAACCTTGCTCAGCGCGGCCGGGACGTCGTCCATGCCACGGTTGATATTCTCCGTTCGGATTGCGCTCGCGGGCCTGGTCCCTCAGGGGACTTCTTTACGCCGGCGGGTTTGCCGGCAGCGCCGCGATCGTATGCCTCCTGCTTGCCTCGACTAAAGTCTGTTCAAGCCTTGTTCTTGTTGTACACGTCGAAGATCACGGCACCGAGCAGCACCAGGCCTTTGACCACCTGCTGCCAGTCGACATTGACACCCATGATCGACATGCCGTTGTTCATGACGCCCATGATGAAGCCGCCGACCACCGCGCCGATGACCTGGCCGACACCGCCCATCGCCGAGGCGCCGCCGATGAAGACGGCAGCGATCACGTCGAGCTCGCTGCCGAGGCCCGCGGCCGGCACCGCCTGCCCAAGGCGGGCCGCGATGATCAGGCCGCCAAGCGCCGACAGAACGCCCATATTGACGAACACCATCAGCGTCAGCCGCTCGGTCTTGATGCCCGACAGCTGCGCTGCCTTGGCATTGCCGCCCATTGCATAGATGCGGCGGCCGATAGTCATGCGCTTGGTGACGAAGACGAACAGCGAAATCAGCACGCCCATGACGAGCAGCACCACCGGCAGGCCCCTGTAACTGGCGAACTGGTAGACCAGGAACAGCGCCAGCGCGCTGCCGACCAGCGTCTTGATGACGAACAGGGTAAAGGGTTCGGCCTCGTAGCCATGGCGTTCGCGTTTGCGTCGCGTCCTCAGCCCGAAATAGGCGTAGGCCAGCACAGCGATCAGGCCCAGCACGATCGTCGTCATGTGGAGGGTCAGGCCGCTGCCCATGATGGTCTTGCCGGCCGCGTTAACCGTCGGCGGGATAAGCGTCAGTGGCCCAATGACATCCGGGATGAAGCCGGAGCTGAGCGCCTTGAAGCCATCGGGCAGTGGGCCCACCGAGGAACCGCCGCCCAGCAGCGCCTGGCAGATGCCGCGGAAGATCAGCATGCCGGCCAGCGTGACGATGAAGCTCGGTATTCGGTGATAGGCGATCCAGTAGCCTTGCGCGGCGCCGATCGCGCCGCCCACGATGAGGCAAATGATCGACACCACCAGCGGATTGCTGAACGGGCCGAGCGGCCAGATGACCATCATCATCGCCGCCAGTGCGCCGATGAAGCCGGCGACGGAGCCGACGCTGAGGTCGATATGGCCCGAGACGATGACCAGCAACATGCCCAGCGCCATCACGATGATGAACGAGTTCTGCTGCACCAGATTGCTCAGGTTCACTGGCTTGAACAGCGTTCCGGAGGTGGTGAACTGGAAGAACACCATGATGGCGATCAGCGCCAGTATCAGGCCGTATTCGCGCAGGTTCGTCGCCAGCGCCGAGACGGCGATGCGTGGACGCTGCGGCACGTCTTCGGCGACTTTGCTTTGCGGGGCGGGGGCGCTTTCCGTGCTCATGCTGCTTTTCCTTCTCCCCGAACGATGGCGCGCATTATTTTTTCCTGGCTTGCGTCCGCCGCGGGCATTTCTCCGACTATGCGTCCTTCGTTCATGACATAGATACGGTCGGTGATGCCGAGCAGTTCTGGCATTTCCGACGAAATGACCACGATCGCCTTACCTTCGGCGGCAAGCCGGGCGATGATCGTGTAGATTTCGTACTTGGCGCCGACATCGATGCCGCGCGTCGGCTCGTCGAGGATCAGCACTTCGGGGTCCGCGAACAGCCATTTCGACAGCACCACCTTCTGCTGGTTGCCGCCGGAAAGATTGCCGGTCATCTGATAGACGCTGGAAGCGCGGATATTGGTCTTCTTGCGATAGTCGTTGGCCACGCTGAGTTCGCGCATGTCGTCGATCACGCTGTGGCGCGAGACGCCGCCGAGATTGGCCAGCGTGATGTTGTGCTTGATATGGTCGATGAGGTTGAGGCCGTAGGTCTTGCGATCCTCGGTCACGTAGGCGATTCCGTGTTCGACCGCCTTGCTCACCGAGGAAACATCGATCGGCTTGCCCTTGAGCAGCACCTCGCCGGTGATACGGCGGCCATAGGAACGGCCGAACATGCTCATGGCGAATTCGGTGCGGCCGGCGCCCATCAACCCGGCAATGCCCACCACCTCGCCCTTGCGCACGTTGATGTCGATGCCCTTGATGACGTGTCGCTCGGCATGGAGCGGATGATAGACCGACCAGTTCTTCACTTCGAACACGACCTCGCCGATGTCAGGCTCGCGCGGCGGATAGCGGTCGTCGAGCGAACGGCCGACCATCGAGGTGATGATGCGATCTTCCGAGATGTCCTTCTTGGCCAGCGTCTCGATAGTGCGCCCGTCACGGATCACGGTGACCTTGTCGGCAACCCGGTTCACCTCGTTGAGCTTGTGCGAGATCAGGATCGAGGTCATGCCTTGCCGCTTGAATTCGAGCAGCAGGTCGAGCAGCGCCTGGCTGTCCTTTTCGCTGAGCGATGCCGTAGGCTCGTCGAGGATCAAGAGCTTGACTTCCTTGCTCAACGCCTTGGCGATCTCGACCAGCTGCTGCTTGCCGACGCCGATATTGGTGATCAGCGTCTTGGGGTCCTCCTTGAGGCCCACCTTCTTCAACAGGGCGCTGGTGCGCGCCTCGTTGGCGTCCCAGTCGATGATGCCGAATTTCGCGTGTTCGTTGCCGAGGAAGATGTTTTCGGCAATCGACAGCATCGGCACCAGGGCAAGCTCCTGGTGGATGATGACGATGCCCTTGTGTTCGCTGTCATGGATGCCTTTGAAGTGGCATTCCTGGCCCTGAAAGATGATCTGGCCGTCATAGGTGCCTGTGGGATAGACGCCCGACAGCACCTTCATCAGCGTCGACTTGCCGGCGCCGTTCTCGCCGACCACGGCATGAATCTCGCCTTCCTCGACGCTGAGGTTGACGTTCGAAAGCGCCTTCACGCCGGGGAACGTCTTGGTGATGTCGCGCATCTCCAAAATCGTCGAGGCCATGGGGACTACCGCTCCTTGCGAGGTCGGCAAACACTGCCGGCGAGGTCGGTAACAATACCGGGCTCGCTGGTGAACGAAAAGGGGCCCTGCGTTGCGCAGGACCCCTGACTTTGTAACCGAATTTACTTCAGTTCGTCGGCCTTGATGTAGCCGGAGTCGACGACCAGTGCCTGGTAGTTCGACTTGTCGACCTCATGCGGCGTCAAGAGGATCGAAGGAACGACCTTGACGTCGTTGTTGTAGGTCTTTTCATCGAGGCCGTCCGGCTTGCCACCCGAGAGCACCTTGTCGACGAGCTCGACAGTGGCCTTGGCCAGTTCGCGGGTGTCCTTGAACACGGTCGAGTACTGCTCGCCCGTGATGATCAGCTTGACCGAGGCGGTTTCGGCATCCTGGCCGGTCACGATCGGCCAGGGCTGTGCGTCCGTGCCGTAACCGACAGCGCGCAGCGAGGCGGTGATGCCGCGCGACAGGCCATCATAGGGCGACAGCACGCCATCGACGCGGCTGCCGTCCGAATAGTTGGCCGACAGCAAATTGTCCATGCGCGCCTGGGCGGTGGCGGCGAGCCAACGCAGCGTGCCGACCTTGTCCATGCCCATCTGGCCCGACTTGATCTTGATCGAGCCGTCGTCGATCAGCGGCTGCAGCACGGAAATCGCACCGTTGTAGAAGAAGAAGGCGTTGTTGTCGTCCGGCGAGCCGCCGAACAGTTCGACGTTCCACGGCTTGGTGTTCGGGAAACGCTCCTTGAGGCCCTTGACCAGGGAATTCGCCTGGATCACGCCGACGCCGAAATTGTCGAAAGTGGTGTAGTAGTCGACATTGGCGGTCTTCTTGATCAGGCGGTCATAGGCGACGACGACGACGCCCGCATCAGCGGCCTTCTGCAGCGCATCCGACAAAGTGGTACCGTCGATCGAGGCGATGATCAGCGCCTTCGGGCCCTTCGTGATTTCGTTTTCCAGCTGGCTGAGCTGGTTGGGGATGTCGTCCTGCGCGTATTGCAGGTCGACAGTGTAGCCGAGAGCCTCGAGCTGGGACTTGACGGCGTCGCCGTCATTGATCCAGCGCTGCGAGGTCTTGGTCGGCATCAGCACGCCGACAAGACCCTTGTCGGCTGCATGCGCCGAGTAGGTCATGGCAGCGATGCCAAGGGCCGCGACGGCGGCCAGTGTCTTGATGATTTTCAATGTAACTCTCCCTGGTTGATGGACGCGGCACCCCGGGGGTCGCGGGCCGCGCAATCGTGCAGAAGCGCCAAGGCACTGCTGCCGTCATATCGATCTCCGGTATCCTCCCATGGCCCCGAGGCACTGATTTCAATCGATACGATTTTTCTCGTCAGCGACCGTCGCGTCTCGGAACGCGCGAAAAATGGGGTTCTTTGCCATAACTGTCAAATGCGATCTTTGATAGTTGCTATATCATAATTGGTATATGGTGTTGCGACGTGACGGGCTGATCCAATACCGGCCCCTCCGCGAGCAGAAGAGAGGGAAAGCGATGGCGGCAATCGGGAATCCGACTGCAGTTTCAAATGGTTACAGAGAGATTCCAGGCGATGGCGAAACTCTGCTGCGCAGCGGTCTCAGCCTACGTCACATGCGCATGATCGTCGCGCTCGACGACCATGGCCGAGTCAGCGCGGCGGCGCAGGTGATGAACATTTCGCAGCCGGCGGCCTCGCGCATGATCAGCGAGATGGAGGCGGTGCTGGAGGTCAAGCTGTGCGAAAGACTGCCGCGCGGCATCACCTTGACACCTTACGGCAAGGCACTGGCCAGGCGCGCGCGCTCGATCCTGCTGGAGATGCGCGAGGTCGACCGCGAAATTTCCGAACTCAAGGCGGGCAAGGGCGGTTCGGTGTTCCTGGGTGCGGTGACGGCGCCGGCGATCGAACTGGCGGTGCCGGCAATTCGCGAGATTCGCCGCATCTATCCGCGCATCGAGATCACCATGCAGGTCGAGACCTCCAACGTGCTGGCGCGCGAGCTGATCGCCACGCGCCATGATTTCATCATCGCGCGCATCCCCGACGATCTCAATCCGCGGCTGTTCGAGTCGCGCGTCATCGGCGTCGAGAAGGCCTGCCTGATCGTGCGACGGGGGCATCCGCTCACCAAGGGCAAGGCGGTGCGGCTGGAAGAGACCGCCGCCTATGACTGGGTCTTCCAGTCGGGCGGCTCGCCCTTGCGCCAGGCGATGGAGAGCAATTTCCTCAACCGCAACATCGCTCTGCCGGACCGCATCCTCAACACCAGCTCGCTGCTCCTGACGCTGGTCATGGTCGCGCAGTCCGATGCCATTGCGCCGGTCTCGGTGCAGGTGGCGAAATTCATCCAGAATCCCGACGGGCTGGCCGGCGCCATCGACGTCGTCCAGACCGAATTCGACATCGAGGTCAGGCCCTACAGCCTGATCACGGTAAAGAACCGCGTGTTGTCGCCGGCCGCCAAGATGCTGCATGATTTCATTCTGAGGGAAGTGGGATGAGGGCTGCTCGGGTAGGGCCGTCTGCCTGGCAAGATACGTCGATCGACTCCGCCGCGAGGGTGAAATCAGCCGACGGGGCGCGCAAAGTACATGAAAGAGCCGCCAGGCAGAGGCTAGCGAAAGCGAGCCGGGAACATTATTTCCTGCCGATGCGTTCATGATCTTGCAAGGGACGATTTTCTTCTGGAGGCTGAACATGCGCAGCTTCGAAATCATCGATCTGCTTTACGTGGTCGAGGCCTGCAAGCACGATCGATCGGTCGGGAATTTCGTGTCCATGGCTGAAAGCGTGGAAGAATTGCGGGTACTGACCGGCGATTTCGTCTCGTCGGATGACGTAGTAGCAAACGCCATCGCAACGGTAGCGCTTGCGCGAGGCTGCTCGGTTTTGTTCGACGAACAGGCAGGCGCTGAAATGTCTCTAGCGCCTTAAGCTGGAGCGGGTAGAGGGAATCGAACCCTCGCGTTCAGCTTGGGAAGCTGACAAGCTACCATTACATCATACCCGCGTGAGCCCTCGATACCATGATGGCCCGGCTTCGGGCAATCGTCAAAGCGGCGCCCGTGCCTGCGCCAGGCAGGATCAGGCGCCGGGGAGGTAGATCACCGCGTAGTCGTCCGCATAGGCCCGCTTCCAGCCCAACTGGTCGAAGAAGGGGATGCGGCTGTCGCCGGCCGACAGCAGCGCCCAGCCGATTGCGTATTTCTTCAGCCGGGCTTCGAGGAGCGGTTTGCCGTCGCTGTGCCCCGTCTCGTCATCGGTTTTTGTGAAACCGCCCAGAAACAGCTGGTCCGTCCGTCCATCGATATAGGTCTTGATCCCGTGGAAGATCAGCGTGCCGCCGAAATTGTAGGAATTCAGCACATTGCCGGACAGATGATGGCTTTCGGCGAACGCCAGCGCCCCGCTGGCCGATGTCTTCGGGCTCGGAGCGACCTGATAGGCGCTGCCGAGCACGGCGACCGCGCCGATCACCAAAACGACCGCCGCGCCGCAGATCGCGTAGAACCGCCTGGCGAAGAATTTTTCCGGTCCGTCGCGCTTTTCCGCCAGCCATGCGATGGCTGAAAGTGAGGGGTATTGCAGCGCGACCTCGACCGCGATCACCAAGGGGACCAGCAGGAAGAACAGATACATGAAACGCAGATGGGCGAGATAGACATGCAAGGTGAAGACGACGAACAACGCCTTGGCCCAGCCAATTCGCAACCGGGACACCAGAAGCCCGAAAAGTCCCAGCAGCATCGCCACTTCCTGGACGGGGTTATCCGGCTGATTGAATGCTTTCCATTCCATGATCAGCGGCACAGCCTCATTGCCGTAGGCCACGGTCAGGGTCGCCAGGATGGCCTGGACGCCATAGGGGTGGATCAGGCTCACCAGCGGGCAAAGCAGACCGAATGCGACCCATTTCGCCAGGACGGCGGGTTTTGACAGGCCGGTGCGCGCCAGCAGATCCAGACCGGCGAAAGCCGCGATAACGAAGCTCAAGGTGAAGGTGGCGTGCAGGTTCGCCCACAACACGACCAGCACGAGCAGCCACCAGGGCGGCGCCCGTTCTTCCCGTGCCGCACGAAAGAGCATCTCCGTCCAGATGACGATGATCGGGAACGTGAAGACATGCGGACGCGCCGTGAAGATCGGGTTGATCAGGAACACCACGGCGAAAGCCAGTGTAATCGCCAGGATCGGCTTCAGCCATGCGCTGAGAAACCACCCCATCAGGAAAACCGTCAGGGAAATCGAGGTGATGATCACAGTGACCACCCCGTTCCAGCCTCCTGTCCGGTAGGCAAGAGCCAGCAGAACCTGCCCCAGCCATTCCTTGGCAATCCATGGCTGACCGGCAAACGTGTAGGAATAAGGGTCGACCGTCGGAAATGTCCGGTTTGCCAGGAAATCCAACCCGACCTTGACTTGCCACCAGCTGTCGGGATCCTGCAGGGTGGCACCGGCCTGGGCAGCCAGTGCCCCCGCCATCGCCAAGGCCGCGAGCAGGCAGAAGACCAGCCGGGTGCGCTGTGCGTCCTCGATCGACAGCGTGGCCGTCAAGATTGCCTCGGTCTGGTTCATGTCGCGGCTCCAGGTCACTTCGCGTTCATTCCGGTCAAGGAATCGGGATCATCGGGGCCGCCGACGAACACGAAACGAGCCGAGCCGACATAGAAGATGACCGAGTAAAGGCAGTTTCCCGCCAGATGGACAAACGGGTTTTCGATGTAGCCGGCAGACATGGCGGTGACCACGACGCCCAGGTTGGCACCGTAGGCGATAAGGAAGGTGATCGCGTATCGCACGATCGCGCCTGGGCGAAAGCCACCGGCACGGCTGAACGTCCATTGGCGGTTGAGGAAGAAACCGAGGGTGAGGCCGGCGGCATAGCCCGCCGCGTTGGAGGCGATATCGCCGAGGCCCAGCGCCAGCCCTACCAGAATGAGCGTATATCCGAGCGCCGTGTTGAGGAGCCCGACGGCACCAAATCGCAGCATCCGCGAGAAATCAGACGGAAGAGCCGATCGCATCCTGCCCATGCCGTTCCCGCTACGCCCGGTCGACCTTCGCCTCAACCACGCGCGGCCCTCTTTGCCATCTCCTGCAGGCGATGGACGGGCAGTTCCTTGTCCCCGGTTGCCTGGCTGCGCGAAACGATCTCGTTGACGAAGTAGAGCGGCCGCCGCTTTGTCTCCATGTACATGCGCCCGAGATACTCGCCGAAGATGCCAAGCACCATAAGCTGGACGCTGCCGAGGATCAGCACGATCGCGGCAAGGCTGGTCCAGCCGGGTAAGACGTTTCCAACCGACCACTCGAACAGGGTGTAGCCGAGCACGACCAGCCCCAGAAGCCCGAACGTCATTCCGAGCAGCGAGGCGAACCGCAAGGGTACGATGGAGAAGCTGGTCATCGCATCGACCGCCAGAAGAACCATTTTCTTCAGGGGATAGTGCGTGGTGCCGGCAAAGCGCCGGTGCCGTTCATAGGGGAGAGCCACCTGTTTCAGCCCGATCCAGCTCACCATGCCGCGAATGAACCTGTAGCGTTCGGGCATCTCGTTCAGATGGTCGAGCGCGCGGCGGCTCATCAGCCGGAAATCACCGGTATTCGGGGCTATGTCGACGTCGACCAGCCGGCGCAGCAAGCGGTAGAACATCGAGGCGGAAGCGAGCTTGAACCAGCTTTCGCCGTCGCGCGTCAGCCTCTGGCCGTAAACGACATCGAAGCCTTCGTTCATCTTCGTCATCATCGCGCCGAGCAGTTCAGGCGGATCCTGCAGATCGGCATCGAGAATGAGAATGCGCTGGCCGCGACAGAATTCGAGCCCCGCGCTCAACGCGATCTGGTGGCCGTAATTGCGGGCAAGATCGATAGCGACGATATGGTCGTCCTTTTCGGCCAGCTGGAAAATGGCCTCGCGCGTGCCGTCCGTCGCGCCATCGATGACAAGGACGATCTCGTAGGAAGGACCCTGTTCCAGGCATGCGGCCGTCACCCGCCGATGCAGTTCGGCCACCCCGCCCAGCTCATTGTAGCATGGGACGACCACCGACAGCATGACGGCGCGTCGCGCGGTGTTTTTCTCCGTCTCCACCAAAAGCCTTGCTCCCGCTATTCGATTGGAAATAGCGGCAATTGGTTAGAAAACAGATAAGCCAGCGGGATCGGCCGCGGTCGTCGGCCCGCGGTCCGCTATGCGCTTGGGCCTGCTTGTGGCCACGCCATGCAATCGCTCGGTGGAGGCCTTCGGCATCCAGCAAACTGTCGGCTTGAAGCCGGCAACCCAAGTGCGTATGTCTGGGCCGTCGCCCTCGAGTCTGGGTACCTCAATCTGGAGACGGGCCTTGTCCGCACTGACGCGCTTTCTCGGCGACTCGCCGCTCAAGGTGATCCTGAAACTGCTGGTCGTGTCTTTCCTCGTCGGCCTGGTCATGAATGCCTTCGGCTGGTCGCCGATGGATGTGTTCTACGGCATCCAGAAGTTCTTCATTGACCTGTGGAATCTGGGCTTCCACGCCATCGACCGTTTCCTTGGCTATATCTTGCTGGGCGCGGCCATCGTCGTGCCGGCTTTCATCCTGCTCAGGATCGCCAACTACCGCAAGTAGCTATCGGGCGTGGCCCGAGGCCACCTCGAACAGGATGGCATGGCGCGCGGCAAGCGCGGGCACGTCCGTGGAATAACCACCGCCGATGACGCCGCAGACCGGAATGCCCTGCGTGCGAAAGTGGCGGATGACCGTTTCGTCGCGGGTGCGCAGGCCGTCATCCGATAGTGAGAGCCTGCCAAGCCGGTCCTCGGCATGGACGTCGACGCCGGCATTGTAGAACACGATGTCCCAATGGGCTTGGGCGGACAGGTCCGGCAGGATCGCGGCGAGCCTCTCCATGTAAGCGGCGTCACCCGTGCCATCGGGCAGCGCGACATCGAGGTCGGAGGCGATCTTGCGCACGGGGTAGTTGCGGTCGCCATGCATGGAAAAGGTGAACACGCGCGGATCATCAGCGAGAATATCCGCCGTGCCGTCGCCCTGATGCACGTCGAGATCGACGACCAGGATGTTTTGTGCCGAGCCTTCCGCGAGCAAGACCAGCGCGGCGACGGCGACATCGTTGAAGGTGCAGAAGCCCGCACCTTGCGCGCGCCGGGCATGATGGCTGCCGCCGGCGGTGTTGCACGCAATGCCGTGGCGCAAGGCAAGCCGCGCCGCCAGCACCGTGCCGCCGGTGGCAAACTGCGCGCGCAGCGAGACGCGGGGCTCGATCGGAAAACCGATCTCTCGCTCGATCCTTTCGGGCACGCAGCAGCTGATGACCTGGTCGACATAGTCCGCCGCATGGGCAAGGCTCAGCCATGACGCCGGCGCCGGCTCGGCGGTGTTGAGCGTGTCGGGGCCGGCAAGTCCGCGTGCGCGCAACGCGTCCATCAGCAGCGGATATTTGCTCATCGGAAAGCGATGGTTGGTGGGGAAGCCGGCGTCGTAGTCGGGATGATGGACGATCTGCAAGGGCATGAACTGGATCCGACGGCCTCGCGCCAGACCGGGGATTTCGGTTGGCCGTCACGGGATGAGTGATTGCGCGGTGGCCGGAAAATGGGGCACACCGGCTGTTCGATCAAGCCGCAAACAGCAAGGCAGCAATCCTTTGAACAAGGGTGCAATCCCAGCCGACGCCAGATCCTTTGTCGTCACCAACCGTTCCGTGCTCACCATCGCGGTGCCGATGACGCTTGCCTATCTGACGACGCCGATGCTCGGCCTGGTCGATACGGCTGTCGTTGGCCAGTTCGGCGATGCCGCCCTGCTCGGCGGCCTGGCGGCGGGGGCACTGATCTTCGACGTCGTCTTCACCACCTTCAATTTCCTGCGCTCAGGCACCACCGGGCTCGTCGCCCAAGCGTTCGGGCGCGGCGACGCCCTGGAGGAACAGGCGGTGTTCTGGCGCGCCGTGCTGATCGCGGTCGTCGCCGGCATCGTGCTCGCGGCGCTTGCGCCGCTGGTCGCCATTGCCGGGCAGAAGTTCATGGGCGCCGAACCGCGCGTCAGCGAGGCTATGGGCGTCTACATCAGGATCAGGCTGCTCGCTGCACCCTTTTCGCTGATCAACTACGCCATCCTTGGCTACGTTCTGGGGCGCGGCGAGGGCGGGCTCGGGCTGATGCTGCAGCTGGTGCTGAACGGCATCAACATCGCGCTCTGCTTTCTGCTTGGCCTAAAGCTTGGCTGGGGCGTCGCCGGCGTCGCCTGGGCAACCGTCACCGGCGAATTCCTTGCCATGCTGCTCGGCCTGGCGATCGTGATCCGCCGGTTCCGGGCGGCCCCGTCCTTGCCGCGCCATAGGCTGCTCGACATGGCCGCCTTCCTGCGCATGCTGTCGCTCAACCGCGACATCATGATCCGCTCGTTCTCGCTGCTCGCCGCCTTCGCGCTGTTCACCCGCCAGGGCGCGCAGTTCGGCACGGTGACGCTGGCCGCCAACGCCGTGCTGATGAATTTCTTTCTCGTCGCCGGCTATTTCCTCGACGGCTTCGCCACCGCCGCCGAACAGCTGGCGGGCCGTGCCGTCGGTGCGCGTGCCGCCGCACCGTTCCGGCAGGCGATACGGCTGACGCTGTTCTGGGGTTTTGGGCTGGCGGGGGCCGCCACCCTCGTGCTGCTGCTGGGCGGCGCCGGTCTGGTCGCCCTCGTGACGACGTCGCAGGAGGTCCGCTCGGTGGCCGACATCTACCTGCCGTGGGCGGCATTCACCGCGCTGAGCGGTGTGCTGGCGTTCCAGATGGATGGCGTCTTCATCGGCGCCACTTGGTCGCGCGATATGCGCAACATGATGCTTTTGTCGTTCCTCGCCTTCAGCGCCGCGCTGCTCACTTTGGCGCCCGCTTTCGGCAACAATGGTCTGTGGGCGGCGCTACACGTCTTCCTGCTGGTGCGAGGCTTCAGCCTGCTCACCATTCTGCGGCTGCGGATGCAAACGGCGTTCAGCTAAGCGGCCTCATTGCCCATCGATCGAGATGGCTGTCGCGCAGCTCGCGAATGGATCTGAGCCGTTCCGTGTCGGCAAAGCGTGCCATCCCGGCGACAATCCGGCCCGGCAGTGCCGGTCCGGCATAGATCATGCTGGTGTAGAGCTGGATGAGATCAGCGCCCGCGCGGATCTTTTCCAGTGCCGTGTCGGTGGAGTCGACGCCGCCGACGCCGATGATGGCGCGGTCCGGGCCAAGCAGCTTGCGCATCTTCGCCAGCACGATGGTTGAGCGTTCGAACAAGGGCTTGCCCGAGAGCCCGCCGGTCTCGCGCGCGGTGCTGCCGCTGCGCAGCGGCGGTCGGGAGATGGTGGTGTTGGAGACGATGACACCCTCGATCCGCTTCTCGGTGACCTCGGCGGCGATGTCCTCCAGCTCCGCCTCGACCAGATCCGGCGCGATCTTGAGGAAGACGGGCAGCTGTGCCGTTGTCGTGGCGCGCGCGGCCATGACACGCGACAAAAGTTCGCCAAGCTGCTCGCGCGCCTGCATGTTGCGCAGGCCCGGCGTGTTGGGCGAGGAGATATTGACGGTGAGATAGCTGGCGTATTGCGCAAACCGGGCGACACCGCGCTCATAGTCGCCGATGCGGTCGCTGCTGTCCTTGTTGGCGCCGATATTGACGCCGATGATGCCGGAGCGCCCCTTGCGTGCGGCCAGGCGCTTTTCGGCGGCCGCATGGCCTTCATTGTTGAAGCCCAGCCGGTTGATCACCGCTTCATCCGCCGTCAGCCGGAAAATGCGCGGCTTCGGATTGCCGGCCTGCGGCAGCGGCGTGATCGTGCCGACCTCGGCAAAGCCGAAACCAAGGCCAAGCAAAGCGTCGGGCACTTCGGCATTCTTGTCGTAGCCCGCCGCCATGCCGAGCGGGTTCGGAAACTCGAGGCCGCTGACCGTCACCTTAAGCCGTGCGTCGAACGTTTTCCGCGCGCCGACCGGCAGGCCGCATCGCAGCGCCGCGATCGACATGCCATGGGCGGTTTCCGGATCGAATGTGAACAGCAGCTTCTGGCCAAGCCGGTCGAGCACGCTCATTGCCCCTCCAGTGCGGGGAACTGGTGCACCCCATCGGCGCCAAGCGGCAGCGGTCGGACCCACAGCACCGCTTTCAGGTCCAGCACGCCATAGAGATGCGGAAACAGCGCGCCGCCGCGCGAGACCTCGTATTTCAGCGCGGCGCCCAGGCTGGTCCCGTCGATGGCGACCAACAGAAGGCCGGTCTGGCCGGCAAAGTGCTTTGCCGCGGTTTCCTTGACCTGCGCCGCCGTGGAGAAATGGATGAAGCCGTCGACGACATCAATCGGCGCACCGGTGAAGCGGCCATGTGTTTCGGCCTCGCGCCAAGGCGCTTGCGGGGTTATCTTGTAGATAATCTGAGACATGGTTGCGCTATAGTCCGAACCAGCCACGCGGGAAAGGTCACGCCAAGGGTCTTCCCCATTTCCGGCGCAAACATGCGATATTTCAGGCCTTGGCCATGGAGGACAACATGCGTCTGCAGCACATCTTGATCCCCGCCGCGCTCGTTTCGCTGGTCGCGGCTTCAGCCTATTCGGAAGAAACCGACCGCTATCGGCTGGAAAAGTCTGATAACGGCTATGTCCGGATGGATACGCAGACCGGCGCCATGTCGATCTGCGAGGAACGCTCCGGCCAACTCGTCTGCAAGATGGCGGCCGACGAACGCGCCGCTTTCCAGGATGAGGTCGACCGCCTCCAGACCTCGATGAAGGCAATGGACGAGCGCGTCACCAAGCTCGAGAATTCGCTCTCCGCCCGCCTTGAATCGAAATTGCCGAGCGAGGAGGATTTCAACAAGACCATGAGCTACATGGAGCGGTTCTTGCGTGGCTTCATGGGCATCGTCAAGGATATGGACAAGGACAACGGCGCCCAGCTCAATTCGCAGAAGACCTGAGCACCCAAAGTAGGGAAAACGCGGCGCGCTGGCTTTGCCGCTTGAAAACAGCGCGCAGCCCCTCATAATCGTCCAACTGATCCCGAAAAGAGCAAAAATCATCGGGGGATTCGGGGAGGGACATTTGCCGGCCGGCTATTCTTTCGTCATCGCCGACGATCACCCGCTGTTTCGCGGTGCGCTACGCGAAGCGCTCGCCGGCATCGGCAATGTCGCCGCCATCCACGAGGCCGGCGATTTCGAGAGCGCCAAGGCGCTGGTCGTGGCCAACGAGGATATCGATCTGGTGCTGCTCGACCTGTCGATGCCGGGCGCCAGCGGGCTCTCCGGCCTGATCTCGCTGCGTGGCATCCATCCGGCGGTGCCGCTGGTCGTGGTGTCGGCGCATGACGATCCGGCGACCATCAGGCGGGCGCTCGATCTCGGCGCTTCTGGCTTCATCTCCAAATCGGCCAGCATGGAGGAGATCCGCAGCGCCGTGCAGTCGGTGCTTGCCGGCGACATTGCAGCACCGGTCGGCGTCGATCTCGGCGTCGAACGCGATCCCGAAATATCCGACCTGATCAAGCGCCTGCAGGCGTTGACGCCGCAGCAGACCCGCGTGCTCGGCATGCTGGCCGAAGGCCTGCTCAACAAGCAGATCGCCTATGAACTCGGCGTCTCCGAGGCCACCATAAAGGCGCATGTCTCCGCCATCCTGCAGAAGCTCGGCGTCGACAGCCGCACCCAGGCGGTGATCCTCCTGTCCAAGATCGGCAGCGACCCGTTGCGGGCAGCGGATTGAACTCTATTCGGCCGCCGATGCCAGCGGCCTGACCCTGGCCATCATCGAGCGCAGCACCGCTGGTTTGAGTGGCTTGTTGATCACCGCGATCTCGAGCCCGCCCGCGGCCGTGCGCACCTCGTTGGAGCGGTCGGCGGTGACCAGCACGGCTGGCAGATTGTCGCCATGGATCGCGCGCAGCCTGACGATGAGTTCGAGACCGGTTTCGCCGTCGAGATGATAGTCGGCAAGGACGATGTCCGGGCGATGCATCGCGCCACTCTCCAGATCCCTTGAGCCGGACACGGTGTCGACATCGCAGCCCCAGCCTTCGAGCAGGAGCCGCATGCCTTCGAGGATACGGGTGTCGTTGTCGATGCACAGCACGTGCAGCCCGGCCAGCGAGGCGGTCGCGCGGGCCGGAGTTTTGGTTTCGATCTCGCGCCGCGGCTCCTGTACTGCCGCGACCGGCAGGATGACGGAAAAGCGCGTGCCCTTGCCCGGATTGGAAAAGATCCGGATCTCCAGGCGCAACACCCGGGCGATGCGGTCGACGATGGAGAGGCCGAGACCGAGGCCCTCGGCCTCGCGCGCACCTTCGTCCAGCCGGGTGAATTCGTGAAAGACTGTGTTCAGCTTGTCGCCGGCGATGCCGATGCCGGTGTCGATCACCTGGATCTCGGCCAGTTCGCCGCGCCGCCTGACGCCAACCAGCACGCGGCCGTGGCGCGTGTATTTGATGGCGTTGGAGACGAGGTTCTGGATCAGGCGCCGCAACAGGTTGCGGTCGGTCGTCACCGTCAGCGATGACGGCATGATCGTCAGCTCGAGTTTCTTTTCGGCGGCCAGCGGCCGGAAGTCGTTGCCGATCTGGCGCAGCAGTCCGTCGAGATTGAAGGCGGTATCGTCCGGCTTCATCGCGCCGGCGTCGAGGCGGGAGATGTCGAGCACGGCGCCGAGAATGGTCTCGACCGATTCCAGCGAGGATTCGATGTTGACCGCCGCCTTGCCGGCGGGCCCCTTGCCGGCTTTCTCGATCAGCGACGAGCAATAGAGCCTGGCAGCGTTCAGCGGCTGCAGGATGTCGTGGCCGGCGGCGGCGAGGAACCGCGTCTTGCCGAGATTGGCCTCCTCGGCCAGCATCTGCGCCTGCGCCAGTTCCTCGTTGACGCGGGTCAGCTCGATGGTGCGAGTCTTGACGCGCTGCTCCAGCGATTCATTGGCCCGCTTCAGCGCCAGGTCCTGCTCGACGCGTCCGGAAATGTCGGCATAGGTGGCGACGATGCCGCCGTCTGGCATCGGGTTGGACCGCAGTTCCAGGATGCGTCCGCTGGTCTTCAGCTCCATCTGCCATGGGCTGACGAAGCTGGTCAGCCGGTTGAGCATGGCCACGCGCTGCTCCGCCGGAATGTCGCCGCGCTCCGAGAGATGGCGCAGGATGCTGTCGAGCGAGACGCCGACCTGGCCCATCTCGTCGGGCAGGTCGAACAGGGCCCGGTACTGGCGGTTCCAGCAGATCAGGCGGAAATCGCGATCAAAGACGGTGATGCCTTGCTCCATCTGGTCGAGCGCGATCTGCAGCAGGTCGCGGTTGTGCTGCAGCGCCTCGGTGGCGTCGTCGAGCAAGCGGAAGGCATCCCTGGATTCGCGGTCATGGCGCCGAAACAGCAGCGACAGGATCAACCGCGCCGAAGACGAACCGACGGCGCTGGCCAGCAATTGCTCGGAAAAGCGGATGACGTCCATGCTCGCCTGCTCGTTGCCGTGCAGCGAGGTGCCGTTGGTCTTTTCGAAAGACTGGAAAGAGCGCTCGGTGCGCTCGACGCCGAGATAGCGCCCGATCGTGTCCTTGAGGTCGTTGACGGTGATGGCGGTTCGGAAGCGGCGCAGGCTGGGCATCGGGCCGGCATCGCGCGGCACGAAGATCGACGCCTGGATGCGCTCCAACGGCACCGATGCGCGGGAGAGGGAACCGAGCACAAAGAACACCGCGTTGATCGACAGGCTCCACAACACGCCGTGGTTCAGCGGTTCGGCGGCGGTGCCGAACAGAGCCTGCGGCCGCAATGCCTCGAAGCCGAACAGCCCGTGCACGATGATTTCGGTATCGGGGGCGGCAAGCGATGGAAACAGCAGCGTGTAACCCCAGACGAGGATGCCGGCGACCATGCCGAGTGCTGCGCCCCGGCCATTGGCGCCGCGCCAGATCAGCCCGCCGATCAGGGCGGGCGCGAACTGCGCGATGGCGGCGAACGACATCAGGCCGATCGACGACAGGCGCGCGCTGTTGGTGCTCTCGCGGTAATAGAGGAAGGCGATGAACAAAAGGATGAAGATCGCTCCTCGCCGCACATTGAGGATGAGCGTCGACCAGTCTTGGTTCTCGGATGTCGAGGTCTTGAGCAGGCGGCGCACGAACAGCGGAATGACGAGGTCGTTGGAGATCATGATCGACAGCGCCACGCTCTCGACGATCACCATCGCCGTCGCCGCCGACAGCCCGCCGATGAAAGCCGCCATCGCCAGCACATCATGACCGCTGAACAAGGGCAGCGACAGCACGTAGAGATCGCTGCTGGTTCCGGTGCCGACCAGCGACAGGCCGGCAAAGGCGATCGGCAGCACGAACAGGTTGATCGCCACGAGGTAGAGCGGAAACACCCATGTCGCGGTGCGCAGTTCGGCCTCGCCACGGTTCTCGACGATGGTGACATAGAACTGCCGCGGCAGCATGATGATGGCAAAGCCGCTGAGGCCGGTCAGCACCAGCCAGGTGGCGAGCGAGGTGTTGTAGCTCATCGCCTGCCGAACCTGTGCGTTCTGGGCGAGATTGTCGAACATGTCGCTCGGTCCGCCAAAGATCAGGAAGGTGACCATCAGGCCGATGGCCAGGAAGGCGGCAAGCTTGACCATGGTTTCGACGGCCACCGCCAGCACCAGCCCGTCCTGGTGTTCGGTGGCGTCGGCGTGGCGTGTGCCGAACAGCACCGCAAACAGCGCCAGCAGCATGGCGACGACCAGCGAGATGTCGCTGACGAAGGGATCGAAGGAGGGCGGCGATCCCGTATAGTGCTCGACCATCAGGCTGACCGAACCGGAGATCGCCTTCAACTGCAGCGCGATATAGGGCACCGCGCCAATGGTGGCGATGAGCGTGGCGATCGCCGCCACAGTGAAGCTCTTGCCGTAGCGTGCGCCGAGGAAGTCGGCGATCGAGGTGATCTTCTCGGTCTTGGCCAACCGCACGATGCGGTTGAGCAGCGGAAAGCCGAACACGAAGACCAGCACCGGGCCGGTATAGATGCCGAGGAATTCGAGGCCGCGCTCGGAAGAGAGGCCGACCGAGCCGAAGAAGGTCCAGGACGTGCAGTAGATCGCGAGACTGAGCGCGTAGATGAAGGGCCGCCCTCGGCTCGGCTCGGAAATAGCCGAGCGGCGGTCGCCCAGGCTGGCGATGGCGAACAGCAGCGTCACATAGGCGATCGCGATGATGACGATGAACAAGCCCTGCACGCCGGCAGTATCCTCCCTGTGCCGAATTTCAACCCGGCTTGTCCAGACGCAATCACAGCTTGGCTTCCGAGTCCATCACGGCTTTGGGCGCATGAAGGCCGCGAATTCTGATGCATGTCGCCCAAAAGTGCGCAGCGGTTTTGGGGCAACGACATGCGCAAAACAAAAGACCCAAAGCGCGGCGCGTAAATCCGTTTCAGCGTGAAGCACTTTGGGGACTGCCGCCAGGTAAGGAGAAACCGGTCGCTTTCTCCTTTTTGCCGATGTTGCAACCGCAGGTTTCTGTTATGTTGCCTCAGGTCGATTGCCCGCAAGGACGGAAGCGGCAGTTCGGCCGGTCATGACAAGGAGGGTCGAATGCTGAAAGAATTCCAGGAATTCATTTCCAAGGGCAATGTGATGGACCTTGCGGTCGGCGTCATCATCGGCGCGGCCTTCGGCAAGATCGTCGATTCCCTTGTCAATGACATCATCATGCCGATCGTCGGCGCGATTTTCGGCGGCTTGGACTTCAACAACTATTTCCTGGGGCTCTCCTCGGCCGTCAACGCCACCTCGCTGGCGGACGCCAAAAAGCAAGGCGCTGTTTTCGCGTATGGCAGCTTCATCACTGTCGCGTTGAACTTCCTTATTCTCGCTTTCATCATCTTCCTGATGGTCAAGGCGGTGAACAATATGCGCAAGCGGCTTGAACGCGAGAAGCCGGCTGCACCAGCCGCTCCGCCGCCCGCCGACGTCGCGTTGCTCACGGAAATTCGCGACTTGCTCGCCAAGAGATAGACAGATCAGGTTCTTCTGGACCAAAACCCCGGTCGTTCGCGGCCGGGGTTTTCTGTTTTCGCATCTGGTAAGGAGCGCGGATCAATGCCCGAGATCGGAACGGACCGCCCATGACTTTGATCGACAGCTTGCGCGCCGAAGCCCGCGCCGCGCCCGAAAGCGGCATTGTCGCCGTCGTCAATTACGGCCGCCTGCGCGAAGGCATGATCCCGCTCTGGGCCGGCGAGGGCGACTTGCCGACGCCTTCGTTCATCACCGATGCCGCGTCGAAGGCGCTGGCCAGCGGCGAGACGTTCTACACCTGGCAGAAGGGCATCCCCGATCTCAGGCAAGCGCTTTCCCGCTACTATGCCAGGCATTTCGGCAAGACGTTTCCCGAGGAGCAATTCATCGTCACCGGTTCCGGCATGCATGCCATCCAACTGGCGCTCGACGCGCTCGCCGGTGCCGGCGACGAGGTTGTCTATCTGTCGCCGGCCTGGCCGAATTTCGATGCCGCAGCAGGGATATCGGGAGCCGTTCCGGTGGCGGTCACGCTCGATCATTCCGGCAATGGCTGGTCCTGTGACGTCGAGAAGATCGCGGCGGCGATCACGCCGCGTACAAAAGCGCTGTTTATCAACACGCCGTCGAACCCGACTGGCTGGACCGCCGATCACGAGACCTTGCAGGCGATTCTCGATCTTGCGCGTGCGAAGAACCTCTGGATCATCGCCGACGAGATCTATTCGCTGTTCCACTACAGCCATGGCCGTGCGCCGTCCTTCCTCGACATCGCCATGGCGGAAGACCGCATCCTGTTCGTCAATAGTTTTTCCAAGAACTGGGCGATGACTGGCTGGCGCGTCGGCTGGATCAAGACCCACCCCGCCCTGCAGCAGGTGTTTGAGAACCTGATCCAGTATTCCAACTCCGGCGTCGCCCAGTTCATGCAGCGCGGCGCCGTCGCCGCCCTTGATGAGGGTGACGCCTTCGTTGCCGAACAAGTGGAGCGGGCGCGCAAGGCACGCGATCTGGTCTGCGGCATTCTCGGCGCCACAGGCCGCGCCCGGTTCACCGTGCCGCAAGGTGCATTCTATCTTTTCTTCACCGTCGACGGCATTACCGATTCACGCACTGCCGCCTTCGACATCGTCGACAAGGCCAATGTCGGCCTGGCGCCCGGCACCGCCTTCGGTCCTGGCGGCGAAGCCTTCCTTAGGCTGTGCTTCCATCGCCGGCTCGACCAGATAGAGGAAGCGGCGCACCGGCTGGCGAAATGGATGAAGAATGTCTGAGCCGCTGACGAAGCCCGAATTGAAAATCGCTCCGGCGAGTCAGCAGGCGTGGTTTCGAGAACCGAAGCGCAGCGGAAATTCAGGTCCGTGAGCACCGGAAGCGCAGAAACCTACGTCAGATGGGCGTCGGAGTAGATTTTCAAACGGGCTTCAGCCGCCTGACTTAGGCACCAGCAGGGGAATGATCCGGTCGCTCTTGGCGACGGATGGCCGACCGGCGGAGCCATAGGGAATGCCGAGTGCATCCCAGGTCTCGACCAGCGCATCCTGCAACTCGGCGATCAGTGCATCGGAGTGGAACGGCGTCGGCGTGATGCGCAGCCGCTCGGTGCCGCGCGGCACCGTCGGGTGGCACCAGCAGGGGAATGATCCGGTCGCTCTTGGCGACGGATGGCCGACCGGCGGAGCCATAGGGAATGCCGAGTGCATCCCAGGTCTCGACCAGCGCGTCCTGCAACTCGGCGATCAGTGCATCGGAGTGGAACGGCGTCGGCGTGATGCGCAGCCGCTCGGTGCCGCGCGGCACCGTCGGGTAGTTGATCGGCTGGATGTAGATGCCGTGCACGCCGAGCAGGCGGTCGCTGGCCATCTTGCAGGCCTCCGGATCGCCGACCAGCAGCGGCACGATGTGGGTCGGCGAGTCCATCACGGGCAGGCCGGCGGCCGAAAGTATCTGCTTGGTTCGCGTCACCTGCTGCTGCTGGGCATCGCGCTCGGCCTGCGAGCGCTTGAGATGGCGGATCGACGCGGTGGTGGCGGCGGCAATCGCCGGCGGCAGCGCCGTGGTGAAGATGAAACCCGGCGCATAGGAGCGCACGGCGTCGATGACTGCGCTGGTGCCGGTGATGTATCCGCCCAGCGTGCCGAACGCCTTGGCCAGCGTGCCCTCGATGATGTCGATACGGTCGGCCAGGCCCTCGCGCTCGGTGATGCCGCCACCGCGCGGCCCGTACATGCCGACGGCATGGACCTCGTCGATATAGGTCATGGCGTTGTAGCGTTCAGCGAGCTCGACGATCTGCCTGATCGGCGCGATGTCGCCATCCATCGAATAGACGCTTTCGAAGACGATCAGCTTGGCGCGTTCACGGCCCGCCGCCTGCAGCAGGCTTTCCAGATGCGCGACATCATTGTGGCGGAAGATCTTCTTCTCGGCGCCCGAGCGCCGCACGCCTTCGATCATCGAGGCGTGGTTCAATTCGTCCGAGATGATCAGGCAGTTGGGCAAAAGCCGCGCGATGGTCGAGATCGAGGCTTCGTTGGAGACAAAGCCGGAGGTGAAGACGAGTGCCGCTTCCTTGTCGTGCAGATCGGCAAGCTCGAGTTCGAGCTCGACCAGCGGGTTGCTGGTGCCGGAAATGTTGCGGGTGCCGCCGGCGCCCGAACCCATCTTGCCGGCCGCATTCTGGAACGCGGCGATGACGTCGGGATGCTGGCCCATGCCGAGATAATCGTTGGAGCACCAGACGGTGATTTCCTCGGCGCGGCCGTTGGAACGCCAGATGGCGCGCGGAAACTTGCCCGCGATGCGCTCGAGGTCGGCGAAAACGCGATAGCGACGCTCGGCATGGAGCTGGTCGATCGCTTCCTCGAAGAACCGCTGATAATTCATGTCGACTTCCC